>NZ_JBKFAV010000013.1:0-159676 GCF_053345825.1 Methylobacterium sp. C33D
CGACTTGCGCGGGCGCCGGCCCGCCACGCGGCCGCGTTCGCGGCGGCCAGGGCCGCGGGCCAGTCCGGCGCGGCCGCGCAGGCCTCCGCTTCCGCCGCCAGGCCGGCGACGGCGCAGAGCGGCGCCAGGATGCGGCGGACGCTCTCCAGGGCGAGCTGCCGGGTGCGGGCGGCCTCGATCTCCGCCGTGTCGGCGCTGCCCGACAGGCGCAGGACGAAGGCCATCAGCTGGGGCCGCGCCTCGTCCGGCATGGCGTCGTTGAGTCCGAGGGCGTAGGCGGCGGCCGGCCGCGAGAAGCAGGGCGGGCAGTCGGCGCTGGAGCGGATCGCCCGGTAGGGCAGGCCCGCGGCGACGATCGCGGCCTCGTTGATGCAGGTCCCGCCGTCTGGCCCGGGGAAGGGATGCGATCCGGCGAGCAGGCGCCAGTTCAGGATCGTCGCGAAGTCGGGATGCATCGGCGCGCTCTCCGTCTCGGTGGCGCAGCGTGGCACGCCGCGCCCCGGAAGGCGAGACCCTTCAGCCGCCGAGGCCCGGCGCGAGGCCGGAGAGCATCGCGGCGCCCAGGACCAGCACGAAGGCGGCGGCGACGAGTTCGAGGCCGCCGAGCGCCAGCAGCCCGGCCTGCCCCCGACCGCCCGCGAGGCGCAGCGCCATCCGCTTGGCGAAGACCGCGAGGCAGGCCAGCGCGGTCGTGGTCAGCGCGGTGCCGAGGGCCATCGCCAGGACCGCCAGCACGCCCGCCCCGGGCACGCCCTGCGACACCGCGAAGACCAGGACCAGCACCGCCCCCGCGCAGGGGCGCGTGCCCGCCGCCAGCACCACCCCGGCCCGCTCGCGCCACGTGTCGAGGGTGTCGAGGGCCTGCGGTCCCGGGAGGTGGTTGCAGCCCGGGCCGCAGCCCGCGCCGAGATTGGCGAGGCGACCGGCCTTGCGCCACGTCAGGACCAGCCCGATCAGGGCGACGAGGGCGAAGCTCACGGTCTCGATCAGGGTGCCGGCCCAGGTGATGCTCGCCGCGGTGGCGTTGAGGACCAGCGTGCCGAGGCCGACGATCGCCCCGGCCACGCAGGCCTGGAGCAGAGCGGCGCAGACGCTCAGCGCGGCACCGCGCCGGAGCGCCCGCTCCCCCGCCAGGATGTAGCCGGCGATCACCGCCTTGCCGTGGCCGGGACCGGCGGCGTGGAACACGCCGTACGCGAAGGCGAGGCCGACCAGCGGGGTCCAGCTGCCGCCGCCCCGCAGCGCGCTCACCGCGGCGTTGAGGCTGCGGGAGAAGCTCGCCTGCAGCGCCAGGATGACGCCGCCGAGACCCGTGGCGGCCGGCGCGGCCTCGCGGAAGCCGATACCGAAGGGCGAGCGCGGGGGCGGCGCCGCGAGGCCGGGCGCGACGAGCCACGCGATCGCGGCCGCCAGCAATGCGGCGAGCCCGATGGCCAGGGCCATGAGGCCGAGCCGCAGGCCCAGCCGCCCCGCCCCCGCGGGGGCGACGATCCCGATGCCTACGGACATGCCACGAGAACCCGGCTGGCGAACTGCACCCCATAGGTCGAGGCGGCGGTGAGCGCCTCGAAGAAGGCCTCGGTCATGCCCGGCGACCCGGCATCGGCCGTCTTCGGCTGCTCGGTCTTCGGCCGGGTGACCGTGGCGGCGCAGCCCTGTGGCGCCCCGGCTAGGGTCGCGGCGTCGGCGCCCTCGGCGAACGAGAAGGCGACGAAGTAGGTCGGGTCGTAGACCTCCAGCGCGGCGACCCCCCGCCCCTGCTGGACCGGAGTCTTCAGGGGCAGCAGGAAGGTCATGACCAGCGCCCGGTCGTCCATGTGCGCGGCCGGCTCCTTCGGCTCCGCGAAGGCCTGCTCCTTGCCGCCGACCTTCAGCTTCGTGAAGTAGCCGAACTCGGCGAGGTTGGCGGTGTTCTCGGCGGCGAGCCCGGCGAGTTCCTCCGGGCTGAGCTTGCCGTCCTTGTTGGTGTCGAGGCCCTGCGTGACGAAGGCCGTGTACTCGGGATCGAAGCTCCACGTGTCGCGGACGCCGACGAGCTTGCCGTCGGCGTAGACGAGCTGCGCCTTGGCGGTCACCCAGACGTGCGGGTGGGCGGAGGCCGCGGAGGCGGCGCAGCCGAGGGCGGCGGCCAGTACCAGGGCGAGCGGTTTCGGGCAGGGCGCGGCGATCAGCATGGACGGTGGCACGCTCGCGACGGGAGGGAGGCGGTCAGGCCGGGTCTTCCTCGCGTGCCGGTTGGGCGAAAGCGAGGCGCCGTCCCGTCTCCGCGCCGCTCACTCGCCGCCGTCGAGGCCCATCAGCTGGAAGCTCACCCGCAGGTCGTTCGACATCGGGATGTCGAGGCGCTCGCCGTTGGGCAGGCGCTTGAGGAACCAGCGCTCGTAGGTCCAGCGCAGCGCCCGGGACTCGGCGAGCCGCGTGAAGGTCTGCTGCACGATGCCGGCGAGCTCCGGGTCGTCCTTGCGGAACATGATGCCGTAGGGCTCGTAGGAGAGCTTGTCGGGCAGCACCGTGTAGTTCACCCCGTCCTGCGCGTCCGTGGCGATCAGGCCGTAGAGCAGCACGTCGTCGGTGGCGAAGGCGTCGGCCTTGCCGGCCTTGACTATCGCGTAGGAGGCGGCGTGGTCGGGGGCCGTCACCACCTGCGCGTCGATCTTCAGGCGGGCGAGCAGGTCGCGCACGGCCCTCTCGTTGGTGGTGCCGGCTGTCACCACCACGGTCTTCCCGCCGAGATCCCGGTAGGAGGCAATGCCCGCGCCGCGCTTCACCAGCAGCTGCGTCGCGCTGATGTAGTCCACCGGCGAGAAGGCGACCTGCCTTCGGCGCTCGGCATTGGCGGTGGTCGAGCCGCACTCGAGGTCGATCTTGCCGGAGGTCACCGCCTCGATGCGCGTCTCGGCGGTGACCGGCGCGTAGCGGACCCGCACCGGCCGGCCGATCGCTGCCTGAACATCGTCGGCGATCTCGTTGCAGAGGTCGATGGCGTAGCCGATCGCCCGGGGGCTGCCGTCCGGCCGTCTGCCCTCGACGAAGGAGAACGGCACCGAGCTCTCCCGGTAGCCGAGCACGATCTCCCCGCGCTCGGCGACGCTCCTGAGCGTCCCGGTGAGCACCTCGACGGCCGCGGCGGGCGTCGCCGCCAGCGCCAGGACCAGAAACGCAAGGGAAAGCCGCGCCATCACCCGCCCTCCAGGGCGCACCGCATGTGCCACACCGCGTTCGAGAGCGCCCGGGCGCTCCCACCCCCACCCTCCTATCGAGGCGCCGGGGCGCGGCGGAGGCCTCGAAGGAGCCCTCCAGCCGGCACCGAGATCCCTGGCGCTCTCCTGCCGGGACCGATCCGCGCCTCAGTCTGCCGGGCGGCGCAGCCGCCGCCCGCGCCTACTCCGCCGGCGAGGCCACCGTGCCGACATGGTCGAGGCGCTGGTCGGTGGTGGAGAGCTGGCCCTCCCACTTGGCGACCGCCACGGTGGCGACGCTGTTGCCCAGCACGTTGGTGGCCGAGCGCCCCATGTCGAGGAACTGGTCGATGCCGATGATCAGCAGCAGCCCCGCTTCCGGGATGTTGAAGTGCGACAGCGTCGCCGAGATCACCACCAGCGAGGCGCGCGGCACGCCGGCCATGCCCTTCGACGTCACCATCAACAGGAGCAGCATCGTGAGCTGCTGACCCCAGCTCAGCGGGATGTTGTAGGCCTGCGCGATGAACATCACCGCGAAGGTGCAGTACATCATCGAGCCGTCGAGGTTGAACGAGTAGCCCATCGGCAGCACGAACGACGTGATGCGGTTCGGCACCCCGAACTTCTCCAGGTTCGTCAGCATCTTCGGGTAGGCGGCCTCGCTCGACGCCGTCGAGAAGGCGAGCACGAAGGGCTCCTTGATCAGGTTGAACAGCCGCACGATGCCGCCGCCGCCGAGCAGCAGGAAGCCCACGCCCATCAGCAGCGCCCAGAGCACGGCGAGGCCGATGTAGAATTCCACCAGGAACTTGCCGTAGGTCACGAGCACGCCGATGCCCTGCGTGGTGATCGTCGCCGCGATGGCGGCGAACACCGCCACGGGGGCGAACATCATCACGTAACCCGTCACCTTCAGCATCACGTCGGCGACGCCCTCGATGCCCTGCGCGAGGAGCCGGCCCTTCTCGCCGAGCGCCGCGAGGCCGACGCCGAAGAAGATCGAGAAGACCACGATCTGCAGGATCTCGTTGTTGGCCATCGCCTCGACGGCGCTCTTCGGCACGAGGTGGGTGACGAATTCCTTGAGCGAGAGCGAGGCCGCCTTGAGGCCCGTGCCGGCGCCGGCATCGGGCAGGGGCAGGTTCAGGTTCACGCCGGGCTGCATGATGTTGACCAGGATCAAGCCCAGCATCAGCGAGCAGAACGAGGCGCCGACGAACCAGAGCAGCGCCTTGCCGCCGACCCGGCCGACCGCGGCGGTGTCTCCGAGATGCGCGATCCCGACCACCAGCGTCGAGAACACCAGCGGGGCGATGATCATCTTGATCAGACGCAGGAACACGTCGGAGACCAGCGCGATGTAGCCGGCGATCTCCTTGGCGGTCTGCGGGTCGGGCCAGGTGATGCTGCAGGCGTAGCCCACGGCGATGCCGAGGAGCATGCCGACGAAGATCATCGTCGTGAGTCGCGACCCTGCCATCGGTACTGCTCCTCGCCTCGCCCGGGATGATCGAGCATTTCAATTCGTTAACGTGTCGCAGGAACTGCGCCACACGCAAGCCCGGGCAGGGGGCGTTACTGGCGTGGTCGACTGTTTTCACGCGACGCTCGGGCGGCGATGAAACCTGTGGCTGGTGTGCTACGGCTGCGGTACGAGACTTGCCCCGCCAAGCTGCCTGCGCTCTCCGTAGGCGGCCCAAGCAACCTGCGCGCGAGAGTTCATGGACGTCTTCGTACAGCAGCTCATCAACGGGCTGACGCTCGGCTCGATCTACGGCCTGATCGCGATCGGCTACACGATGGTGTTCGGCATCATCGGCATGGTGAACTTCGCCCACGGCGACGTCTTCATGGTCTCCTGCTTCATCGCGCTCATCACCTTCCTGCTGCTGACGGTCTGGCTCGGGGTCAGCTCCATCGCGCTGGCCTTCCTGGTGGTGCTGGTGGTCGCCATGGTGCTGACCGCCCTGTGGGGCTGGGCGATCGAGCGGGTGGCCTACCGGCCGCTGCGCGGCTCGTTCCGCCTCGCCCCGCTGATCTCGGCGATCGGCGTCTCGATCTTCCTGTCGAATTTCGTGCAGGTCGTGCAGGGCGCGCGCAACAAGCCGACCCCGCCCATGCTGTCGGGCGGCATCACCCTGTTCGAGCGGGACGGCTACGCGGTGTTCCTGGCCTGGAAGCAGGTGCTGATCATGGCGGTCACCGCCGTGCTGCTCACCGGCTTCTGGTACCTCGTGCAGCGCACGCCCTTCGGCCGGGCGCAGCGCGCCTGCGAGCAGGACCGCAAGATGGCGGCGCTGCTCGGGATCGACGTCGACCGCACGATCTCGCTGACCTTCGTGCTCGGCGCGGCCCTCGCGGCCGTCGCGGGCGTCCTCTACCTCATGTACTACGGCGTGGTGTCCTTCTCGGACGGCTTCGTGCCCGGCGTGAAGGCGTTCACGGCGGCGGTCCTCGGCGGTATCGGCTCCCTGCCCGGGGCGGTGCTCGGCGGCCTGATCATCGGCCTGATCGAGACCTTCTGGTCGGCCTACTTCTCCATCGAGTACAAGGACGTCGCCGCCTTCTCGATCCTGGCGATCGTGCTGATCTTCATGCCCTCGGGCATCCTGGGCCGGCCCGAGGTCGAGAAAGTCTGATGGCCGCCTCGCAGACTGCCCTCCCCGGCTCCGCGATGGCCGGCATCCTGCGCGATGCAGCCCTCTACGCCCTCGTCACCTTCGGCCTCTGCGTCCCGATCATCGCCTACCGGACCGATCCCGGGCCCGGGACCGAGCTGGTTCTCGTGCCGCGCTGGGGGCTGGTGGCGGCGCTCTGCGCGGCGATCTTCGTGCTCCGCCTCGTCCAGCGCCTCGTGCTGCTGCGCCGCGACGCGCGCCGGGCGCTGACGCCCGCCCCGGCCCAGGCCACCGAGGCCGTGCACGGCGAGCCCGACGCCGGTCAGAAGACCTCGAAGGTCGGTCTCTGGCTGTTCATCTTCGTCGCGCTGACCCTGCCGATGATCTCCGCCCTGGCGACGGGTGGCCTGTCCTCGGCCCGCTACTGGATCGACCTCGGCATCCTGATCCTCACCTACGTGATGCTCGGCTGGGGCCTGAACATCGTGGTCGGCCTCGCCGGCCTGCTCGACCTCGGCTACGTCGCGTTCTACGCGGTCGGGGCCTATTCCTACGCGCTGCTCTCGACCACCTTCGGCCTGTCGTTCTGGGTCTGCCTGCCGCTGGCCGGCCTGTTCGCCGGCCTGTGGGGGATGATCCTCGGCTTCCCGGTGCTGCGCCTGCGCGGCGACTACCTCGCCATCGTCACCCTGGCCTTCGGCGAGATCATCCGCCTCGTCCTGATCAACTGGACCGACGTCACCGGCGGCGGCGCCGGCATCTCGTCGATCCCGCGGGCGACCTTCTTCGGCATCCCGTTCACGGCGGGCGAGGGCGGGTTCGCCGCGACCTTCGGCATCCCGTACGATTCGATGCACCGCCTCGTGTTCCTGTACTACCTGATCCTGGCGCTCGCCCTGATCACCAACTTCGTCACCCTGCGCCTGCGCCGCCTGCCGATCGGGCGGGCCTGGGAGGCCCTGCGCGAGGACGAGATCGCCTGCCGGTCGCTGGGCATCGACACGACCGCCACGAAGCTCACGGCCTTCGCGTTGGGCGCGGCCTTCGGGGGCTTCGCGGGCTCGTTCTTCGCGGTGCGCCAGGGCTTCATCAGCCCGGAGAGCTTCAACTTCCTGGAGAGCGCCATCATCCTGGCGATCGTCGTCCTCGGCGGCATGGGCAGCCAGGTCGGCGTCGCCATCGCCGCGGTGGCGATGGTCGGCGGCCCCGAGATGCTGCGCAACCTCGGCTTCCTGAAGGCCGTGTTCGGCGAGGGCTTCGACCCCAGCGAGTACCGCCTGCTCCTGTTCGGGCTGGCCATGGTCGCCATGATGGTCTGGCGCCCGCGCGGCCTGATCTCGGAGCGCATGCCGTCGGTCTCGCTGGGCCAGCGGCGCGCGGTCTCGGGCGCCCATGTCAGCGAGGGGCACGGCTGATGGCGACGTCACCCCTCCCCCCGCCGGTGCTGGCCGTCGAGCACCTGACCATGCGGTTCGGCGGCCTCACCGCCGTCTCCGACCTGTCCTTCGAGGCGCGCCGCGGCGACATCACCGCTTTGATCGGCCCGAACGGGGCCGGCAAGACCACGGTGTTCAACTGCATCACCGGCTTCTACAAGCCCACCGAGGGCATGCTGACGCTGGCGCACGCCGACGGCACGACGCACCTGCTGGAGCGGCTTCCGAACCACAAGGTGAACCGAACCGCGCGAGTGGCCCGCACCTTCCAGAACATCCGCCTGTTCCAGGGCATGACCGTCCTGGAGAACCTGCTGGTCGCGCAGCACGCGCCGCTCATGCGGGCCTCGGGCTACACGATCCTCGGGCTTCTCGGTCTCAAGACCTACCGGGACGCGCAGGCCGCCGCGATCGAGCGGGCCAAGGCCTGGCTCGAGCGCATCGACCTCATGGCGCGCGCGGATGACCCGGCGGGCGCCCTGCCCTACGGCGCGCAGCGGCGCCTGGAGATCGCCAGGGCGATGTGCACCGACCCGGTCCTGCTCTGCCTCGACGAGCCGGCGGCCGGCCTCAATCCCCGGGAATCGGCGGAGCTGAACGGGCTCCTGCGCCACATTCGCGACGCGCACGACACCTCGGTGCTGCTGATCGAGCACGACATGTCGGTGGTGATGGAGATCTCCGACCACGTGGTCGTCCTCGATTACGGCGTGAAGATCGCCGACGGCTCCCCGGCCGAGGTGCGGGCCGATCCGAAGGTGATCGCCGCCTATCTCGGCGTCGAGGACGAGGAGGTGGAGGCCGTGGAGGCCGAGGTCGGGATCAGCGTGCCGCACGGGGACGCGGCGCACACGGGAGCACCGGCATGAGCGTCGCCGGCATCAATGTCCTGGTCGAGGAGACCCGGGCGATCCAGGCGGGGAAGAAGCCGCCGCTCCTCGCGGTGCGCGACGTCTCGACCTATTACGGCAGCGTCGCCGCCCTGCGGGGCGTCGATCTCGACGTGGCCGAGGGCGAGATCGTCACGCTGATCGGCGCCAACGGTGCCGGCAAGTCGACCCTGATGATGACGATCTTCGGCAGCCCCCAGGCGCGCTCGGGGACGATCACCTACGACGGCCGCGACATAACCCGGATGCCGACCCACGCCATCGCCCGGCTCGGCATCGCGCAGTCGCCGGAGGGCCGCCGGGTTTTCCCGCGCATGACCGTCTACGAGAACCTCCAGATGGGCGCCGCGCTCCATGACGGGCGCTTCTTCGCCGAGGATCTGGAGAAGGTCTGCACCCTGTTCCCGCGGGTGAAGGAGCGTCTGAACCAGCGCGCCGGCACCATGTCGGGGGGCGAGCAGCAGATGCTGGCCATCGCCCGGGCGCTGATGAGCCGCCCGCGCCTGCTGCTCCTCGACGAGCCGTCCCTCGGCCTCGCGCCGCTCGTCGTGAAGGGCATCTTCGACGCGATCCGGGAGCTGAACCGGACCGACGGCATGACGATCTTCCTCGTCGAGCAGAACGCCTACCACGCCCTGAAGCTCGCCCATCGCGGCTACGTGCTGGTCAACGGTCGGGTCACGATGAGCGGGACGGGTCGGGCGCTGCTCGACGATCCGAACGTCCAGGCCGCCTATCTGGAAGGGGGCCATAGCGGCCCGGTGGGGGCGTGAGCATGCTGCAGGGGATCCTGTACGAGGAGCCGTCGGCCTGGCTGTTCCTGCTCGTGACCGTGGTGATGGGCGGCTGGGCCGGCTGGATGGCGGCCCGCGGCATCGCCCGGGGCTGGCGGCCGTTCTGGCACTGCGCCCTGGCGCTGCTCCTGGTGGCGGCCGCCGTGCGCTTCATCCACTACGCCCTGTTTTCGGGCACTCTGCTGTCGCTGCACTACTATGCGGTCGACGCGGTCGTCGTCATGATCATCGGCGCGGCGGGCTTCCGCTACACGCGGACGCGCCAGATGACGAGCCAGTACCGCTGGCTCTACGAGAAGACCTCACCGCTGACATGGCGCGCACGGGCGCCCGCGGCCGGCGAGGTCCGATGAGTGCGGCCGGATCCGCACGTGCGGTCCTGACAGTTAGGGGAAGTACGCGATGAGATCGATTCTGCTGGCCGGGCTCGCCCTCGGCGCCATGGTGGCGGCCGCGCAGGCCGCCGAGGTCAAGCTCGGCGTCGCCGCGCCGATCACCGGCAACAGCGCCGCCATCGGCGCGCAGCTCAAGAACGGCGCGAGCCAGGCGGTCGAGGACCTCAACAAGGCCGGCACCCTGAAGGGCACGACGCTGACCGTGACGGTCGGCGACGACGCCTCCGACCCGAAGCAGGGCGTCTCGGTGGCCAACAAGTTCGCCAGCGACGGCGTGAAGATGGTTGTCGGCGACTACAATTCCGGCGTGTCGATCCCGGCCTCCGACGTCTACCTCGACGCCGGCATCATCCAGGTCACGCCGGCCTCCACGAACGTGAAGTTCACCGAGCGCGGCATGTGGAACACGTTCCGCACCTGCGGTCGCGACGACCAGCAGGGCGCGGTGGCCGGCAACTACCTGGCCGATCACTTCAAGGGCAAGAAGGTCGCCTTCGTCCACGACAAGACCCCCTACGGCAAGGGCCTGGCCGACGAGACGCTGAAGGCCTTCAAGGCCAAGGGCGGCAAGGAGGTCATGTTCGAGGGCATCAACCCGGGCGAGAAGGACTACTCGGCGCTCGTCTCCAAGCTGAAGTCCGCCAACGTCGACGTCGTCTATTTCGGTGGCTACTACACCGAGGCCGGGCTGATCCTGCGCCAGATGCGCGATCAGGGCCTGAAGGCGCCGATGATGGGCGGTGACGGCATGGTCGACCGCGAACTCGTGGCGATCGCCGGTCCCGCGGCCGAGGGCACGCTGACCACCTTCCCGCCGGACGCCCGCAAGAACCCGAACGCCAAGGCGGCGCTCGCCGCGTTCAAGGCCAAGAACATCGATCCCGAGGGCTACACGCTCTACTCGTACGCGGCCGTGCAGGTCCTGGCCAAGGCGATGGCGGAGACCGGCTCCAGCGACGGCAAGAAGCTCGCGGACTGGCTGCACCAGGGCAAGGCGGTGGACACCGTGGTCGGCCCGATCGCCTACGACAAGAAGGGCGACATCACCCGGCCCGACTACGTCATGTACGAGTGGAAGAAGGGGCCGGACGGCAAGATCGACTACAGCGGCAATGAGCTGACGAAGTAAGCCGCGGTCACAGACCGGGTTTCCAGTCCGGCGCCGCCTCCCGATACCGCGGGGGGCGGCGCCGTCGTTTTCTATGCCGTGGATTCGTCAGCCTTCCGGGCGGATCCGTCCTCCACACCGCGTGCGTACGCCTAAGAAGTGTGCATGATGCCGCCGGCGCGAGCGTGAGGCCGGCTCAGCGCCCGGGAGGAGGCCATGAGGACGGCAGGGACCGCGTCTGAGGACGTGCGCACGAGCTTGGCTGCAACTTGTCCGTACTCAGCCGCAGGCTCGCGCGGCGCTTCGACCCTTCTCCCGGCACCATCATTGCAAAGGCGTCGCCCGAGCGGGCGGGCCCGCGTACCCCGCCGCCGGCCGATGTCATTCGGCCCGATCCAGGAGTTCCGTACCGATGCAGTCTGATATCGCTCGCCGCGGCGTCGCCGCGGCGCTGGGCCTGACCCTCGCCCTCGCTCCGATGAGCCTCAGGGCGCAGGAGCTGACCGGCACCCTCAAGAAGGTGAAGGACGCCAACGCCATCGTCATCGGCTACCGCGACGCCTCCGTGCCGTTCTCGTATCTCGGCGCCGATCAGAAGCCGATCGGTTACGCGATGGACATCTGCTACAAGATCGCCGACGCCGTGAAGGCCAAGCTCAACCTCCCGAATCTCGAGGTGAAGCTGAACCCGGTCACCTCCGCCACCCGCATCCCGCTGATGGCGAACGGCACGATCGACCTCGAGTGCGGCTCGACCACCAACAACGCCGAGCGCGAGAAGCAGGTGTGGTTCACCAACTCGCACTTCCTGACCGCGACCCGCTACGTCGCGAAGAAGTCGGCCAACCTGCACACGATCGAGGACCTGAAGGGCAAGACCGTCGTGTCGACCTCGGGCACCACGAACATCAAGCAGATCAACGAGGCCAACACGGAGCGCAAGCTCGGCCTGACGATCCTGCCGGCCAAGGACCACGCCGAGGCGTTCCTGATGGTCGAGACCGGCCGCGCCGCCGCCTTCGTCATGGACGACGTGCTGCTCGCCTCGCTCGCCGCCTCGTCGAAGGATCCGTCCGCCTACGAGATCTCCACCGAAGCCCTGTCGAAGCCCGAGCCCTACGGCATCATGCTCCGCAAGGACGACACGGAGTTCAAGAAGGTCGCGGACGACGCCACCGCCAAGCTCTACACGAGCCCCGAGGGCAAGGCCCTCTACGACAAGTGGTTCACCCAGCCGATCCCGCCGCGCAACATCAACCTCAACCTGCCGATGAGCGCGGAAATGAAGAAGCAGTTCACGACCCCGATCTCGAGCCCCGATCCGGCGGCCTACTGAGATCCGTTCGGTACGGTTTCATGCCAAGATGCGCACCGCGGGCTCCGGCCCGCGGTGCGTCTCTATAAGTTCACAGTAGAAGCGGCGCGATGAACTACAACTGGAACTGGCGGATCTTCTTCGACGCCTCGCCGGAGGGCAACGGCACGTATCTCGACATGCTGCTCTCGGGGCTCATGTGGACGATCACGACCGCGCTCTGCTCCTGGGTGATCGCCTTCTTCCTGGGCTCCCTGGTCGGCGTGCTGCGTACCCTGCCGTCGAAGCCCGCGAACGCGATCGGCACGGCCTATGTCGAGCTGTTCCGCAACGTCCCGCTGCTGGTCCAGATGTTCCTCTGGTACTTCGTGCTGCCCGAAGTGGTGCCGACCCGGATCGGCGACGCGATCAAGCAGTTGCCGGACGCGCCGTTCTACACGGCGGTGGTCTGCCTGGGCTTCTTCACCGCGTCCCGCGTGGCCGAGCAGGTCCGCGCCGGCATCCAGTCGCTGCCGCGGGGCCAGCGCATGGCCGGCACCGCCATGGGCTTCACCACCTATCAGACCTACCGCTACGTGCTGCTGCCCAACGCCTACCGGATCATCCTGCCGCCGATGACCTCGGAATTCCTCAACAATCTCAAGAACACGTCGGTGGCGCTGACCATCGGCCTGCTGGAGCTGACCGCCCGGGCCCGCTCGATGCAGGAATTCTCGTTCCAGGTGTTCGAGGCGTTCACGGCCGCGACGATCCTCTACGTGATCATCAACCTCGTGGTCGTCACGGCGGCGACCTTCCTGGAGAAGGCGGTCGCCATCCCCGGCCAGCGCTGAGGGCCGCCCGCTTCCGCTCCGCCACCCCGCCCGACGGCCACCGGTAACAGGCCCCGATGCTCTCGAATTTCGACTTCTCCGTCATCGTCTCGTCCCTGCCCTACCTGTTCGGTCAGGGCATGGTCTTCACCGTGACGCTCACCGCCATGGCGGCCGTCGGCGGCGTGATCATCGGCACGCTCCTGGCGATGGCGCGGCTCTCGGGCATTCCCGGCCTGTGGCACGTGGCCAAGGGCTACGTCGAGCTCTGCCGCTCGCTGCCGCTGGTTCTGGTGATCTTCTGGTTCTACTTCCTGGTGCCGTATATCGGCGCCTACCTGACCGGTTCGTCGACGCCGATCCAGGTCGGCGCATTCCCGTCTGCCCTGATCACCTTCATGGCCTTCGAGGCGGCCTACTTCTCGGAGATCATGCGCGCCGGCATCCAGTCGATCCCGAAGGGTCAGACGGCCGCCGCCCAGGCTCTCGGGATGAACTACTGGCAGACCATGGGCAACGTGATCCTGCCCCAGGCCTTCCGCAACATGCTGCCGCTGCTGCTGACGCAGACCATCATCCTCTTCCAGGACACGTCGCTGGTCTACGTGCTCTCGCTCACCGACTTCATGGGCGCCGCCTCGAAGATCGCCCAGCGCGACGGCCGTCTGGTCGAGATGTATGTCTTCGCCGCGGTGGTCTATTTTGCGATCTGCTTCTCGGCCTCGTACCTCGTGCGCCGCCTGCAGCGCCGCGTGGCCATCATCCGCTGACCGACACTGGAGACCGTGTCATGACCTCGTCCCCGATGCCGGCCCCCACCGCCGCCGAACCCGTCGCCGATGCCAGCCACGCGCCGAAGGATGCCGGCCTGCAGTCCGGCAACCTGATCTCCGGCGCGCCCGTCGTGGCGCCCGGCGAGACGATGATCGCCATCGACAACATCAGCAAATGGTACGGCGACTTCCAGGTGCTGACGAACTGCAGCACCCAGGTCGCCAAGGGCGAGGTCGTGGTCGTCTGCGGTCCCTCGGGCTCGGGCAAGTCGACCCTGATCAAGTGCGTGAATGCCCTGGAGCCCTTCCAGAAGGGCCAGATCACGGTGGCCGGCACCAAGGTCGCCGATAAGGGGACCAACCTGCCGAAGCTCCGCTCGCGGGTCGGCATGGTGTTCCAGCATTTCGAGCTGTTCCCGCACCTGTCGATCACCGACAACCTCACCATCGCCCAGCGCAAGGTGCTCGGCCGCAGCGGTGAGGACGCGAAGAAGCGCGGCCTCGACCTGCTCGCCCGCGTCGGTCTCGGCGCCCACGCGAACAAGTTCCCGGGCCAGCTCTCGGGCGGTCAGCAGCAGCGCGTCGCCATCGCGCGGGCGCTCGCCATGAACCCCGTGGTGATGCTGTTCGACGAGCCGACCTCGGCGCTGGACCCCGAGATGGTCGGCGAGGTGCTCGACGTGATGGTGGAACTCGCCAAGGAGGGCATGACCATGATGGTCGTGACCCACGAGATGGGCTTCGCCCGCAAGGTCGCCGACCGGGTGATCTTCATGGATCGCGGCGAGATCGTCGAGGACGCCCGGAAGGACGAGTTCTTCGGCAGCCCCCGCTCCGAGCGGGCGCAGACCTTCCTGTCGAAGATCCTGCAGCACTGACGGCGGACCGTCAGGCCAGCGACTCCTGCGCGGCCCGGTATTCCCGGCCGTGCCGGCAGTAGCCCTCGACGATGCGGATCATCATGGCGCGCTTCTCGGCGTCGAGGGGCGCCAGGATGCGGGCGGGACGGCCGCCCCAGAGGTAGCCGGCCTCCAGGATCTGCCCGGGATCGGTGGTGGCCCCGGCCGCCAGCATGACATCGTCGGCGATGAGGGTCCCAGAGGCGATCGCGGCGCCGATGCCGATCAGCGCCCGCGCGCCGATCCGGCAATCGGCGATCCGGACATTGTGGGCGATGGTGGTATCGCGCCCGATCACCACCCCGTCTGCCCGGGTGCGGACGACCGTGTTGTCTTGGATGTTGGTGTCCGCGCCGACCACGATCGGTCCGACTTCCGCGTTGAGGTCGCAGCAGAACAGCACGCTCGCGCCGGCGCCGAGGCTCACCCGCCCGCGCAGGCGGGCGGTGCGCGCCACGAAGACGCTGTCCTCGACGTCCGGCGCGTCCCCCGGCGGAAGCGCCGGCCCGTCGCCCATCCGCTCGCGCAACCGCTCGGCGCGCTCGGCGACCTCGTCGGATCCGATCGCGCGGCTGGGCCTGGCCGGGCTGCCCGCGTAGGCGAAGCCGCCGGGCAGCGTGGAGCGCGGAAAGACGGTCGCGCCGGCCTCGATCACCGCGCCGTCGCCGATGTCGGCGCCGTCGAGGATCACCACGTCGTCCTCGACGACGACGTCGGAGCCGAGCGTGCAGGCGTGGACCACGCTGTTGCGCCCGACGGTGACCCGGTCGCCGCACCGGGTGCCGTGCGTCGCGGTGGCGATGTGCACCGTCGAGCGGGGACCGAGCCAGAAGCGGTCGCCGAGTGTGACCGCCTGCCCGTCCGCGCGAATCACCGCCTCGTCGCCGATCCAGGCCTGCGCGCCGATCCGGGCGGCGCCGATCACCGTGCTGCCGCGGCCGCACCAGACGGGGCGGCTGGCGAAGTCCGGCTGCACGCCGTCGTAGGGCAGGATCAGGTCGGGGGTCACGCGGGCATCCTTCTCCGGCGCCGTCCGGAGCACGCGGGGACATCCGGACGATGGCGGGCCGCGCGCCGGGCCGGCAGGGCGCGACGGACCGTCTCATATAGAGGCGGGGCCCGGTGTGACAGGGACGGGGCTGGCCCGCGACGCCGCGGGCTCCTATGGATCGGGCCATGAGCGCCCCCGTCCCGAGCGTCGGCATCCAGGCCGAGCCCTTCGACACCGCGGCCGAGATCGCCGGCCTGAGCGCCGCGCTGGGGGGGCGGGCCGGCGCGATCGTGACCTTCACCGGCCTGTGCCGCGACGAGGGCGGCCGGCTGACAGCCCTGGAGCTGGAGCACTATCCCGGCATGGCCGATGCCGAGATCCGGCGGGTCGCCGACCAGGCGATGGCCCGCTGGCCGCTCCAGGCCCTGCGGGTGATCCACCGGCACGGCCTGGTCCGCCCGGGCGACGGCATCGTGCTGGTGGTCACCGCCGCCAGCCACCGGGTCGCGGCCTTCGAGGCCGCGGACTTCCTGATGGACTATCTCAAGACCCGCGCCCCCTTCTGGAAGCGGGAGCACCTCGCCGACGGTACGACCGGTGGTTGGGTCGACGCGACGGCCCAGGACGAGGCCGCGGCCGGCCGCTGGGACTGAGGCCACCGCGGCCGAGGGCCGGACCCGAGCCGCCGCCGACGGGCGCTTCACACCGGGAACCCGCGCGCCCGCACTTGACCCCCGCGGGCCCGCGGCGTTCGTGAACCCGCGGTTTAGGAGCGACGATGTCGGACAGCAGCCTTCAGGAACTGGACGGTCCCGTTGGACCCTGGCGCGGAGCGGCGCCGCTGGCCGCCTCCGGCATCGCCGTGGTGTGCTTCGTGGCGGCGATGGCCCTCGCCTGGATGTCGGCGGGCACGCTCCTCCTGATCTTCGCGGGGGTGCTCCTCGGCGTGTTCCTCGACGGCCTGACCCGCGGGCTCGGCCGGATCCTGCCCCTGCCGCGGGCCCTGCGCTTGTCCGTCGTCAGCCTCGCGGTCGCGATCGCGGTGGTCGGATTCGGCAGCTACGGCGGCGCCACCATCGTGCAGCAGGGGCGCGACCTCGGCACCACGATCAAGGACCAGGCGACCACGGTGTCGGCCTGGCTGTCCGAGCGCGGCATCGACGTGCCGAGCCTCGCGCCGCAGGGCGGGTCGAAGGACGGGTCGACGGATTCGGGCCAGCGGGAGGGCGGTCTCGCGGGCCTCGCCTCGGGCCTGCTCAAGGGCGGGAGCTCCGTCGTGTCGGATGCCGGCAGCGTCCTCGGGCCGGCCGCGGCCGTGATCCTGGGCCTGTTCGACGCCCTCGGCAACGTGCTGGTGATCGCCTTCCTGGGGCTTGCCTTCGCGGCCGACCCGAAGGCCTACCGGGACGGGGTGGTCCGGTTCGTGCCGCCGGCGAAGCGCTGGCGGGCCAGCCAGGTCCTCGACGGGGCCGGCGAGACCCTCCGCCACTGGCTGTTCGGCCAGCTGATCATCATGGCGGTGATCTTCCTGTGCACCTGGGCCGGCCTCGCGTTCCTGGGCCTCGGCGGGGCGCTGATCCTCGGCCTGCAGGCCGGCCTGCTCGCCTTCGTGCCCACGGTCGGGCCGCTCGTGGCGGGCCTCGTCATCATCCTGGCCGCGCTGGCCTCGGGCACGAAGGCGGTGATCGGCGCGATCGGCGTCTATCTCGCGGTCCAGTGCCTGGAGAGCTACGGCCTGACGCCGTTCATCCAGAAGCGGGCGCTCGACATCCCGCCGGCCACGATCTTCGCCGGCCAGCTGATCCTCGGCGTGATCTTCGGGCTGTGGGGCATCGCCCTCGCGCTGCCGCTGATGGCGGTGATCAAGGTCCTGCTGGAGCAGCTCTACGTGGAGGACACGCTCCACGAGCAGCCGAGCAGCTGAGCCTTGCGAATGCCCGCGCCGTCGAGCGGCGCGGGCGCCCGGTCAGCCGCGCAGCGCGGCCTCGATCATCCGTGCCACCGCCAGGGCCCGGCCGTCGTCGCCGAAGCGCCCGATCACCTGGACGCCCACCGGCAGGCGGTGGCCGGGCACCGGCACGTTCACGCACGGCACGCCCATCAGCGTCCAAAGCTGGTTGAAGCGCGGGTCGCCGGTCGAGACCAGCGTCGCGGGCGCCGGGCCCGGCGCCGAGAAGGTCAGGATCGCGTCGTAATCGGCGAAGAGGCCCTTCAGCACCCGCCGGGCGTGGTGGCCGTGGCGGCGCCCGTCGTCGTACTGGGCCGGGCTGATCGTCGCCCCGTCATCGAGATGCGCGCGGGTGCGGGGCGGGAGCGCGTCGGCCTGCGTGTCGTATTCCCAGGCCAGTGCCAGTCGACCCTCGTAGTTCTGGATGAGACGGTGGCGCTCCCAGGCCTGCGCCAGCTCCGGCGGCAGGGCGAGGTCGCTCACCCGCGCCCCGGACCGCTCGGCCGCCTGCCGGGCGCGGGTGAGCGCGGCCTCGGCCTCCGGCTCGGGAGCGCCGGCGAAATCCTGCCGCACCACGGCGATGCGCGGCGCCGAGCCCGTCTCCGCCCGCTCGATCTCCGGCCGCCCGGTGACGAGCGCGAGGGCGTGGGCGACGTCCGCGACCCCGGCGGCGAACAGCCCGACCGTGTCGAGGGCCCACGAGTAGGTCTTCACGCCGACCGTGGGGATCAGCCGGAACGACGGCTTCACCGCCGCGCAGCCGCAGAAGCTCGCGGGCCGGATCACCGAGCCCGCCGTCTGCGTGCCCAGAGCGAGCGGCAGCATCCCGGCGCCGACGGCGGCGGCCGAGCCCGCCGAGGAGCCCCCCGGCGTGTGGCCGGGATCGTGCGGGTTGACCGTCTCGGTCGGATCGCTGCTCGCGAAGGCCGTGGTGGTGGTCTTGGCGAGGGCGACGGCGCCGAGCTGCTTCAGCCGGCTCACGACCGCGGCGTCGCCCCGGGGCTTCCAGCCCGCGTAGATCGGCGAGCCCATCTGGGTCGGCAGGCCCGCGCTGTCGATGATGTCCTTCACGCCGACCGCGATGCCGGCGAGCGGCCCGGTCTCGGGAATCGCCGGCGCCGCGTCGAGGGTGACCAGCGCGTGCAGGTCCGGCTCCCGCGCGGCGATCGCGGCGCGGCACAGGTCGATCGCGCCCGCGGGCGTCAGGGTGCCGGCTTCGATGCGGGCGCGGAGGTCGAGGAGCGAGAGCATAATGCATTCAGTCCGCGGTCCGCGGCGCTGTCAACCGAGACGCCACAGCCCGCGGCATTCCCGAAACGCCGTTGACGAACGCTTTACGTGACCGTGCGCATCGTCCGGGTCATGTGGCGTGGCGTATCCCTGTTCTCGGCCCTGGCGCTGTTCGGCGCGGGCCTCACCGCGTGCTCGATCAACCACTTCGAGCGACGCGAACCGTGGCGCGATCAGGCGGAGCAGGTCTGCCTGGCCAAGAAGCTCGTCGAACCCTCGGAGTACATCACGCCGATCGCCGCGATGGACGGCCCCGGTCCCTGCGGCATGCAGCAGCCCTTCCGGGTGACGCGGCTCGGCGGCGGCTCCGTGCTGCTGAAGCAGCGGATGACGCTGGGATGCCCGGCGCTGGCCGAGGCCGAGGCATGGCTCGCCGACACGATCCAGCCGGCCGCCAACCTCTACTTCGGCGTGCCGGTGGCCGAGATCAACGCCGGCTCCTATTCCTGCCGCGGCCGCAACAACCAGCCCGGCGCCAAGCTCTCCGAGCACGGCTTCGGGAACGCGATCGACGTCATGTCGATCAAGCTCGCGGACGGCCACGTGATCACCGTCAAGGGCGGCTGGCGCGGCACGGAGGCCGAGCAGGGCTTCCTGCGCGAGATCTTCCTGGGTGCCTGCCAGCGCTTCACCACCGTGCTGGCGCCCGGCTCGAACGTGTTCCACTACGACCACATCCACGTCGATCTCGCGCGGCACGACCCGCGCGGTCTGCGGCGGATCTGCAAGCCGCTGATCAAGTTCACGCCGCAGCTCGGCACCGGGGCCGAGCGGCCGCTGAGCCGTCCGGTCCCTCCGCAGCGCCAGCCCGCTGGCCCGCAGGCGCCGGTGGACGTGGAGGAGGACGATCCCGACGGCGCGTCGCCGATGTCGAAGGCCGGGGGCGCGACCCAGGTGGCCCGGGCGCCGGCCCGGCCCCTCGACCGCCCGGCCGCGGCCTCGGCCTACACCGCGGCGCCGCCGGTGCGGCCGGCGCCCCGGGTCGCCGCGGCCCACGAGGAGCCAGCCCAGGACGACGAGCCGCTGCAACTCGGGGCGCCGCCGAGCGCGGAGCCGATCTACTGAGAGGCGGGCGCGCCGGCCGCGCGCCGCCCGCCGGTCCGACGGCCACCATCCCGGGCGCGCCGCCGAGGCCCGGGAGGGACGGGGCCGATCCGGCCGGACACTGATCCCGCGCCCCGACCGACGGGCGACTGTAGCGGCCGCGCCGCACAGGCCGCCAAAGCGCCGGCGCGGGGCAGCCGGAGCTTGACTGGCGGCGCGGCCGAGCCATCGTTCGCGGATGCAGGATCGCACATCCGTCGAGGCACGCGCCATGCGCCCGGTCTTTCACGGCTTCGCCCTCGGGCTGGCCCTTCTCGCCCTGGCCCAGCCGGCGCTCGCCCGCTCGGCCCGGGAGGACATCGAGCCCGCCGAGGAGCGGATCTTCCCGTTCGACGCGCAGATCCCCGGCTGCCAGGACCCGTCGGTGCTGGAGCGGGTCTCGACCAACTTCGCCGAGAAGGAGGCGAAGTTCTGGAACTCGTCGATGACGATCCTGTCCTTCGACACGATCGAGCGCACCGCGTGGCGGCCCTGGGGCCTCGACACCTATCCGCGCCGGTTCTGCACCGCGACCGTCACCACCTCCGACGGGGTCCGCCGCAAGGTCGACTACTCGGTGCGCGAGAGCCTCGGCATCATCGGGGCGACCTGGGGCGTCGAGTTCTGCATCCACGGCCTCGACCGCGACCTCTCCTACGCCTACGCCACCGCCTGCCGGATGGCGCGTCCCTGACCGTGCGCGGGCGTGCCGCCAGCCTCGCGGGCCTGCTCCTCGCCGGGGCGGCCGCCGCGCCGGTCGCCGCCCAGGATTTCGGCGGCTTCGCCCGCCGCGGCGCGCCCGGCGACTTCGACTTCTACGTCCTCGCCCTGTCCTGGTCGCCGACCTACTGCGCGGGGCCGGGCGCCCGCCGGGACGACGTCCAGTGCGCTCCCGGCCGCGGCCTCGGCTTCGTCGTCCACGGCCTGTGGCCGCAATACGCGAGCGGGTACCCGCAGAACTGCTCGGCGGTGAACCGCGCGCCGACCCGGCAGGCCATGGAGGTCGCCGGGCAGGTCTATCCGAGCGAGGGACTCGCCCGGTACGAGTGGCGCAAGCACGGCACCTGCTCGGGCCTCGATCCCGCCGCCTACTTCGCGGCCGCCCGCGCGGCGCGGCTCGCGGTGACGATCCCCGACGCCCTCAAGGGCGGCTCCCCGCCGCAGACCCTCGCGCCGATCGAGATCGCCCGGCAGTTCGTGGCGGCCAATCGCGGCCTGCGCCCCGACATGATGGCGGTCACCTGCACCCGCGGGCAGCTGCAGGAGGTCCGGATCTGCTTCGGCAAGGACCTGCGCGGCTTCACCCCGTGCCCCGAGGTCGCCCGCGGCAATTGCCGGGCGCCCGAGGTGAGTCTCGACGCCGCCCGCTGAGTTTTTTCGCTCTTTCGCGCTCCGGACCCTGGACCCGGCGCGCGGGATCGGCTTGAGCGCGCTGCCATGAACTATCGGCACGCCTTCCACGCCGGCAACCACGCCGACGTCCTGAAGCACCTCGTCCTGGCGCGGGTGCTCGACCACCTGCGCCTGAAGGACAAGCCGTTCCGGGCGCTCGACGCCTTCGCGGGTCTCGGCGTCTACGATCTCGAGGCCGACGAGGCGGCCCGCACCGGCGAGTGGCGGGACGGCTGGGGCCGGATGGACGCGCCCTTCGTGCCGGAGGTGGAGGCGCTGCTGGCGCCCTACCGGGCGGCGGTGGCGGCGGTGCAAGCGCGCCACGGCGCCACCGCCTATCCCGGCTCGCCGGCCGTGATCCGCGAGGCGCTGCGGCCCGGCGACAAGGGCGTGTTCGTCGAGCTGCACCCGGCGGACGCCGCGACCCTGCAGGAGCGCTACGCCCGCGATCCCCGCACCAAGGTGATGAACCTCGACGGCTGGACCGCGATCAACGCGCAGATCCCGCCGCCGGAGCGGCGCGGCCTCGTGCTGATCGATCCGCCCTACGAGGTGCCCGGCGAGATCGAGCGCCTCGGTGCCCATCTCGCCCGCGCGGTCACGAAGTGGCCGACCGGCCTGTTCCTGGCCTGGTACCCGATCAAGGACGCCGCCGCCCTCGACCGGATGGTCCGCGACCTCGGTACCGCCCTGCCCCGCCCCGCCATGCGGCTCGACCTGCTGATCGACCGGCCGGACGATCCGACGCGACTCACCGGCAGCGGCCTGATCGTGGTCAACCCGCCCTGGCGCCTCGCCGAGGAGGCGATGCTGTTCCTGCCGGCGCTCGCCGAGCGTCTGGCCCGGCAGGATTTCGGAGGGTTTCGCTGCGATCCGATCGGCCCGGCGGCCTGACTCGGCAGAATTGGGGCGTCCCGGGGAAGTCCTCAGGTCGCGCGCGGAAGGAAAAGGTGGGGGCTCCGACACAAATGTGGCGGCAAAGTCACATTTCCGCATCGAACACGGTCAGCGATACGGATCTGCCTAAAAATTATGCAACTGCTTCATGTTTGATTTTGTGTCAATCGCGCCGCGATGTCAGCTTGGCCGTGAACGAACCCGAACGAGCTGCGACACCATGCTGAAGCGATCCACCCTGGCCGGCCTGGCCACCGTGCTGCTGTCCTCGACCAGCATCCTCGCGGCCGATCTGGCGGCCCCCGCGCCGGTTCCGGTCGCGCCCCCGGCCGAGCCCTGCAAGGCCACGCTGCTCGGCCCGGCCTACAGCGGCGTGATCAAGGCCAACCCGAACCCGAGCTGCTTCTCGGCCGGCCCGCTGGGCGACCTCTACGTCGGCGGTGCCATCACCGGCTACGGCTACACCCAGTCGAACCCGTTCGCGTCGTTCTCGACGCCGGCGGCCCCCAACGACCGCGACCGCTCGGCCCGGTTCGACTTCTCGAACGTTCAGGGCATCATCCAGAAGCCCGAGGGCGCGTTCCAGTTCTACATCCAGGCCGGCGGCTACTCGATCCCGCAGCTCGGCTTCCCCACGCTCGGCACCTTCACCCAGACCGACCTGCTGTTCGGCCCGGTCCCGGTCGCCTACGGCAAGATCCAGATCAACGATGAATGGTCGGTCCAGGGCGGCCGGATGTTCACGCTGATCGGCACCGAGCTGCTGTTCACCTACCAGAACCTGAACATCAACCGCGGCCTCCTGTTCGTGCAGGAGAACTTCATCAACCAGGGCGTGCAGGTCAATTACAGCAGCGGCCCGCTCTCGGTGTCGCTCGCCGGTACGGACGGCTTCTTCTCCAACGAGATCACGTGGTTCACCGGCAACGTCGCCTACAAGCTCGACGACTACAACACGATCGGCGTCAACGGCGGCCTGAACGTCGGCCGGACCAACGCCCTCGACCGCAGCCCGCGCTACCAGTTCGCGACGCCGAACCTCCAGCAGAACAGCGGCATCTTCAACATCAACTACACCTACGCGAACGGTCCGTGGATCATCTCGCCGTACTTCCAGTTCACCAACGTCGAGCGTGACCTGCGCGTCGGCATCGGCAACTCGGCCTCGACCTACGGCGGCGCGCTCCTGGCGGCCTACTCGTTCACCGACAATTTCGCCCTGGCCGGCCGCGTCGAGTACACCGAGCAGACGGGCGTCCGCGGCTCGGGCGGCACCAACCTGCTGGGCTTCGGCGCGGGCAGCAACGCCTTCTCGGTCACCGTCACGCCGACCTTCACGTTCGACCGCTACTTCTTCCGGGTGGAGTACGCCCACGTCGAGCTCGGCGGGATCACCCGCGGCAACCTCGCGGAGGGCACGCTCGGCACCGGCTTCGGCCGCACCGGCAACCGCACCTCGCAGGACCGCTACATGGTCGAGACCGGCATCACCTTCTGATCGGACCGCCCGGTCCGGTTCAGGAAACCGATCGTCCTCGAGCCCCCGGCCTCCGGTCCGGGGGCTTTTTCGCGGCCGCGCGCCGTCGGTCCCGGCTCGGCGCGCTCCTCGGGGGGTCAGGCCCGCCTGAGCAGGCGCCGACCCGGCCGGTGGCCCTCCTCACCGGTGTCGCGGAAGCCGAGCTTCTCCAGCAGGCCCCAGGAGGCGACGTTGGCGGGGCGGCACTCCGCCACGACGACGCGCGCCGGGAAACGCGCACCGAGGAGGTCGAGGATCGCCGATACGGCCTCGTGGGCGAAGCCGCGCCCGCGGGCCGCGCCGCCGATCCAGTACCCGATCTCGATCGTGCCGGCGCCGCGCAGATGCGTGCCGACGACGCCGACGAGCGCGCGCCCGGCCGGATCGGGCGCTCCGTCCCGAACCCAGGCGCCGAGGAAGCAGTCGCGGCCCCGGGTGCAGCTGCGAATCAGGTCCTCGGCGTCCTGCAGCGTGAACGGCGTCGGCAGGAAATCCACCGCCGCGGTGATCGCCGGATCGTCGGTGAGCGCGCGGACGGCCGGCGCGTCCGCGGGCCGGAGGGCGGCGATCGTGAGGCGCGCCGTCTCGATCGCCGGCAGGTCGGCCAGGGTGTCGCGCGCACCGCGGATGGTAAACATGGGCTGGATGTGGGGTGCCGGCCGGTCACGAAAAGGGACGATCCGGCGAGCCGGAATCATCCCCGGCACCGCGCGAAAACCTTGCGCCCACCTTCGCTCCTGGGTCGTAGACGGCCCGAACGGGAACGGTTGCTTAACCTGAATCCGTCTTCATTGGCGCATCAAGTTGCGTCAGGCAAACGGGTGCGTCGATGCGGGTGCGCGGTACGGGTCAGATGTTGCGGACGCTGTCGCGCGTGGCGCTCATCGGCATCATCGGCGGTGCGGCTGCCGCCTGTTCCTCGGACGCCTCGCGTCTGACCAACCCGTTCTCGAACCCGTTCGACTCGGAACCCTCCGCTACCGGCAGCCTGCCGGACGGGAGCCTCAAATCCGTGCCGCCGGTTCGGACGGGTCGCATCCAGTCGGAGGCGCTGGGCGCGCCGGGCGCCGCGCGGCCGGCAGCCGCCGCGACTCCGGCCCAGACCAGCGCCGCCGCGCCCGCGACCCGCGTCGCCTCGACCGGCAAGGTCGGCTGGAGCGCCGAGGGCGGCACGCAGATCACGGTGTCGCGCAACGACAGCCTGAACCAGATGTCGACCCGCTTCGGCGTGCCCGCCTCGGCGATCCTGGCCGCCAACGGCCTGAGCAACGCGAACCAGATCACGCCCGGCCGCCAGATCGTGATCCCGGTCTACAACGCCTCCGGGCTGAACCCCGCCGCTGCCCCGATGACCGCCCGGCCGGCCCGGGCCGCCGAGGAGAAGCGCGAGGACGCCAAGCAGGTCGAGACCAAGATCGCGACGAAGCGCGAGGAGGCGAAGGAGGCTGCCAAGGAGGCCGCCCAGAAGCTCGCCGAGGCGAAGGCCGACAAGGAAGCGGCCCAGAAAGCCGCCGCTGCCGAGAAGGAGGCCGAGCGCAAGGAGGCGCTCGCCCGCGACGCCGCCGCCCGCAAGGTCGCCGACGCCAAGACCCGCAAGGACGTCGCCCTGAAGGAGGGCGAGAAGCCCAAGCACGTCCGTCCCGGACAGGTCGCCAAGGCGGACGAGAAGAAGGCCGACGAGAAGAAGGCGGATCCGAAGGCCGAGGCCAAGGCGAAGGCCGAGGCGAAGGCTCAGGAGGCCAAGGCCGAGGCGAAGGCCGCCGCGAAGGCGGAGGCCGCCCAGAAGCTGGCCGAGGCGAAGGCCGCCAAGGAAGCCGCCCAGAAGGCCGCCAAGGAGGCCGCCGCCGCCGAGAAGGTCGAGAAGGTGGCCGCCAAGGATGCGCCGAAGGCGGCCCCGGTCGCCGCCGCGCCGGCCAAGCCCGAGCCCGCCGCCACCGGCTCCGTGGCCGAGGCGACGGAGAACTTCCGCTGGCCCGCCAAGGGCCGGGTGATCTCCGGCTACGGCACCTCCGGCAACGAGGGCATCAACATCGCCGTGCCGGAGGGTACTCCGGTCAAGGCCGCCGAGGAGGGCACGGTCGCCTATGCCGGCTCCGACGTGAAGGGCTACGGCAAGCTGGTCCTCGTACGCCACGCCAACGGCTACGTCTCGGCCTACGCCCATAACGGCGAGATCGACGTGAAGCCCGGCGAGAAGGTCAAGCGCGGCCAGACCATCGCGAAGTCCGGCGCCTCCGGAAACGTGACCTCGCCGCAGCTGCACTTCGAGATCCGCAAGGGCGGCGCCCCGGTGGACCCGATGTCCCAGCTCGCCAGCAACTGAGACGGACCGCGCGGGGCCGAGGCCGGCCCGCGCGGCGCCGAACGAGACGGCAAGACGTGGCGGCGGTCCCGGACGGGGCCGCCGTTTCGCGTCGTCCGCCGTCCGGCCGCTCCGGCTCGCGACCCGCGCCGGCCGTCCTAAGCCTTCGGCGCCTGCAGCGTCCCGTCGGGGCTGTGCCGGTCGACGGTCTCGGGCAGGGCCTGCGCCAGGGTCGGGAACAGCTGGTCCATCGGAACGCCGAGCTTCTCCGCCATCTGGCGCACCTGCTCGTTGTCGAGGACCTTGCGCAGGTCGTCGGCCGTGATCGGCTCGTTCGGCCCGCGCCCGAGCCAGGAATTGACCTGGCTCTCGTAGCCGGAGCGCCGGAGCTGATCGAGCAGCGCGTTGAGGCCGCCGGGCAGCACCTGCTGGATCACGCCCGGCAGCGCCTTCAGCGCCATCTGCCCCAGCGAGCCGCCGAGAGTGTTGAGCAGACTCATGTGGACCCCCGTCGAATGGTCGATCCCCCGAGTCTAGGGCGGTGTCCGCCGAGCGGGAGTGGCCAGGGGACCGCGGCGCGCCCGCGTGAACCGCAATTTAGTCGACAGCGGCCGTCCTCCGGCCAGGAATGCCGGCCGGAACGTCGGTCCGCGGTCGGCTCTCATGAGATCCCTGGCGCTGTCATGCATGCTCGCGGCCGCGTGCGTCTCCCCGGCGCGTTCGGACGCGGAAACGGCGCGTCCGATGCCGGAGCGCCCCCTGGCGGATGCGGTCTTCGTTCGGCCGCTCTACGGCACTTACCGCCATTGCGGGGGTTCGTGCCTGAAGAGCGGCGAACTGTCGTGGTTCTGCTTCGCCAAGCAGGGCTGCTACCTGAGCTGCGCGACCGCGCCGCCGCAGATGAAGTGCGTCGTCCCGTGAGGCTCCGGGCGATCAGCGGACCTGGGTGCTGAAATTCGGCTGCGGCTTCAGGCTGCCGTTCTCGCTCTGGTCGGCGACCGCGGCCGGCAGGAACTCCGCCAGCACCGTGGGGACGCGCCCCTCCGGGATCCCGAGGTCGTAGGCGAGGCGCTCGGTGACGCCCTCCGGCAGGCAGGCGGCGATGGCGCTCTCCGGCACCGTCTGCCGCGTCCCCGAGCCGAGCCAGGATCCCACCGCATCCCCGTGCCCGGTCTCCCGAAGGCGATCGAGGAAAGCGGCGAGGCCGCCGGGATAGAATTTCGCCATGGACAGGGCGAGCTTGCCGCTGCCGGTCTGCTCCAGAGCGCGGTCTGCCGCCGCCACCACATCGCCGATCAGGGACTTCGCACCGTCGAGCAGGCCCATGGTTCTCCACCGTCGCGCTTCTTCGTCGCAGGGTGAAGTCGGGCGCGGACCGGCGACGGCAAGCGCGTGCGGCAATTGCGCGGCGAACCGTCTAGGATACCGGCGTCGCGAACCCGGGAGCCATCGATGAAGCGCGTGCGAGCCGGCGTCCTGGAGGTCGCCTATCTCGAGTCCGGTCCGGCCGACGGGCCGCCGGTCGTTCTGCTCCACGGCTTCCCCTACGACGTCCACGCCTGCGCGTCCGCGGCCGCGCGGCTCGCCGCGGACGGCGCGCGTTGCCTCGTGCCGTACCTGCGCGGCTACGGGCCGACCCGGTTCCTCGATCCCGCCACGCCGCGCTCCGGCGAGCAGGCGGCGCTCGGGGCCGACCTGCTCGCCTTCCTGGACGCGCTCCACATCGGCGACGCCGTCCTCGCCGGCTACGATTGGGGCGGCCGGGCGGCCTGCGTGGTGGCGGCGCTCTGGCCGGAGCGGGCCCGGGGACTCGTCAGCTGCGGCGTCGGCTACAACATCCAGAACATCCCGGTCGCCGGGAAGCCGGTCGCGCCGGAGACCGAGCACCGGCTCTGGTACCAGTACTACCTCCACGGCACGCGCGGTCGTGCCGGCCTCGCCGCGAACCGGGACGCCTTCTGCCGCCTGCTCTGGCAGCTCTGGTCGCCGACCTGGGCGTTCGACGCGGAGACCTTCGCGCGGACCGCCCGCGCCTTCGACAATCCCGACTTCGTCGACGTGGTGGTGCATTCCTACCGCCACCGCTTCGGCCTCGTTTCGAGCGATCCGGCGCTGGTGGCGATCGAGGGGCGGCTGGCGGCCCAGCCGGCGATCGCGGTGCCATCGATCGTGCTGCTCGGCGCCGATGACGGCGTCGGGCCGCCGCCCGCCACGGATACCGACGCCCGCCATTTCACCGGGCCGTACCGGCGTGAGATCGTCGCGGGGGTCGGCCACAACTTTCCCCAGGAGGCGCCGGACGCCTTCGCGGCGGCCATCCGCGCCCTGCTATGAGCGCGCCGCCGATGCCCGACGCTTCGGCGTTGCTTTCGGGAAGCCCCTGGCTATAGTCCGCGCGCTTTTCGACAGGTCTGCGGGCGCCACATCCGGCGGCAGGCCTGCGCGCCATTCGCAGGAGACGCTCGTTGATCACCCCCGCCTTCGCGCAAGGGGCCGGTGCGGCCGCTGGCGGAGCGGAGATCGCCTTTCAGGTGGTCCCGTTCGTCCTGATCTTCGTGATCATGTACTTCCTGATCCTGCGACCGCAGCAGAAGCGGGTCAAGGACCACCAGGCGCTGCTCAAGTCCGTGCGCCGGGACGACACGGTCGTCACCAACGGCGGCCTCGTCGGCCGCGTGACCAAGGCCTCGGACGACCAGCCCGAGATCGAGGTCGAGATCGCCCCGAACGTCCGCGTGCGGGTGGTCCGGACGATGATCTCCGAGGTCCGCGCCAAGGGCACGGTGAAGGCCGCCTGATTTCCGGTTGAACCGGCCGGCGCCGTGCGCCGGCCCAAGAGAGAAAAAGACAGCCGATGCTGCGCTTCTCCCGTGCGAAGATCATCGCGACGCTGGGCCTGATCCTGGTGGGGCTGATGCTCGCCGTGCCGAGCTTCTTCTCGCCCGAGCAGCGCAAGAGCTTCGTCGCCAGCCTGCCCTCCTGGTTCCCCAGCTGGGTCGTGCCGACGCGCGCCATCGTGCTCGGCCTCGACCTGCAGGGCGGCTCGCAGCTCCTGCTCGAGGTGGACCAGAACGAGCTGATCGCCTCGCAGGCCAAGGCCCTGCGCGACGACGTGCGCCGCGTGCTCCAGCAGGAGAATGTCCGCGCCGACGGCGGCATCGGCCTGCTCCAGCGCGGCGTCCAGGTGAAGATCGACGACGCCGCCGCCCGGGCCAAGGTCCTGCCGAAGCTCCAGGAACTGTCGCAGCCGATCACCACCTCGCTGGGCCAGACCGCGGCCCGCACCCTGGATGTGTCCGAGCAGCCCGGCGGCGTCATCCGCCTGACGCTCACCGATGCCGGCATCACCGACCGGACCCGCCGGGCCGTGAGCCAGGGCATCGAGGTCATCCGGCGCCGCCTCGACTCGACCGGCACCACCGAGCCGTCGATCCAGCAGCAGGGCGCTGACCGGATCCTGATCCAGGTGCCCGGCGAGCAGAACCCGGAGCGCCTCGAGAAGCTCCTCGGTTCCACCGCCAAGCTGGAGTTCCGCATGCTCGCCGACAGCCCTTCGGGCGACGTCGACATGCTGCCCTCCAAGGACGAGAAGGGCGCGAAGGTCCCGGTGGAGCGCCGGGTCATGGCCGATGGCGGCGAGCTGACCGACGCGCAGCCGGCCTTCGACCAGCAGTCCCACGAGCCGATGGTGAGCTTCAAGTTCAACCTGCGCGGGGCGCAGCGCTTCGGGCAGGCCACCTCGGAGAATATCGGCCGGCGCATGGCGATCGTCCTCGACAACGAGGTCGTGTCGGCCCCGGTGATCCGCTCGGCGATCACCGGCGGCTCCGGCCAGATCACCGGCAACTTCACCGTGCAGCAGGCCAACGATCTCGCGGTCCTGCTGCGCGCCGGCGCGCTGCCCGCCAAGTTCACCGTGGTCGAGCGCCGCGTCGTCGGCCCGGGCCTCGGTCGCGACTCCATCGAGGCCGGCAAGCTCGCGACCCTGGTGGCGGCGGGCCTCGTGGTCGCCTTCATGTTCGCGACCTACGGGACCTTCGGCTTCATCGCCAACATCGCCCTGATGGTCCATGTCGGGCTGATCCTGGGCCTGATGTCGGTTCTGGAGGCGACCATGACGCTGCCCGGCATCGCCGGCATCGTGCTCACGATCGGCACCGCGGTGGATTCCAACGTGCTGATCTACGAGCGCATGCGCGAGGAGAGCCATGCCGGCCGGTCGCTGATCTCGGCGCTGCAGGCGGGCTTCGACCGGGCCTTCGCCACCATCATCGACTCGAACTCGACCATGGCGATCGCCGCCCTGATCCTGTTCTTCCTCGGCTCTGGCCCGGTGAAGGGCTTCGCCGTGGTCTTCATCCTCGGCATCCTCACCACGGTCATCACGGCGGTGACGCTGACCCGGATGATGATCGCGGTGTGGTACAACGTGTTCCGGCCGAAGGCCCTGCCGTTCTGATTTTTGGAGGGTCGACGGAGTTTGCGCGGGCGGCGCGAAGACCCCCTCTCCCACACGGGAGAGGGGACGCGCGCCTCGCCCGTCTTCGTCGCGACTGTCCGCGAATAGAGTATCGACCATGCGCCTGCTCCGCCTCTGGCCCGATGAATCGCATTTCGACTTCATGCGATTCCGGCGCCTCACCTTCCCGCTCTCGGCGGCGCTGTCGCTCGCGACCGTGGCGCTGTTCCTGACGATCGGCCTGAACTTCGGCATCGACTTCAAGGGCGGCACCCTGGTCGAGCTGCAGGCGAAGTCCGGCACCGCCGACGTGGCGTCGATCCGGCACACGGCCGCGGGCTTCGGCTTCGGCGAGCCGGAGGTGCAGGAACTCGGCAACCAGGGCACCGTGCTGGTCCGCCTGCCGCTCCAGCCCGGCGAGCAGGGCCAGACCGCGGTGATGAACAAGGCCCACGCCGCCTTCGACAAGGATTACGATTTCCGCCGGACCGAGACCGTCGGCCCGCGCGTCTCCGGCGAGCTCGTTCAGTCCGGCACGCTCGGCGTCGTGCTGTCGGTCGTGGCGGTGCTGCTCTATCTCTGGTTCCGTTTCGAGCGGGAGCTGGCGCTCGGCGCCATCGTGGGCACCCTCCACGACATCGTGCTGACCGTCGGCGTGTTCATCATCAGCCGGATCGAGTTCAACATGACCTCGATCGCCGCGATCCTCACGATCGTCGGCTACTCGCTGAACGAGACCGTGGTGGTGTTCGACCGGACCCGCGAGCTGATGCGCCGCTACAAGACCATCCCCACCGTCGACCTGCTCAACCTGTCGATCAACTCGACCATGTCGCGCACGGTGATGACGTCGATCTCGTCCGCGCTGTCGCTGCTGGCGCTGGTGCTGTTCGGGGGCGAGGCCATCAAGGGCTTCGCCGTGGTGATGCTCTGCGGCGTCCTGATCTGCACCTACTCGGCGATCTTCATCTCGACGCCGGTGTTGATCTATCTGGGCCTGATGCTCTCGGGCGCCCGCGCGGCGTCGGAGCGGTCCGGCGTCCCGCAACCGGCGGAGTAGTCCCTTTCCCGAGATGGCCGATCAGCCAAGTCCGAAGAGCTTCGAGTCCGGTTTCGTGCCGGGGCGCCACATCATCGACACCTACGGCAACGGCGGCTTCCGCTTCGCCGGGATGTCCCATCGCGGCTCGATCCTGCTGCTGCCCTCCGGGGTCCGCGCCTGGGACGTGACGGAGCCGCGGGCCATCGACCGCACGGCCCTGCGCCCGGTCCAGGCCGAGGCCGGCGGCATCGAGCTGCTGCTCGTCGGGACCGGCCTCGACATCGCGGCGATCGACCCCGCGCTCCGGGGCTGGCTGAAGGATTTCGGCGTCGGCCTCGACGTGATGCAGACCGGCGCCGCGGCCCGGACCTACAACATCCTGGTGGCCGAGAACCGCAAGGTCGCCGCCGCGCTGATCGCGGTGGCCTGATGCCGGAGGTCGACGGCCAGACCGCCGAGACCGGGCTCGCCTTCGCGCAGTCCCACTGCGAGGGCCTCGCGCGCGCCGGCGACCCGGACCGCTACTACGCGACCCTGTTCGCCCCGGCCGCCGCCCGCCCGCACCTCTTCGCCCTCTACGCCTTCTCGTTGACCATCGCGCGGGTGCGCGAGGCCGTCTCGAACCCGATGGCCGGCGAGATCCGCCTCCAATGGTGGCGCGACGCCCTGCAGGGCGAGGCGCGCGGCGACGTGCGCGCCAATCCGGTGGCGGCGGCCCTGGAGGAGGCGATCCGGGCGAACCGCCTCGGCCGTCAGCCCTTCGTCGACCTGATCGATGCCCGCGTCTTCGATCTCTACGAGGACCCGATGCCCCGGGTGAACGACCTGGAGGGCTATTGCGGCGAGACCGCCTCGGCGCTGTTCCGGCTGGCGAGCCTCGTGATCGGCACCGGCACCGAGCCGGGCGGCGCGGGCGCGGCCGGCCATGCCGGGGTCGCCTACGGGATCACCGGGCTCCTGCGGGCGCTGCCGTGGCACGCCCGCGCGGGGCAGGTCTACCTGCCGGCCGATATCCTGGGCCGCTACGGCGTCACCCGCGAGGACATCGTGACGGGCCGCGGCGGTCCGGGCCTGCGCCGGGCCTGCGCCGATCTGCGCGATCTCGCCCGGCAGCACCTCAAGGCCTTCGAGGCTGCGCGCCCGACCATCGCGCCCTCGGCGGGCGCCGCCTTCCTGCCCACGGCCCTGGTCGAGCCCTACCTCGCCGCCATGGAGCGGGCCTCCTACGACCCGCTCAACACGCCCGTCGAGTTGCCGCGCTGGCGCCGGCTGTGGCGCCTGTGGTGGGCGGCGCGGCGGGTGGGATAGCCGCCGCTTCGACCTCTTCGCGAGCGGCGCCACGCGCGCGGACACGTTGCGCAGCCTTATGTCGCGTCGCTGCGCGCGCGCTGATGGAGCGCTGTCAGAGCACCTGCGCCAGTCCCGGCACCAGGGCCGCCAGCCGGGCCGGCGCGCCGAGCTCCGGCTCGGCCTCCGGCGTCGCCAGCACCGCCACCCGGCAGCCGCTCTCGCCTCTGAGGCCCGTCACCAGCCGTCCGCCCGGCTCGAGGGCCGCGCGCCAGTGCGGCGGGATCGCCGGGACGCTGCCGTTGACGAGGATCCGGTCGAAGCCGCCGTCCGGCAGGTCGGGGGCCAGCCCGTCGGCCCGGACGACATGCACCTCGGACAGGGCAGCGAGCCGCCGCGTCGCCGCCCCGGCCAGCGAGATGTAGCGCTCCAGGCTGAGCACCGCCCCGGCGCCCAGCTGGGCGAGCAGCGCGGTCACGTAGCCCGAGCCCGTGCCGATCTCCAGGACGCGCTGGCCGGGCTCGAGCCGCAGCTGCGCCAGCATCAGCGCCACCGTGGACGGCGCCGTCATCGAGGCGCCGCAGGACAGCGGCAGCGCGATGTCGCGCCGCGCGTGCTCCCGATGCGGCGGCGGCGCGAAGGTGTCCCGCGGGACCTGCTCCATGGCCCGCAGCACCGCGGTGTCCCGCAGCCCGCGGCCCCGGAGCGCCATCACGAAGGCCGCGTTGCCGGCAGCCTCCTCCAGGCTGCCCAGATCGATCGACGTCCTTTCGATCACTCGGCGAAGGCCTGCGCGAAGCGCGTCAGCGTCGGCTCGTCGGTGAGGTCGAGGCGCAGCGGCGTCACCGAGATCCGCTTCTCGGCGATGGCCTTGAGGTCCGAGCCGTGGCCCGGCTCGAACCGGGCCTTGGCGAAGGCCAGCCAGAAATACGGGTTGCCGCGCCCGTCGACCCGCGCGTCGATCGACAGCAGCGCCTGGTTGCGGAAGCCCTGCGCCGCCACCGCGATGCCCTGCACGTCGGCCGGCTCGCAGTCCGGGAAGTTCACGTTGACCAGGATGCCGGGCTCGATCCCGGTCTCCATAATCTTGCGGACGACCTTCGCGCCGTGCGTCCGGGCGCAGTCCCACTTGAGCGCACCGCGCCCGCCGGCCCCGTAGGCCTGGCTCAGGGCGATGGAGCGGATGCCCAAGATCGTCCCCTCCATGGCGGCCGCGATCGTGCCCGAATAGGTCACGTCCTCGGCGACGTTCTGGCCGCGGTTGACTCCCGACAGCACGAGATCCGGCCCGTGATCGCCCAGGATGTGGCGCACGCCCAGGATCACGCAGTCCGACGGCGTGCCCTTCACGGCGAAGCGCTGCTCCGAGACCTGCCGCAGCCGCAGCGGGTCATTGAGCGAGAGCGAGTGCGACACACCGGACTGGTCGCTCTCCGGCGCCACGACCCAGACGTCGTCCGAGAGGTCCCGGGCGATCTCCTCCAGGGTGCTGAGCCCCGGCGCGTGGATGCCGTCGTCGTTGGTGACCAGGATGCGCATCAGCGGGTGCCCTCGATCCGGTTGAGCCCGCCCATGTAGGGGTGGAGCACCGACGGGACCGTGATGCTCCCGTCCGGGTTCTGGTAGTTCTCCATCACGGCGATGAGCGCGCGGCCGACCGCAACGCCCGAGCCGTTGAGCGTGTGGACATAGGCCGGCTTGCCGTCCTTGCCCCGGTAGCGGGCGTTCATCCGCCGCGCCTGGAAGTCGCCGCAGACCGAGCAGGACGAGATCTCGCGGTGGGTGCGCTGGCCGGGCACCCAGACCTCGATGTCGTAGGTCTTCTGGCTGGCGAAGCCCATGTCGCCGGTGCAGAGCGTCATCACCCGGTAGGGCAGATCGAGCTTCTTCAGCACCGCCTCGGCGCTGGTCAGCATCCGCTCGTGCTCGTTGGCGGATTCCTCCGGCGTCGTGATCGAGACCAGCTCGACCTTGCTGAACTGGTGCTGGCGCAGCATGCCGCGGGTGTCGCGCCCCGCCGCCCCGGCCTCGGCGCGGAAGCAGGGCGTCAGCGCGGTGAAGCGCAGGGGCAGCTCCTCCTCGCGGAGGATCGCCTCGCGGACGAGGTTCGTCAGCGGCACCTCTGCGGTGGGCACGAGCCAGAAATGCTCGTCGCTGACCGGCGCGGAATCCGCGCCGGCCTGCCCCTGCAGCGACCTGACGTAATCGAGTCCCTTGAAGACCGAGAACTGGTCGTCCTCGAACTTCGGCAGCTGCGCGGTGCCGAACATGGCGGCGTCGCGTACCAGAACCGGCGGCGCCACCTCCAGGTAGCCGTGCTCCTGCGTGTGCAGGTCGAGCATGAACTGACCGAGCGCCCGCTCCAGCCGCGCGAGCTGCCCCTTCAGCACCACGAAGCGCGAGCCGGACAGCTTGGCCGCCGCCTCGAAATCCATCAGGCCCGAGGCCTCGCCGAGCTCGAAATGCTCCCTGCCCTCGGTCAGCCGCTCGCGGGTCGCGGCGTGGCTGCGATAGAGCACGTTGCCGTGCTCGTCCGCGCCCTCGGGGACGTCGGGCTTCGGCCGGTTCGGGATCGCGGCGAGGCGGTCTGCCAGGGTCTTGTCGGCCGCCTCCTGCGCCGCCCTCAGCTCCGGCTCGGCGCCCTTCAGGGCCGCGACCTCGGCCATCAGGGCGGCGGCGCGGTCCTCGTCCTTCGCCTTCTTGGCGCCGCCGATCTCCTTGGCCAGCGCGTTGCGCCGCTCCTGATTGGCCTGCGCGGCCGAGACGGACGATTTCCGCGCCTCGTCGAGGGCGATCAGCTCGGCCGAGAGCGGCGCGAGGCCCCGGCGGGCGAGGTCGCGGTCGAAGGCGTCCGGGTTCTCCCGGATGGCGCGGATGTCGTGCATCGAGTCGGCTCGGGTCTTCTGCGCGGCGTCGAGCGCGCGGGCCCCGCTTTGCCGCATCGCGTCCGGTGGGACAAGCGCGCGGGCGCGCCCGAGCCGGCCGTCAGCCCTTCGGCGGCGCGAGCTTGAGCTGGTCGATCGCCCAGAGCCACGTCCCGTCCGGTTGCTCGCGGGCGACCTCCACCGAGAACGCGCCGTTGGGCAGCCGCGCGAAGGTCATGGCGAGCCCGCCGTTGCGCAGCGGCGGCGGCGTCTCCGGCGCCGGGAAGTCGGATTTGCGCGCCAGCAGGTCGGCGTAGAAGGTCCGGATCTCGGCGTGGCCCGTGGCGACGACGCGGCCCGCCGCCAGCACCGCGTCGGGCTCGTAGAGGGCGACGAGGCCCTCGACGTCGCCGGCATTGGCGCGGCGGTTGAACAGGTCGGCGAGCGCCTCGGGGGCGCGGGCGGGCTCTCGCGTCTGGTCCGTCATGGCATTTCCTCAGTCCGGCCCTGGCGGCCGCTCGGTGCTGCGGCAATGCGCTGGCCGGCCGATCTTTCCCCGACGCGCGTCATTTCAGGCGCGTGCCGTGGCGGTCGGCCACCGAGATGGCGACCGGGATCCCGGCTTTGACGCTCTCCGAGACGGTGCAGAACCGCTCGAACTGCTCCAGCACCCGGTCGATCCGCGGCATGTCGGCGGCGGCAGCCCCGAGCTGGATGTGGACGCCGATCCCGGTGACGCGCAGCCGTCCCTCGGCGTTGCGCTCCAACCGGCACGACGCCTCGGCCGCGACGCCGCGCGCGTCCTGGCGGAACTTGCCCAGGGCGAAGACGAGGCTGGCGCAGAGGCAGTTCGCGACCCCGGAGATCAGCAGTTGCTCGGGGAACGGCCCGGTCCCGCCGCCGATCGGGGGCGCCTCGTCGGTGCACAGGGTCGGCAGGGCCGCGCTGAAATCGACCGTGAAGACGTAATCCGCGACCTGGGTGATCCGGATCGTCGGTTCCGCTTCCATCGATGCTCCCCGGCAAACCTGTCGGCGCGACCTGCCGGGTATACCAACGTCCGATCCCCGTTCGTGTTCGGGAGGACCGCGCCATGCGTCCGGATCCAGATGCTTTCCCCGGTTCTTCCCCGTAGAACCGGCCGCCCGACCGACCCGCACGCGAACCCCCCGATCCGATGACGAGCCCCGCGACCCTCGACACCCTGATGCCGCTCCTGGAGCGCATCGCCACCGCGCTGGAGCGGGCCGCGCCCGCCGTCCCGCCGGCCTTCGACCCGAGCGCCGCCGACGCGTTCCTGTGGGGGCCCGAGCGCCGGCTGACCCCGGTGCCGCAGGTCGCCCGGGTGGAGATGGGCCTGCTCACCGGCATCGACCGGGCGCGCGACACCCTGGTGGAGAACACCGAGCGCTTCGCCCGCGGCCTGCCGGCCAACAACGCCCTGCTGTGGGGCGCCCGCGGCATGGGCAAGTCCTCGCTGGTCAAGGCGGCCCACGCCGAGATCAACGCCCGCCGGCCTTCCGGCAGCCTGCCGATGAAGCTCGTCGAGATCCACCGCGAGGACATCGAGGCGCTCCCGGACCTGATGGCCCTGCTGCGGCCGGACCCGCACCGCTGGCTGGTCTACTGCGACGACCTCTCCTTCGATGCCGACGACACCTCGTACAAGTCGCTCAAGACGGCCCTCGACGGCGGCATCGAGGGGCGTCCGGGGAACGTGCTGTTCTACGCCACCTCGAACCGCCGCCACCTGCTCGCCCGCGACATGGTGGAGAACGAGCGCTCGACCGCGATCAACCCCGGCGAGGCGGTGGAGGAGAAGGTCTCGCTTTCGGACCGGTTCGGCCTCTGGCTCGGCTTCCACAAGTGCAGCCAGGACGAGTACTTGGCGATGATCCGCGCCTACGCCGACCGCTACGGCCTCGCCGTGGCGCCGGAGCAGCTGCGCGCCGAGTCCCTGGAATGGGCCACCACCCGCGGCTCGCGCTCGGGCCGGACCGCGTTCCAGTTCATCCAGGACCTGGCCGGGCGGCTCGGCAAGACGCTGGACTGAGGGGCGGCTTCAAGTCTTTGGCGTGACCCGATTCCCGGTGCTCGCGTCGGCCCCACCGTCTTTGCGAGCGGAGCGAAGCAATCCAGGCAGCGCCACGCCCGACAACGTCGCGCAGCCCTGGGTCACTTCGCTCCGCCCGTGATGACGGAGGGCGCGCTAGCGCCCGCTCGACCCGAACCCGCCCACGCCCCGCTCCGAGCCGGGGCCGGGCACTCCCTCCAGCACGGTCAGCGCCGGCCGCGCGATCCGCGTGAAGACGAGCTGCGCGATCCGCTCGCCCGGCTCGATCCGCACGGGCTCGGATGCGTCGCGATTCCAGGCGGAGACCAGCAGCGGGCCCTCGTAATCCGCGTCGATCACGCCGGTGCCGTTGCCGAGCACCAAACCGTCCCGGTGGCCGCGGCCCGAGCGCGGGAAGATCAGCCCGCACCACGCGGGATCGCGGATCAGCACGCTGAACCCCGCCGGGATCAGGACCGCCTTCCCTTGAGGCTGCAGCTCCAGGGGGGCGTCGAGGCAGGCGTGCAGGTCGAGGCCGGCCGCGGCCGACGAGCCCCAGCGCGGGAAGCCCCAGCCCGGCAGGCGCGGGTCGAGCAGCCGCAGCCCGACCTCCGCCAGATCGCTCACGCGGTCATCCGCGCGATCGCCTCGGCCATGGCGAGCGTCCGCCGGGCGGCCTCGACGTGGAGGCGCTCGACCATCTTGCCGTCGACCGCGATGACCCCGCGCTCGCGGTTCTCCGGCCCGTCGAAGACGTCCATCAGCCGGCGGGCCTGCGCGATCTCCTCGGCATCCGGCCCGAAGGCGGCGTTGGCCGGGCCGATCTGGCTCGGGTGGATCAGCATCTTGCCGTCGAAGCCGAGGTCGCGGCCCTGCGCGCACTCGGCCTCGAACCCGGCCGCATCCTCGATGTCGGTGAACACGCCGTCGATCGCCTCGATCTCGTAGGCCCGGGCGGCGGCCAGGACGTTCATCAGCCAGGGCAGCAGGGCGGCCCGGCCCGGCGGCCGGATCCGCGACGCCTTCAGGAGGTCGTTCGGGCCGATCACCAGGGCGGCGAGCCGCCCGTCCACGTCCCGCGCGGCACCGGCGATCTCGGCGGCGTTCACCACCGCCATCGGTGTCTCGATCATCGCCCAGACCCGTGTGGCGAGCGGCGCGCCGAGCCGGCGCAGGCGGGAGCCCACGGCGATCAGCGTGTCGGAGGTCCGGACCTTCGGCACCAGGATCGCGTCCGGGGCGGCCGGCGCGAGCGCCACCAGGTCGGCCTCGCCGTCCTCGGTCTCCGGCGGGTTGACGCGGACCACGACCTCGCGCGGGCCGAAGCCCCGCGCGGCGACCGCCGCGGCCACCTGCGCGCGCGCCGCCGCCTTCGCGGCTGGGGCGGTGCCGTCCTCGAGGTCGATCAGGATCACGTCGGCGGGCAGCGACCGCGCCTTCTCCAGCGCCCGGGCGTTGGAGCCCGGCATCGCCAGCACGCTGCGACGGGGACGGATCTCGCTCATCACGCTTCTCCCAAGCCGGCGTCGGCCTCGGCGACGCCGATAGCTTTCCGCGCGCATCCCGGCAAGAACGCCGGCCGTAACGGTGGCGGCGCGGACAGCGGCGGAGGAACGGCATGGCGCGCTGGATCGCGGGACTCGACGGCTGCCGCGGCGCCTGGGCGGGCGCGCTCCTCGACCTCGACGATCCCGACCGGTACCGCTGCGCGCTGTTCCCGGACGTCGCCGCTGTGCTCGACGCGCCGGAGCGGCCCGGCATCGTCGGGATCGACGTGCCGATCGGGCTGCCCGACCGGATCACCGGCGGCGGCCGCGCCGCCGACCGGGCCGCCCGCGCCCGGCTCGGGCCGGCGCGGGCGTCGGTGTTCCCGATGCCGCCGCGGGGCGCGGTCTACGCCTCCGACTACGCCGCCGCGAAGGCCGCCTCGCGGGCGGCGAGCGATCCGCCCTTCGCGCCCTCGATCCAGGGCTACAACATCTTCCGCTACGTCCGTGCCGTCGACACGCTCCTGCGGGAGCGCCCGGAGGCGCGCGCGCGGCTCCACGAGGTGCATCCCGAGGTGGCCTTCCACGCCCTCAACGGCGGCCGGCCGCTCGGCCTGCCCAAGAAGGGCAAGCGCGCCCGGGAGGGGCTGGATCTCCGGCGGGCGCTCCTCGCCGCCGCCGGCCTCCCCGCCGCGCTGATCGGGTCCCGGGTGAAGGGCGTTCCGGAGGACGACCATCTCGACGCCCTGGCGGCCCTGGTGGTGGCCCGCGACCTGAGCCTCGGACGGGCCGAGCCGCTGCCGGATCCGCCCGGGCGCGACGCCGTCGGGCTCCCCGTCGTGATCTGGGCACCGGCGCCGCGCCCGCTGTGCTGAGCCGTCGCCCGCGCGACTGCCGGGCGCGCCGTCGGCCCCAACGTGCTGTTTTGCACGCTGGCGCGCGCGCGGCCGGTGTCCGTCCCCGGCGCGCGCTCTAGCTCTGGTTCCATGAGCGCCGCGAACCCCCTGCCCGTCCGTCACATCGCCCGCGCGATCGTCCTCGATCCGCGGGACCGGATCCTGCTCATCGCCTACACGTCGGTCCACGCGACGGGGCCCGACGGGGCGCCGCTCCGGTTCTGGTTCATGCCCGGTGGCGGCCTGGAGCCCGGCGAGGACCACGTCACCGCCTGCCGCCGGGAGCTGGAGGAGGAGATCGGCCGGGGCGACGCCGCGATCGGCCCGCAGGTCGCGGCCTGCGACGGCCCGTTCCACCTGTTCCGGCAGGCGCGGGACGCCCGGGAGCGCTACTTCCTCGTTCGCCTTCCGGACGACCGCGTCGACACGAGCCGCCTCGCCGAGACCGAGGACAACCCGCTGATCGGGACGCGCTGGTGGCCGCTCGACGAGCTGCGCGCCAGCGGCGAGCACGTCGAGCCGGCCGGCCTCGCGGATCTGGCGTCGGACCTCGCGCGCGGGACTATTCCGGCCCAGCCGCGCGTTCTTGCTTGGCGAGGACTTGGATTTCACTCCCGCTGTCGCGGATTTGTCTAACTGGAGACGACTTTATGTTCCCCGTCTACCTGACCGAAGGCTACCGGTCCTTCCTCCTCGATCGCTTCCCGACCGAGCGTCGGCGCTTCGCGCAGCTCGCCTCCACGCAGAATCCGGAGATCCTGGTCATCAGCTGCTGCGACAGCCGGGTCTCCCCCAGCGCGATCTTCAACGCCGGCCCGGGCGAGCTGTTCACGATCCGCAACGTCGCCAACCTCGTGCCGGTCTACCAGCCGGACGGCCAGTATCACGGCACGTCCGCGGCCCTGGAATTCGCCGTCCAGGCGCTGGAGGTGAAGCACATCGTCGTGCTCGGGCACGCCACCTGCGGCGGCATCAAGGCCTGGGCCAACAAGGCCAAGCCGCTCTCGCCGGGTGACTTCATCGGCAAGTGGGTCTCGCTCGTGGGCCAGGCCGAGGACAAGGCCGGCGATCCCGGAGCGCCGAACTACCTGACCAAGCTGGAACACGCCGTGGTCGTGCAGAGCATGGAGAACCTGCTGACCTTCCCGTTCGTGAAGGAGCGGGTCGACGACGGCCGCCTCGAGATCCACGGCGCCCATTTCGGCGTGGCCAGCGGCTCCCTGCTGGTGCGCGATCCGCAATCCGGCGAGTTCAAGCCGCCGATCGACACCGCCGGCCAGGCGGTCCGCTCCGTCGCCGCCATCGCCTGCGAGTGAGCGCGCGGCGCCGGCCGTGAGGTCTGGCGCCGCCGTGTCCGGTCCCGGATCCGGACGGGACGGCGCGCCTCGAAACGGTCCGCCCCGGCGCGCGATCTGCGCGGACGCCTCACGGTCACCCGAGGCCGACAGAGCCGTCCACGCGAGAGAGGCGGCGGGCTCGCGCCCGCCGCCTCTGGATCGGCCCGGCCGAGGCCGGGCCGCCGATGACGATGCCGCCTTACATCGCGCCCGGGAGGCGCTCCGCCTGCTGCAGGTGCATCTGGAGAGCCGGCAGGGCCTGCTGGGCGTAGTTGCGCAGTGCCGGGTTCGGGCCGCCCTGGGCGTAGGCCTGGGTCATCGCGATGGTCATCTGATGGGCCTGGATCTGCTGCGAGGCGTACAGACGGTCGAAGCGCGCGCCGGCCGGGGCGGACGACAGCTGGGCCAGCATCGCCTGCTGCTCAGGGTTTGGCGGGACGATCGTCGAGGCACCGGTGGCTCCCACGTCGCCGCGACCGATCTGTCCGCCTGCGGCGGCACCGCGCGCCGCGCCGGCGCCCGCGCCCTCGAGGCCGCCGACCGGCCCGCCCGCCAGGGTTCCGCCGACCACGCCGGTCGCCGCGCCGACGCCGGCGCCCACGGCGCTGCCCGCCACCGCGATCGGGGCGGTCACCAGGCCGCCGAGGCCGGGATCGCCGGCGACGCCGTTCATCTGGCCGCCGGCCAGGGCCACGTTGGCGGCGCGGTGGTCACGGAGCACTTCCTGGGCGTAGGAGCGGATGCGCGGGTTGCGCGACTTCGACAGGGCGATCTGCGAGGACTGGATTTCGAAGGCGTTCGCCTGCATCGACTGCATGCGGAAGTCGTTGGCGCTCTGAGCCATGGCCGGGGTCGACAGCGCCAGGACGAGCGCGGACGCGGCAGCGTAGTTCTTCAGCATCGGGACCTCTGTTCGAAATGGGCACGCGAACCGCGGAGGGACGCCGCATGCGCGGCACGGGCGTCTTGGCAGACGACGTCCTGGAAGGCGCCGAGCCGACGCGGTCGCGAATTGGTCGGTCAACGAGGTTATCGGCTTATGGTTCCTGCCGTTTTCGCCTCGGAGGGGACGGTTCCCGGCCGGATCTGATCCCGCGCGCGCGCCCGTTCGGGGGATACTGCCGGGTGTCGATCGCGCTCCCCCGGGAGGGCGACCTCGATGGGCGGGTCCTTCCGGCCTCGCCTTCGGGCGGAGCGCGCGGCGCGACGCGCGCGGGCAGCCCGTGATCGTCGTCGCCGTCCAGATCCTGCGCGCCGCCGCCGCCCTCATGGTGGCGTGGCACCACGCCCGGCACGAGGTGGCGCTTCTCGCCGACCGCGGCGCCGGCCCGGCGCTCGACCCCGCGACGCTGCTGCCCTGGTGGGGCGGGGTCGATCTGTTCTTCGTGATCTCCGGCTTCGTCATCGTCCACGCCGGCGGCCGGCTCGCCGGCCGACCGGGCGGGCGCGTCCGATTCCTCGCCCACCGGGTCGCCCGGGTGGTGCCGCTCTACTGGCTGGTGAGCCTGCTCTACCTCGTCCTGGCGCTGGCGCGGCCGGACCTCCTCGGGGATGCGGCCGCGCTGGTGCGTGACCCGCTCGCCCTCGTGGCGAGTTTCCTGTTCTGGCCGGCGGCCCGCCCGGACGGCACGGTCCAGCCGCTCTACGGCCTCGGCTGGACCCTGAACTACGAGGCGGCCTTCTACGTACTCTTCGCCGCGGGTCTGGGCTTCGGCCTGCGCGGTGCGGTCGCGTGGCTGTGCGGGAGCCTGGCCGGCCTCGTGGCGGTCGGTGCCCTTGTGCCGAACCTGCCGGTACCGCTCCGCTTCTGGTCGGATCCGATCGTGCTCGAGTTCGCCGCCGGCGCCGGTCTCGCCCTCGCCTGGGGCGCGGGGTTCCGGCCGGCCCTCCCCCTGCGGGTCGGGCTCGCGGCGCTGGGCGCGCTCGGGCTGGTCGTGGCCGCCCGGGCGCTCGCGGGCCTCGGCGAGGCCGACGGGTTCCTGCGGCCGCTCCTCGTCGGCGGGCCGGCCCTCCTGCTGGTGGCCGCCGCCCTCGGAAGGCCCCGCGACGCGGCCGCGGTCGCGCGGCTGCCGTTCCCCTTGCGCGGGCTCGTCGAGTTCGGCGACGCGTCCTACGCGCTCTACCTCGTACACCCGTTCGCGCTGCGCCTCGTGCGCGAGGTGCTGCTCCGGCTCGGCCTCGCCCCCGCCCTGCATCCGTGGGGCAGCATGGCACTGATGCTCGCCGGCAGCGTCGCGGCCGCGCTCGTGATCCACCGCCTCGTCGAGCGGCCCCTGACCCGGGCGCTGCGGCGGCGGCTCGATCCGGGCGCGCCGCAAAACCGTGTGCGCGCCGTGCCGGCCCCGGTTCCACCGGGCGGCCGGGCGGATTAGCCTCGCGTGCCCGAGGAGGAGGCCAGCATGAAGACCCTGCTCGTACCCGTCGCGATGCACGACGCCCTGCCCTCTGTCTTCGAGACGACCCGGCTGGCGGCGACGCGCTTCGGCAGTCTGATCGAGGGCGTGTCCCTGCGCCCGGCGCTGGCCGAGTACGTGCCGGTCGACATGGTCGGCGGCATGACGTGGCTGCGCGACGAGGAGGCCGACCGGGCCGAGGCCGAGGAGGCGGGCGGTCGGTTCATCGCCTTCATGGACGGCGCCGGCATTCCGCGGCACGCCCGCGACGGGCTCTGCATTCCGGACCGCGTACCGGATGCCGGACCGCGCTACCGCTGGCGGCAGGACGTTCCCACCGGCGACGCGTTCCTCGGGCAGTACGCGCGGCTGTTCTCGGCCACGGTCGTCGGGCGCCCGGGGACCACCGACAACGCCCCGCGCATGACCACGTTCGAGACGGCCCTGTTCGAGAGCGGCCGGCCGATCCTGCTGGCGCCGCCCACGGCACCGGCCAGCCTCGGCGAGGCGGTCATCATCGCCTGGAACGGCTCGACCGAGACCGCCCGGGCGGTGGCCTTCGCGATGCCGTTCCTGCGGCGGGCCGAGCGGGTGCTCGTGCTCAGCGTCGAGGGCGGCATGGTACCGGGTCCGACCGCGCAGGATCTCGCCCAGGCGCTGGCCTGCGAGGGCGTGGACGCGTCGCACCGGGCCCTGCCGGCCGGCCGGCGGGTCCCCGGCGAGACCTTCCTGGCGGAGGCGAAGGCCTTCGGCTGCGACCTGCTGATCAAGGGCGCCTACACCCAGAGTCGCCTGCGCCAGATGATCTTCGGCGGTGTCACCAGCCATGTCCTCGCCCATGCCGACATGCCGGTCCTGATGGCGCATTGAGCTGGGGGTCGCGCCCGCCCGGATGACGGGAGGCGGGGCAGCCGTTCGCGTCAATATGGGGCCGGGAACCTTGGCCGGGTCCCGGCGTTCGGGTCCCGCACCCGTACGGCACGCCCCCCGTGACACGCCCTCACGGCATGTGTCCTCGGCACAAGCCCGGGAAAGGAGCCCCGTGACGAGCCCCGTGAGACGCCTCTTCCTCGCCGGTCTCCTGGCGATCGCGGCCATCCCCGCCGCCCGCGCGGAGCCGACGACCGTCCGGTTCCGCGGCACCATCGTCAGGGCCGACTCGGAGCGCCTGGAGATCCGACGCGCCAGCGGCAGCACCCTGGCGGTGCAGCTGGGCCCCCGGACTCGCATCTACGCGGTCAACGGCGCCAGCCTCCGGGCGATCAAGCCGGAGAGCTACGTCAGCATCCTCTTGGCAACCGAGTCCGACCCGCGCCAGGTGAGCGCCGTGACCCTGTACTCGCCCTCCGAGCGCGGGTTCGAGGCGGGCAGCCAGCCCTGGGACACCGGGCAGGGCGCGCGCCTCACCGCCGGGTGGGTCGCCGACCTGCAGCGGGGCGCGCCCACGCGCGTGACCGTCGCCTACAGCGGTGGCCAATCCTCCTTCGCCATCCCCGACGGCACGCCGGTGACGCAGTTCTCGCCGGGCGAGAAGGCGATGCTCCAGCCGGGCGCGGCCGTGACGATCTTCGCGCGCTCCGGCGACGACGGCAGGCTGGTGGCGGGGACGGTCGCAGTCGGCCGCCAGGGGGTCGTGCCGGGGCTCTGACCCGACCGACCGGGACGCTGCGTCACCGAAGGCGCAGCAAACCCGCGCGCGGACCCGGAAGCTGCGCTACACCGGTCGGCGATGACCGAGTCCACCTTCACCCTCGATCCGCGCCTCTCGGCCGACACCGCCGAAGTCGGCGACCTCGCCCTGTGCCGCGTGCTGCTCATGGACGATGCCCGGTTCCCGTGGCTGATCCTGGTGCCGCGCCGCGCCGACGTCGCCGAGATCACTGATCTCTCCGAGGCCGATGCCGCCGCGCTCTGGCAGGAGGTCCGCCTCGCCACGGGGGTGATGCAGGCCCTGTCCAAGCCCGACAAGGTGAACATCGGCGCCCTCGGCAACGTGGTCGCGCAGCTCCACGTCCACGTCGTCGGCCGGTTCCGGTCCGATCCCGCCTGGCCGGGGCCGGTCTGGGGGTTCGAGACGCGCAAGCCCTACCCGCTCCACGCCCGCGCCCAGCTCCTCGAGCGCGCCGGTGCCCTCTTCTCCGCGGCCTGAACCCTGGCATGACCGATCCCCGCGACACCCTCGGCTTCGTCCGCAACCGCCTCGACCGCCACTCGGCCGAGCAGCCCGATGAGGCGGTGCCCCCCTTCGACACGCCCGAGGCCCGCCTCGTGCTGATCTGCGGCGACCGGATCGTGCTGCGCGGGGAGACCGCGCTGATCGCCGTCGCGGAGGCGGCGGGCCTCGCGGGCGGGACGCGCGTCTTCCTCGGGCATCGGGACGGGCGGCCCGTCTTCGCCGCCGCCGCGCCGGCCGAGGCCGCGGAGCGCTTCGCCGGGGGGCCGACCCGCACCCTCGATCTCCGGTCGATCGCCACCGACTCCGCCGTGGAGGCCGAGGAGCTCGGCCTGCTCGCCGTGGCCAAGTCGATGCTCGACTGGCACGCCCGCCACGGCTTCTGCGCGAATTGCGGGACCGCCACCGTGGCCAAGGCCGGCGGCTTCCGGCGCGAATGCCCGAGCTGCAGCGCCCACCACTTCCCCCGGGTCGACCCCGTGGTGATCATGCTGGTGCGCCGGGGCGACACCTGCCTGCTCGGCCGCGGTCCGCATTTCCGGCCCCACATGTATTCCTGCCTCGCGGGGTTCCTGGAGCCCGGCGAGACGATCGAGGACGCGGTCCGACGCGAGGTGTTCGAGGAGACGCGGATCCGGGTGGGCGCCGTCACGTACCGGACCTCGCAGCCCTGGCCGTTCCCGTCGTCGCTGATGATGGGCTGCGCCGCCGAGGCGCTCGACGCGGCCATCGTCACCGATCCCAGCGAGCTGGAGGACGCTCGCTGGTTCAGCCGGGCCGACGTCGCCGCCATGCTGGCGGGCACGCATGCGGACGGGATCCTGGCCCCGCCGCCCATGGCGATCGCCCACTACCTGATGCGCGCGTTCGTGGCCGGCGAGACCTGACCCGGACCAGCCGGGCTCGGCGGCGCCCCGGCGAACGGCGTCGGCCCGGACGCGCCGGGGCCGCTGACCTGCCGTTCCCCGGCGCGCCCGCGGCAGCGACCTCAGACTGCCACGCGGGCCTGCTCGGCCTCGGCCGGAAGCGCGCCCCGCATCTCCGAGAAGGCCTCGCCCACCATCAGCAGCGCCGGACCGTCGAGGCCGGCCGCCTCGACCCGGTCGGCGAGGTCGGCGGCCGTGCCGCGTAGGGCCTGCTGGCCCGGGCGGGTGGCGTTGAACACCAGCAGCGCCGGCGTCGTGGGCGCCAGCCCCTCCGCCACGGCGCGCGCCAGCAGCGCCCGCAGGGTGCGCTTGGGCATGTAGACGACCGTGGTGACGCTCGGATCGGCGAGCGCACCCCAGTTCAGGTCGTCCGGCAGGGCCCCGCGGCGGTCGTGGCCGGTGACGAACTGCAGGCGGCGCGCGGCGTCGCGATGGGTCAGGGACAGGCCGAGGGACGCCGCCGCCCCCTGGGCGGCCGAGACGCCCGGGACCACGGTCACCGGGATGCCGGCGGCCCGGCAGGCCTCGATCTCCTCGCCGGCGCGGCCGAAGACCAGCGGGTCGCCGGATTTCAGCCGCACCACCTGCTTGCCGGAGCGGGCGAGCTGGACCATCAGCGCGTTGATGTCGTCCTGCCGGCAGGACGGGCCGTGGCCGGTCTTGCCGACCAGCATGGTACGGGCCTCGCGGCGAGCGTAGTCGAGGATCTCGGGTGCGACGAGGTCGTCGTAGAGGATGACGTCGGCGTTGCGCAAAGCCCGCAGCGCCTTGAGCGTGAGGAGCTCCGCGTCGCCGGGGCCGGCCCCGACCAGCGTCACGGCACCGCCCTTCGGGGCGCTCTCGGTCTCGCCGAGCAGCTCGGCGAGGTCCCGGTCCGACGGCGCGCGGTCGGGCTCCGCGAAGGCCCGGTCGGTGAAGCGCTCCCAGAAGGCCCGGCGGTCGGCGAACCCGTGGAAGCGCGCGGTGACGCCGTCCCGCCAGTCGCGGGCCGCGGCCATCCAGCGGGCGAACCCCCGGGGCAGCATCGCCTCGATCCGGGCGCGCACGGTCTGGCCGAAGACCGGGGCGGCGCCCTCCGTGGAGATGCCGACCACGAGCGGCGAGCGGTTGACGATGGCGCCGAATTTGACGTCGCAGAGGTGCGGCCGGTCGACCGCGTTGACGATGGCGCCGGCGCCGCGGGCCGCCGCCACGAAGGCGACGCACTCGGTCTCGTCCTCCATCGCGCCGATGCAGAAGGCCGCGCCCCAGAGGTCGTCCGGGCTCCAGGCGCGTTCGTGCAGGACCACCTGCCCGTCGACGATCTCGCCCGGCACGGCGCGTAATTCCTCGCCGGGCTCGGGGGCGTAGACGTCGACATGGGCCCCGGCCGCCGCGAGGAGCTTCACCTTCCAGGGGGCGCCTCCGGAGGAGCCGGCCAGCACCACCCGCTTGCCGCGCAGGGGCACGAAGACGGGCAGCACCGCCAGCGGCTCCAGGCCGGCCGCCTTGGTCTCGCGGGGCGCGCGGGCGGCGCGCAGGGGGGTATCGGTCACGGGTCTGTCCTGAATCGTCCTGATCCGGCCGATCCCGTCTGCCCCTTCATCCCGAGGTGCCGGAGCGTAGCGGAGGCCTCGAAGGAGGGCTCCAGTCGGCCGCGCGATCCCTGGAGCCCGCCTCCGAGGCCCGCTCGCGCGGGTCCCTCGGGATGAGGTGATCTGACGGGAGACGCCGATCGATCCTCGCCGAGAGTGTATCAGATAATCACGCGGCGCGGGCGGTCTGCCCGGCCAGCATCTTGCGGATCTCCGGTATGCAGGAGCCGCAATTCGTCCCGGCCTTGCAGGCGGCGCCCACCGCCTCCACGGAGCCGGCGCCCCCCGCGATGGTCGTGGCGATGACGTCGGCGCCGACGCCGTGGCAGGCGCAGACGACCGGCCCCGCCGAGGCGGTCGCCGCGCGGCCCGAGAGCAGGGCCCGCCGCTCGGCGGCGTCGGGCGTCTCGGTGGCGAACAGGGCCTTGGCGGACTCCCAGTCCGGCCGTTCCCCGGCGGGCGCGTAGGCGAGGCAGGCGACGAGGCGGTCGCCGTCGTAGACCGCGCAGCGATAGCGGTCTCGGGCATGGTCGGCGTATTCCGCCAGCTCGCAGCCCGACAGTGCGTCGCTCTGGATCAGCCCGCGCACCATCAGCGCCACCGCCCGGGAGCTGTCGGCGGTAGCGAATTGCGCACCCCAGCCGCCGGTGATCGCGGCCCGCGCCCACCACCAGCCCTCGGGCATCGGCACCTGCCGGCGCGTCAGCAGGAAGCCGCGGGCGCGGTAGCCGACGGGCGCGATCGCCGCGGGCGTCGCCTTGAGTTCGGGCTGACCCGAGACCGGGTCGGTCATGCCCCGCACCAGCGCGCCGACCCGGGCCTGCGACGCGAAGGCGCCGCCCCAGTGCATCGGCATGAACAGGCTGCCCGGCACCACCGTATCGGTGATCGTCACCTCCAGCTCGGCCGCGCCGTGCGCGGTCGTCAGCCGGGCGATGTCGCCCTCCGCGAGGCCGTGAGCCGCGGCGTCCTCCGGGTGGACCTCGACGAATGGGACGGCCCGGTGCGCCGACAGGCGCTGGCTCTTCCCGGTGCGCGTCATCGTGTGCCAGTGATCGCGGACGCGGCCGGTGTTGAGCATGAGCGGGAACGCCGTCGAGGCCGCGAGCGCGAGGGCCGGGGGCTGCACGGCCACGAAGCGGGCGCGGCGGTCGAAGGTGTAGAACCGGCCGTCGCCGAACAGCCGCGCCTTGCCCTGCGGGGCGCCCCGGAAGCCGGAGCGCTTCGGGATCGGCCACTGCACCGGCAGGGTCACGTCGTAGGCGGCGTCGCTGATGTCCGCGAGCGCGCCGAGGTCGAAGTCGCGGGTGCCGTTGTTCTCGTAGGCCGAGAGTCCGGCGTGCTCGCGGAAGATCGCCGCGGCGGAGTCGAACGCGAAGGCCCGGCCGTGGCCGAGGCGGCGGCCGACCTCCGCCAGCGCCGCCCAGTCCGGACGGGCCTCGCCGGGGCTCGCGAGGAACCGGCGCTGGCGCGAGATCCGCCGCTCGGAATTGGTGACGGTGCCGTCCTTCTCGCCCCACGCCTGCGCCGGGAGGAGCACGGTGGTCTTGCCGCATCCCCGGGCCGTGTCGGAATCCGCCACCGCCTCGGACACCACGTAGAGGTCGAGGCCGGCGATCGCGTCGCGGATCGCGTCGGCCCGCGGCATCGAGACCAGCGGGTTGGTCCCCATCACCCAGAGGGCCTTGATCTTGCCCCGGCTGACCGCCTCGAACAGCGCCACCGCCTTCATGCCCTCGCCGGAGATGATCCGCGGGGCGCCCCAGTAGCGGCGCACCCGGTCCACCTCCTCCGGAGTGAAGTGCATGTGGGCGGCCAGCATGTTGGCGAGCCCCCCGACCTCGCGCCCGCCCATGGCGTTCGGCTGGCCGGTCAACGAGAACGGCCCCATCCCGGTCTCGCCGATGCGGCCGGTGATGAGGTGGCAGTTGATGATGCTGTTGCCCTTGTCGGTGCCCTGCGCCGACTGGTTCACACCCTGCGAGAAGGCCGTGACCACCCGGCGGGTACCGGCGAACAGGGCATAGAAGGCCGCGATGTCGGCCTCCGGCACGCCGGTGACGGCGGCGACCGCCGCGAGATCCGGCGCGATCTGGCGGGCGCGCTCCAGGGCGCCGTCGAGGCCTGCCGTATGGTGATCGATGAACGCGCGGTCGCGGAACCCGTTGTAGGACAGGTAGACCAGAAGGCCCGAGAACAGGGCGGTGTCGGTGCCCGGCTGGAGGCCGAGGAACAGGTCGCATTCCTGCGCGGTCTGGGTCCGGCGAGGGTCGATGACCACGAACTTGGTGCCGCGGCGCTCCTTGGCGTCGGCCATGCGGCGGAACAGGACCGGGTGGCACCACGCGGTGTTGGAGCCGACCAGCACGATCAGGTCGGCCTCGTCGAGATCCTCGTAGCAGCCCGGAACCGTGTCGGAGCCGAAGGCCCGCCGGTGGGCCGCCACCGCGCTCGACATGCACAGCCGCGAGTTGGTGTCCACGTGCGGCGTGCCGATGAAGCCCTTCGCGAGCTTGTTGGCGACGTAGTAATCCTCGGTCAGGAGCTGGCCCGACAGGTAGAAGGCGATCGCGTCCGGCCCGTGCTCGTCCGCCACCGCGCGGAGCTTCTCCGTCACCGTGTCGAGGGCCGCGTCCCAAGAGACCTGCGCGCCGTCGACCTGCGGGTGGAGCAGGCGGCTCTCCAGCGACAGGGTCTCGCCCAGAGCCGAGCCCTTCGAGCACAGGCGGCCGAAATTGGCCGGGTGCTCGGTATCGCCCGCGATCGCCGCACCGCCCTGCCCGTCCGGCGTCGCGAGCACGCCGCACCCGACCCCGCAATAGGGGCAGGTGGTCCGCACCGTCTCCGCCGCCGCTGGCTGGGTCATGGCTCGCGTCCTCGATGGGTCGTCCTGGGGGGAGCAAGCCCCGCGCCGCGTCCCCCCTCCCCGCGCGGGAGAGGGTGATCGGTGCTCAGTACACGTCGGCCTGATACCGCCCGGCCTTCTTGAGCGCCGCGAGGTAGGCCACTGCGTCCTCCGGGCTCTTGCCGCCGAACTGCGCCGCCACGTCGATGATCGCCCGCTCGACGTCCTTGGCCATGCGCTTGGCGTCGCCGCAGACGTAGAAATGCGCGCCGCCCTCGAGCCACTTCCACAGCTCGGCGCCGTTCTCGCGCATCCGGTCCTGGACGTAGGTCTTCTCGCTGCCGTCGCGCGACCAGGCCAGGGACAGGCGGGTGAGCACCTTGTCGTCCTTCAGCCTGGTCAGCTCGTCCTTGTAGAAGAAGTCGCTGGCCTGCCGCTGGTGACCGTAGAACAGCCAGTTGCGGCCCGGTGCCTGCGTGGCGGCACGCTCGCGCAGGAACGCCCGGAACGGCGCGATGCCGGTGCCGGGGCCGCACATGATCACGTCCTTCGACAGGTCGGCCGGCAGCCCGAAGCCGTGCGCCTTCTGGAGGTAGACCTTCACCCGGGTCTGCTCGGGCAGGCGCTCGCCCAGGTGGGTCGAGGCCACGCCGAGGCGCAGCCGCGAGCGGTGGTTGTAGCGCACCGCGTCCACGGTCAGCGACACGCGACCGACATCCATCTTCGGCGAGGACGAGATCGAGTAGAGCCGCGGCTGGAGCTCGTCCAGGGCCTCGAGGAAGACCTCGGCGTCGGGCCGCGCGCCCGGGAACTTGTGGAGCGCGCCGAGCACGTCGAGATAGGCGGCGTCGCCGTCCGGATCCTCGCCGGAGGCGAGCGCCTGCGCCTTCTTGCGCGCCGCTCCGGAGGTGAGCAGCGACAGGAGCTGGTAGAGGTTGTCGGGCGCCGCGCCCAAGGCGTAGTTGATCAGCAGGTGCTCTCGCAGGGTCTTCTCCCCGATCACGCGCTCGGGGCGGGCGCCGAGTTCCGCGATCACCGCGTCCACCAGCGCCGGGGCGTTGGCGGGGAACAGGCCGAGGGAGTCGCCGACCTCGTACTGGATCGGCGTGCCGTCCAGCCCGATCTCGATGTGCCACGTCTCCTTCTCGCCGCCCGGATCGTTGAGACGGCGGCGGGACAGGAACAGCGCCTCGACCGGGTTCTCGCGGCAATAGCCGAGCGGGCCGAGATCGGCCGCGCCCTTCGGGGCGTCGTCGTCCGCCTTCGGCGCGGCGGGGGCGCCGCCGGCGGCGCCGAACTCCTCGTCGAGCTTCTTGAGCATGCGCAGGGTCTCTTTGCCGCCGGGCTGGCAAAGGTTCAGGCGCGCCTCGTTCTTCAGGAAGATCGCGTTGGCGTAGTCGGCGCAGTTGTAGCCGCACTGGCCGCAATCCTGCTGGGCCATGGCGGCCATCAGCTTCTGCGGCTCGGGCCGATCCTTGGCCATCTCCATCCGGTCGGCGATCGGTACGGACGGGTCGTGCCAGGGCGCGTCGTCGTTGTCGGCGAGCTTCGGACCCGCCGCCGGGCCCTCGCCGGGCGCGAGCACCGTCGCGCCCGCGATGGCGGGGCCGAGCAGGGCGGCGAAGTAACCCGAGAGCCAGGCGCGCTGGTCCTCGTTGAAGGGCGCGGTCTCGGGGATCAGGACGAGGGGGGGCGAGACGTGCTGGGTCATGCGGCGGCCTTCAGGGCGGGCTGGTCCTCGGCGGCGTCGCGGAGCGCCTCCGCGCCGGTGCGGCTGGTGAAGGCCTGGAAGCTCTCCTCCGGGCCTTGCCGAAGGGCGAGGTAGGCGCGCAGCAGCGCCTCGACGCGGGCGGGCGCGTCCTCGGCCTTCACGGCCTTCCAGATCTCGGTGCCGATCTTCGGGTTCTCGGCGAAGCCGCCGCCGACCACGATGTCGTAGCCCTCGACGGTGTCACCCTCCTCGGAGACCACGACCTTGGCGCCGATCAGCCCGACATCGCCGATGTAGTGCTGGGCGCAGCTGTGGTGGCAGCCGGTGAGGTGGACGTTCACCGGCACGTCGAGGTTCGGCAGCGCCTGCTCGATGTGGTCGGCGATGATCAGGGCGTGGCCCTTGGTGTCGGAGGCCGCGAACTTGCAGCCCTTCGCGCCCGTGCAGGCCACGAGGCCGGAGCGGATGCCGGCCGCCTTGGTGGTGAGTCCGAGATCGAGCACCCGCTGCTCGACCTCGGCGACCTTCGCGTCCGGCACGCCCGAGACGATGAAGTTCTGCCAGACGGTGAGGCGGATCTGGCCGTCGCCGCACTCGGCCGCGATCTTGGCCAGCGCCCGGACCTGATCGCTGGTCATCTTGCCGACCGGAAGGACGACGCCGATCCAGTTGAGGCCGGGCTGCTTCTGGGCGTGCACGCCGACATGGGCGAAGCGGTCGGTGGCCTTGCGCGGCGCCACGTGCTCGGGCGCGACCCGGTCGAGCTTGCGGCCGAGCTTGTCCTCGACGGCGGCGAGGTACTTGTCGAAGCCCCAGGCGTCGAGGACGTACTTCATCCGGCTCTTGTTGCGGTTCGTCCGGTCGCCGTTCTCGATGAACACCCGGATGATCGTGTCGGCGACCGCGTTGCAATCCGCGGGCTTCAGGACGATGCCGGTGTCGCGGGCGAGGTCCCGGTGGCCCGAGATGCCGCCGAGCACGAGGCGCATGTAGATCCCGGGAGGCACCGAAGCGCCCTCCAGCACCTCCACCGCCTGGAAGCCGATGTCGTTGGTCTCCTCCAGGGTCGGCATCACGCCGCTGCCGTCGAAGGCCACGTTGAACTTGCGCGGCAGGCCGTAGAGCGAGCGGTCGTTCAGGATCCAGTTGTGCCAGGACTTGGCGAGCGGGCGCGTGTCCAGAAGCTCCTGCGCGTCGATGCCGGCGGTCGACGATCCGGTGACGTTGCGGATGTTGTCGGCGCCCGCCCCCCGGGCCGTGAGGCCGATATCGGTCAGCCCGTCGAGGAAGGGCTGGGCGTGCTCGGGACCGATCTCCCGCACCTGCAGGTTCGCCCGCGTGGTCACGTGCACGTAGCCGCCGCCGTGCGCGTCGGCGAGGTCGGCGACGCCGGCGAACTGCCAGTGGTGCAGGATCCCGTTCGGGATCCGCAGCCGGCACATGTACGAGACCTGGTTCGGCGCGACCCAGAACATCCCGTGGTACCGCCAGCGGAAATTGTCCTCGGGCTTCGGCTGCTTGCCGGCGGCGGCCTCCTGGATGAGGCGGTTGTGGCCGTCGAACGGGTTCTCGGCGCGCTTCCACTTCTCCTGGTCGCAGAGCTTGCCGCCGTCCTTCACGGTCCGGTCCTGCGCCTTGATGTGGATCGCGTCCGGGCCCGTGGGCTCGGCCGGCGGCGCGGCCGCGCCCGCTCCGCCCGCGGCGAGGCCGCCGGTCAGGCGGACGGCGGCGATGCCGGAGGCGAAGCCCTCGAGGTAGCGCTTCTGCTCGGCCTCGAACGCGCCCGCGGCGGTCTGGGTGGTGGTCTCGGACATCCGCGCCTCCTCAAGCAGCCAGGGGCTCGGGCGCGGGGCGCCCGAACATCAAGTCGTCCACGTTCTCGATCGGTTCGCCGGAGCGGATCAGCCCCTTGCAGGCGCCCTGCTCGGCGATGTCGCCGACGAACACCGCGCCGATCAGCCGGCCGCCGCGCACCAGCAGCTTGCGGTAGAGGCCGGCGCCGGGGTCGGAGAGCACGATCGCCTCCGCGTCGTCGGGCGTGTCCACGATCCCGGCCGAGAAGACCGGCAGGCCCGACACCTTCAGGCTCGTGGACAGGGCCGTGCCCCGGTACTCGGCCGGCTCGCCCGAGAGGTGGCGGGCGAGCGTGTCGGCGTGCTCGTAGGCAGGCTCGACCAGGCCGTAGATCTGGCCGCGGTGCTCGGCGCACTCGCCCAGCGCGAAGATGCGCGGGTCCGAGGTGGTCATCCGGTCGTCGACCGTGATGCCCCGGCCGGTCGCCAGCCCGGCTTCCTGCGCCAGCGCCACCGAGGGGCGCACGCCCACCGACATCACCACGAGGTCGGCCGGTAAGACGGTACCATCCGCCAGGACGAGGCGCTCGACGCGGCCGTCGCCCTCGACTCGCGCGGTATCGGCCTGGAGCATCACCCGCACGCCGCGGGACTCCATGGCGCGCTTCACCAGCCCGGCGGCGTGGTGATCGAGCTGGCGCTCCATCAGACGGTCCATGACGTGGAGCAGCGTGGTCTCGACCCCGAGCCGCGCGAGCCCGACCGCCGCCTCGAGGCCCAGGAGGCCGCCGCCGATGACGATGGCCCGGGCGTGCCGGACGGCCGCCGCGCGGATGGCCGCCACGTCGGCGAGGTCGCGGAACGTGATGACGCCCGGGAGGTCCATGCCGGGCTTCGGCAGGCGGATCGGCAGGGAGCCGACCGCGAGGACCAGCCTGTCGAAGGGCAGGACGTGGGTCTCGCCCACGATGACGAGCCCGTTCTCCCGGTCGATCCGCGTCGCCGGCGCGCCGGTGATCAGGCGGATCCCGTGATCCGCGTACCAGTCGAGGCCGCGGAAGGCGCAGGCCGCCTCGTCGACCTCGCCGCCGAGCAGCGAGGAGAGCAGGACCCGGTTGTAGGCGGCCGTGGGCTCGGCCCCGATGCAGGTGATGTCGTAGCGGCCGGGTGCGGCCTCGGTCAGCCGCTCCAGGAAGCGCAGCGAGGCCATGCCGTTGCCGACGACGACCAGCCGCTCGCGCGGCGGACCGTTCCCGGCGCGCGCGTCGTGTCCGCGTGTGTCCTGAGGGGATATCGCCATCGCTCGATCGCGTCTGGAACCTCGATTGCAGGATCGTTGGCGGACCGCCCACGAAAAAGCCGCTGCCGGTCATCTCCCGGCAGGCTTCAGCCTCAGGGAGAACCGGATCAGCGGCCTCGCTGACGGCGCTGTCCGTCGCCGTTGACGGACGCAGGAAGGATTGCAGGTTCCGTGCCAGACGCTGCATGGCCCGCGAGAGTCGCGCGGATCCTCAGGACTGAGAGCCGGTGCTGGGTACGGCGGAGGCTCGAAGCGACGGCTTCGGCGCTGCACAAAAACTGTGCGACCCGTCGCGAAAGCGATCACGGGCCGGTCGGTCCCTCGGGAGACGAGGCTCGCATGTCGGGCGATGTCAGAGTGAGGCGCACCGCCGGGACACCGATCACGAGGCGGCGCCCGACATGTCGAGCTGCCGGGTCACGCTCTCGGGTCGCGCGAGTGGGCGCCAACGACCCGCGGCCGCCCGGAACGCAGGCCCCGCCCGATATCGACGGGGCGATTCGCTAAAGCAGCGTCGACAGCATCGCCAGGAGACCCAGCGTCGGCATCGCGCCCGCGGCCAGGACCCAGTACCAGGCGTGGTGCGTGCCCGCCCGACGATTGTCGTTGCAGGCGCGGGGCACCCGGCCACCCCGGGTGACGTAGCGTCGAAGCTCGACCCGCCCGCGCGGATGCGGCATCAACGATCCAGTTTCGAGCTTGCGGCATCCAGGCATGGCGGAAGCACAACGGGCGAGCCTGCCCGACGTTCCGCCGCCGTTCGCGACGATTCCGCGGGCCGGTGACGAACGGCCCGCAGTGTCGTCACCGTCAGGAATCGGCGATCGCCGCGCGGTACAGATCCGGCCTGTAGACTGTCGCGATCGCCGCCGCGATATCGAACTGCGCGGGGATCTGCTGCGTCGCCCGCATCTGCTCCAGCAGCCACCGGGCCTGCGCCGCGCGGGGCTCCTCGACCGGAGCGCCGAAGCGGATGCGCGGGCCCGGCTCGGTGGGCGCGTCCGGATCGCCGAAGACCCGCCCGACCAGGGCGGGATCGAGGTCGAGATAGGCCCGGCGGGCGAGGCGATGGATCAGTTCGGTCCGGTTCTCCGGCTCGGCGCACCAGCGCCCGGCCCGGGCGACCGCCCGCACCAGCGGCAGGATCGCGTCGTCGAGCCGCGCGGAGACGGCCAGCACCTTCTCGGTCGCGTTCGGCGCGAGGGCGCTGCCGTGCACCGCGATCCGCCCGTGGCCGGTCGCGGCCGCCACGTCGTTCCAGGGCGCACCGGCACAGAACCCGTCCACCAGGCCGCGGCCGAGGGCCTCCACGCAATGCTGCGGCGGGACCACGACCGTGCGGAACGCCGCCGCGTCGAGGCCGCCGGCCTCGGCGAACAGCCGCACTTGGTAGCTGTGGCACGAGAAGGGGTGCACCGTTCCGAGGGTCAGGGGGCTTCCGGCACGGTGGCGGGCCTCCGCCACGCCCGCGAAGGCCCGGGCGACGTCCGCCAACGCCTCGCTGTCCGTGTCCATCGCCGCCCAGAGGGTGCGGGACAACGTGACGGCGTTGCCGTCGGTGCTGAGCTGGAGCGGCACGATCAGGTCGGAGGGCGGCCCCGACAGGGCGAGCCGGCTCGCCAGCGCCAGCGGCGCCAGCATGTGCGCGCCGTCGAGATGGCCGAGCGCCAGCCGGTCGCGGAGCGTCGCCCAGGAGGGCTCGGCGGTGAGGTCGAGGTCGAGCCCCTCGGCCCGGGCAAAGCCGAGCTCGTGGGCCGCGATCAGGGGCGCCGCGTCGCAGAGCGGAACGTATCCGAGCTGGAGCCTCATCCGAGCAGGTCCGCGGTGGTGACGATCGCCCGGGCGATGTCGGCGATCTTGCGCTTCTCGTTCATGGCCTTGCGGCGCAGCTGCTTGTACGCCTCGTCCTCGGAGAGGCCCTTCATGGTCATCAGGATGCCCTTCGCCCGCTCGATCAGCTTGCGATCGGCGAGTTCGCCCCGCGCCTCCGTGAGCTCGCGCTGGAGGCGCGCGAAGGCGTTGAAGCGCAGGATCGCGATGTCGAGGATCGACTTGATCCGCTCCGCCCGCAGCCCGTCGACCACGTAGGCGGAGATTCCGGCATCGACGGCGGCCTGCATCATGGTCGAGTCCGAGCGGTCGACGAACATCGCCACCGGCCGCTCGACCTGGCGGGTGACACCCGACATCTGCTCGAGGATGTCCCGGCTCGGGCTCTCCAGGTGGATCACCACGACGTCGGGCTTGAGCGCGGCGACGCGCTCCATCAGGTCGGCGGTGTCGGGAATCACGACCACGCGCCCGATCCCGGCGGCGCGCAGGCCCTCCTCCAGGATGGCCGCGCGGGCGCGGCTCGGGTCGATCACGGCGACGGTGAGATTGGTTTCGGTCATCTCGGCCCGGTACGGGGCGGGTCTTCTTCTGGGGGCCGGCCCGGCTCGGACCGTCGTGAGCGAAGCAAGGCCCGTGCCCGTGGCGGGCCGGCCGGCGGACATGTCCGCGGGATCCCATGCCGCGTCATCAGTAACCGCCGCGCAAACAAACGGTCCAGCTTCCGCCGCAATGCTGGCCGCACATGGCAGGTCTCGAGGCGGTCACGGAGATCGGTGATTCGGATGCGCAGGCCAGATCAGCCCGCCCTCACGGACGCCGCCCACGGCCGCGTGTCCATGCCCTTCCTGCCGACGCTGGCCGTCGTGACGGTCCTGGGCGTGGCCTCGCTCTACTGCCCGACTTCAGAGCCGGTTCGGCCCGGCGCCCGGGCCGAGGCGGGCGCGACCGCTGCCCCCGGGCCCACGGATTTCGCGCCGGTCGCCGCCGTCTCCGCGGTGGGCCGCCCGCCGGCCGTGATCGCGTTCTCCGAGCTCTACCCGCTCGAAGCCGCCGTCACGCGGACGGGGTCCCTTCCCGCCCGTCCGGCCGTGGCCGCCCGCGCGACGTCGCACGTCGCGGCCGCGGGCCGGCGCGCCTGCCCGGGCCGGCGCTGCCCCGAGGCGCCGCGCGGCAACCCCGATCCCATGGCGCCCGCGCGCGTCGAGGCCGCCGAGCAGGCCGAGGACGCGCTGCTCCCGTCCCAGGCCCTCCCCTTCGCGGCCTCTGTAATTCAGTCCCTGGTCCCGGCCGCGCAGGCGGTCGGCGATGCGGCGAATCTCGTGCGCAGCGGTGCGAAGGCGGTCCAGGGCACGGTGGCTCTGGCCGTGGCCGACTGCCTGCGCTGAGCGCGTCCGCCCGCGGACGCTCAAGCCTCTGGATCTCGTGAGCGGACGTCCTAGGTGCGTCGCAGCGGACGGTCCGGACTGCCGGCCGCGGACCGGGGCCGGGGCCGGATGTCTGCACGCATCGAGGATTACGCGCTGGTCGGGGATTGCCGCAGCGCCGCGCTGATCAGCCGTCAGGGCAGCGTCGACTGGCTATGCTGGCCGCGCTTCGACGCCGCCGCCCTTTTCACCAGCCTCCTTGGAACTGAGGCGCACGGTTTCTGGAAGATCTTCCCCGAGGCCGAGAACGTCGAGACGCGCTGGTCCTACCGGCCGGGCAGCCTCGTGCTGGAGACCCGCCACACCACGCGGCAGGGTGAGGTCCTGGTCACGGACTTCATGCCGGTCGGCGACGGATCCCATCTGGTGCGGCTCGTCGAGGGCGTGCACGGGCGCGTCGCCATGCGGATGGAGATGGCGGTCCGCTTCGATTACGGCTCGGCCGTCCCCTGGGTCTCCCGCTCCGAGCTGGGCGACCTGCGCGCCGTATCGGGGCCCCACAAGGTCGTGCTCCGCACCGACGTCCATCTCAAGGGATCGGACGCGCAGACGACGGTGTCCGAGTTCACCGTCCATGCCGGCGACAAGCACCGCTTCGTCCTGAGCTACGGCCCCTCGCACGAGGGCGACCCGCCCCCGATCGAGCCGCGCAAGGTCCTCGAGACCACCGACCAGCACTGGCGCGAATGGTCGTCGCGCTGCACCGGCGGCACGGAATGGGACCGGATGCTCCAGCGCTCCCTGCTGACCCTCAAGGCGCTGATCTACGAGCCCACCGGCGGCATCGTGGCGGCACCCACGGCCTCCCTGCCGGAGGGGCTCGGCGGGATCCGCAACTGGGATTACCGCTTCTGCTGGCTGCGCGACTCGACCCTCACGCTGATCGCCCTGATGGACGGGGGCTACATCGACGAGGCGCGCGACTGGCTGGGCTGGCTGCTGCGGGCCGTGGCGGGCAATCCCGAGCAGGCGCACATCCTCTACGGCATCGGCGGCGAGCGGCTGCTGCCCGAGATCGAGCTGGACTGGCTGCCGGGCTACGAGAACTCGCGGCCTGTCCGGATCGGCAACGCCGCCGCCAGCCAGTTCCAGCTTGACGTCTACGGCGAGCTGTTCGACGCGCTCTACCAAGCCCATGCCCGCGGCCTGCCGGTCAGCAAGGACGGTATGCGGGTCGGCCTCGCGATCCTGAACCACCTGGAGACGGCGTGGCGCGAGCCCGACGAGGGGATCTGGGAGGTGCGCGGCGGGCGGCGCCACTTCACGCACTCCAAGGTCATGGCCTGGGTGGCCTTCGACCGGGCCCTGCGCATGCACGAGATGCACGAGAACGGCGCCACGCAGGAGCAGGCCGAGCGCTGGCGCGCCATCAAGGACGAGATCCATGCCGAGGTCTGCGAGAAGGGCTTCGACCCCGATCTCAACAGCTTCGTGCAGTCCTACGGCGCGAAGGCGCTCGACGCGAGCCTCCTGCTCATCGCCCATACCGGCTTCCTGCCGCAGCACGATCCCCGGGTGATCGGCACCGTGGAGGCGATCGGCAAGGGGCTGATGCGGGACGGGTTCATCCTCCGCTACGAGACCGAGGGGCAGACCACCGACGGGCTGACCGGCACCGAGGGGGCTTTCCTCCCCTGCACCTTCTGGTACGCCGACAACCTCATCGGCCTGGGGCGGCGCGACGAGGCCGGGGCGCTGATCGAGCGCCTGATCGGCATCTGCACCGATCTCGGCCTCGTCAGCGAGGAATACGACGTGCATGCCAAGCGTCTTGTGGGTAACTTCCCTCAGGCGTTCACCCACGTCGCCCTCGTCAACACGCTCCTCAGCTATACGCGCGGCGAAGGGCCGGCGGATCGGCAGGGTGGTAAGGCCAACGGAGCTCCTCCCGCCGTCCTGCGGCAGCGCGAAGCCGCGAAGCGGACCGCGCGAGGCGAACTGGAAGACGCGACATCATGAGCGGTGCTGACACTCCCGCGAAGGCGGCCCTGGCTGAGATCGATACGCTCAGCATCAACACGATCCGGACGCTCGCGATCGACGCGGTGCAGAAGGCCAATTCCGGCCATGCCGGCGCACCCATGGCGCTGGCGCCGGTCGCCTACACGCTGTGGAACCGCTACCTGCGCTACGACCCGGCGCACCCGCACTGGCCGAACCGCGACCGGTTCGTGCTCTCCTGCGGCCACGCCTCGATGCTGCTCTACGGGCTGCTGCACCTCGCGGGCGTCGCCGAGAGCGACGGCGGCAACGCCCCGGCGGTGTCGCTGGAGGACATCAAGAAGTTCCGCCAGCTCGACAGCCGCACCCCGGGCCACCCGGAATACCACTTCACCACCGGCGTCGAGACCACCACCGGCCCGCTCGGCCAGGGTGTCGCCAACTCGGTCGGCATGGCCATGGGCAGCCGCTTCCTCGGCCAGCACCTGAACCGGCCGAGCCTGCCGCTGTTCGACTACAACGTCTACGCCGTCTGCTCGGACGGCGACCTGATGGAGGGCGTCGCCTCGGAGGCCGCCTCGCTTGCCGGCCACCTGCGGCTCGCCAACCTCTGCTGGATCTACGACGACAACACGATCACCATCGAGGGGCACACGGAACTCGCCTTCGGCGAGGAGGTCGCGACGCGGTTCCTCGCCTACGGCTGGCAGGTGCTGCGCGTCGCCGACGCCAACGACGTGCACGCGCTGGCGGGCTCGATCGAGACGTTCCTCGCCACCAACGACCGGCCGACGCTCATCATCGTCAAGTCGGTGATCGGCTACGGCGCCCCGAAGAAGCAGGGCACGTCCAAGGCCCACTCCGACGCGCTCGGCGAGGACGAGGTGAAGGGCGCCAAGCGCGCCTACGGCTGGCCGGAGGACGCGCAGTTCCTCGTGCCGGACGGCGTGCAGGAGAACTTCCGGAACGGCATCGGCAAGCGCGGCGCCGGCCTCTACGATTCGTGGCAGGGCCTGCTCGCCAAGGCGAAGGAGGCGGACGCCGCCCACGCCGAGGACCTGGACGCCTTCCTGGAAGGCCGCCTGCCGAAGGGCTGGGACAAGGACATCCCGGTCTTCGAGCCGGACGCCAAGGGCCTCGCCACCCGCGAATCCTCCGGCAAGGTGCTGAACGCCATTGCCCAGCACGTGCCGTTCCTGCTCGGCGGCTCGGCCGATCTGGCCCCGTCCAACAAGTCGAACCTGACCTTCGAGGGCGCGGGCTCGTTCGGCCCGTTCTCGCCGGGCGGCCGGAACCTGCATTTCGGCGTCCGCGAGCACGCCATGGGCTCGATCGTGAACGGGCTCGGCCTCTCCGGGCTGCGGGCCTACGGGGCGACCTTCCTGGTCTTCGCCGACTACATGCGCCCGCCGATCCGGCTCGCCTCGCTCATGGAGCTGCCGGTCTTCCACATCTTCACCCACGACTCGATCGGCGTGGGCGAGGACGGGCCGACCCACCAGCCGGTGGAGCAGCTCCTGTCGCTGCGCTGCATCCCGGGCCTCGTGACCCTGCGCCCGGCCGACGCCAACGAGGTCGCCGAGGCCTACCGGGTGATCTTCACGCTGAAGAACCAGCCGGCGGTTCTCGCCCTCTCGCGCCAGCCGCTGCCGACCCTCGACCGCGCGAAGTACGGGGCTGCCTCCGGCACGGCCAAGGGCGGCTACGTGCTGGCCGACAGCGAGGGCACGCCCGACGTGATCCTCCTCGCCTCGGGCTCCGAGGTGCAGCTCTGCGTCGGGGCCTACGAGGCCCTGAAGGCCGAGGGCGTCAAGGCCCGGGTCGTGTCGATGCCGTCCTGGGACCTGTTCGAGCGGCAGGACGCGGCCTACCGCGACTCGGTGCTGCCGCCCGCTGTCAAGGCGCGGGTCGCCGTCGAGCAGGGCAGCGTGATCGGCTGGGACCGCTACGCCGGCTCCGAGGGCGCGATCATCGGCATGCACACCTTCGGCGCCTCGGCGCCGATCAAGGATCTCCAGACCAAGTTCGGTTTTACCCCCGATAAGGTCCTGGACGCCGCGAAGGCGCAGGTGGCCAAGCACAGGAAGTAGCCCGGGGGCCCGCTCTCCCGGCCGGTCCGGGCGGGAGAGCGCGTTCGGGCGCGAGTACGCGGTACGCGAGGCGAGGAATCGACATGAACGCGCTCAAGGCCCTGCACGACGAACAGGATCAGGCGGTCTGGCTCGACTTCGTGGCCCGCGGATTCATCCAGAAGGGCGAGCTGAAGCAGCTCGTGGAGCGCGACGGCCTGCGGGGCGTCACCTCCAACCCGTCGATCTTCGAGAAGGCGATCGGCCACTCGGACGAGTACGACGACAGCCTGAAGGCCGTGCAGGCGACCGGCGACAGCCGCGTCATCGACCTCTACGAGGGGCTCGCGATCGCCGACATCCAGGCGGCCGCCGACGTGCTCCGCCCGGTCTACGAGGCGAGCGACGGGGCCGACGGCTACGTCAGCCTGGAGGTCTCGCCCTACCTCGCCCTCGACACCGAGGCGACGCTGGCCGAGGCGCGCCGCCTGCACAAGGCGGTCTCCCGCGACAACCTGATGGTGAAGGTGCCGGCCACCCCGGAGGGCATCCCGGCGATCCGGCAGCTGACGAGCGAGGGCATCTCGATCAACGTCACCCTGCTGTTCTCGCAGGAGGCCTACGAGGCCGTGGCCCGCGCGTTCATCGACGGGCTCGATGAACGCGCCAAGGCCGGCCACGACGTCTCGCGGATCGCCAGCGTGGCGAGCTTCTTCATCAGCCGGATCGACGTGCTGGTCGACAAGCTGCTCGACGAGAAGATCGCGCAGGCCAACGACCCGGACGAGAAGTTCGCCCTGGAGCAGCTGAAGGGCAAGGTGGCGATCGCCAACGCGAAGCTCGCCTACCAGCGCTACAAGACGATCTTCGCCGAATCCAAGTGGACCGCGCTGGCCGAGAAGGGCGCCAAGGCGCAGCGCCTGCTCTGGGCCTCCACCGGCACGAAGAACAAGGCCTATTCCGACGTCCTCTACGTCGAGGAGCTGATCGGGCCGAACACCGTCAACACGATGCCGCCCGCCACCATGGACGCGTTCCGCGACCACGGCGTGGTGCGGGCCACGATCGAGGAGGACGTGCCGGGCGCCGAGGCGGTCATGAACCGCCTCGCCCGGGCCGGGATCGACATCGAGGCGGTCGCCGAGCAGCTGGTGAAGGAGGGCGTGCAGCTCTTCATCGACGCCGCCGACAACCTGCTGGGCGCCGTCGCGGGCAAGCGCGTCGCGCTGCTGGGGCACCGCCTGGACGGCCAGAGCCTCGCCATGGACGACACCCTGGCCGCCGAGGCCAAGAAGGCCGTCGAAACCTGGCGCGCCAGCGGCTCGATCCGCCGGCTCTGGGCGGGCGACGCCTCGGTCTGGTCCGGCCACGACGAGGCGAACTGGCTCGGCTGGCTGCACATCGTCGAGGAGGAGCTGGAGAAGGCCGCCGACTACGCCGCCTTCTCCGACTGGGTGAAGGCGGAAGGCTTCACTGACGCCGTGGTGCTGGGCATGGGCGGGTCGAGCCTCGGCCCGGAGGTCCTGAGCCTGACCTACGGTCAGCGCGAGGGTTTCCCGAAGCTCCAGATCCTCGACTCGACCCACCCGGATCAGGTGCGCGCCCTGGAGGCGAGCATCGACCTCGCCAAGACGCTGTTCATCGTCGCGTCCAAGTCCGGCTCGACCCTGGAGCCGAACGTCTTCCGCGACTACTTCCTGGCCCGCGCCAAGGACGTGCTCGGCGACCGGGCCGGCGACCACTTCGTGGCCGTGACCGATCCGGGCTCCGACATGGAGCGCGCCGCGCAGAGCGATAAGTTCAAGAAGATCTTCTACGGCGTGAAGCAGATCGGCGGGCGCTACTCGGTGCTCTCGGCCTTCGGCCTCGTGCCGGCCGCCGCCATGGGCCTCGACGTGAAGGCGCTCCTCGAGACCGCCCGCATCATGGTCCGCTCCTGCGGCCCGGCCGTGCCGCCGGCCGTGAACCCGGGCGTCCTGCTGGGAACGGCCATCGGCGCCGCGGCGCTCGCCGGCCGCGACAAGGTGACGATCGTCGCCTCCCCGGCGATCGCGAGCTTCGGCGCCTGGGCCGAGCAGCTGATCGCGGAATCGACCGGCAAGCAGGGCAAGGGCCTCGTGCCGGTGGACGGCGAGCCGGTCGGCGTTCCCGCCGTCTACGGCCACGACCGGTTCTTCATCTACCTGCGCCTCGACGGCAACGCCGAGGCCGCGCAGGACGAGGCCCTTCGCGCCCTGGAGCGGGACGGCCACCCGATCGCCCGCATCACCCTCGACTCGGTCGAGCAGCTGCCGCAGGAATTCTACCGTCTGGAGATGGCGACCGCGGTGGCCGGCGCGGTGATCGGGATCAACCCGTTCGACCAGCCCGACGTCGAGGCCAGCAAGGTCGAGACGAAGAAGCTGTTCGCCGAGGCCGAGGCGAAGGGCGCCCTCCCCGCCGAGACGCCGCTCTACGAGGACGACTGGGTCGCGCTCTACGCCGATCCGCGGAACGCCGACGCCCTCACGCCGGCCGCCGAGGGGCTCGAGGCCGCGATGAAGGCGCAGATCGGCCGCCTGAAGGACGGCGATTACCTGGGGCTCCTGGCCTACGTCCCGCGCGACGCCGAGGCCGCCGCCATCCTGCAGGAGCCGCGGATCGCCGTGCGCGACGCCCGCAAGGTGGCGACCTGCCTGGAGTTCGGGCCGCGCTTCCTCCACTCGACCGGCCAGGCCTACAAGGGTGGCCCGGATACCGGCGTGTTCCTGCAGATCACCGCGGACGCTGCCGAGGACCTGCCGATTCCGGGCCGGAAGCTCGGGTTCAGCACCGTCGCCGCGGCGCAGGCGCGGGGCGACTTCGCCGTCCTCGCCGAGCGCGGCCGGCGGGCGCTGCGCGTCCACCTCAAGGGCGGCGACACGAAGGCCGGCCTCGTCCGGGTCGCGGCGGCCCTGAAGATGGCGGTCGTCTAGTCGTTCCGGACCGGCGGCGGGGGGCTTCCCGTCCCGCCGCCGGCCCGCCGCGGCAGGCCTCGTCCCGCGAGCGGGTGCGGCTCGCGGATCGCCTGTGACGTCGGTGAAGCCGTAGGGGCCTGACCCTCGCCGCGCGGGGGCAAACGGTAAGGAAGGGCAGCAATGCAACTCGGCATGATCGGCCTCGGCCGGATGGGCGGCAACATCGTCCGGCGTCTCCTGCGCGACGGGCACACAGCCGTGGTGTTCGACCAGAACCCGGCGGCCGTCGCCGCCCTGGTCGAGGCCGGGGCTGTCGGCGCGTCGAGCCTGGAGGATCTGGTCTCGAAGCTCGAGGTGCCGCGCGCGGCCTGGGTGATGCTGCCGGCCGGGGCGATCACCGAGCAGACCGTCCAGGCGCTCTCGGGTCTGATGCAGGCGGACGACTGCATCATCGACGGCGGCAACTCCTTCTACGGCGACGATGTCCGCCGCGGGGCCGCCCTGACGGAGAAGGGCCTGCACTACGTCGACGTCGGCACCTCGGGCGGCGTCTGGGGCCTGGAGCGCGGCTACTGCATGATGATCGGCGGGGACAAGGAGGCGGTCGACCGCCTCGACCCGATCTTCAAGACCCTGGCGCCCGGCATCGGCGACATCCCGAAGACGCCGAACCGCGAGGGGCGCGACCCCCGCGCCGAGCAGGGCTACATCCACGCGGGCCCGACCGGCGCCGGCCACTTCGTCAAGATGGTCCATAACGGCATCGAGTACGGCCTGATGCAGGCCTACGCGGAGGGCTTCGACATCCTCCGCCACGCCAACGCGTCCGACCTGCCGGCCGAGCGCCGCTTCGACCTCAACATGGGCGACATCGCCGAGGTCTGGCGTCGCGGCAGCGTCGTCTCGTCCTGGCTCCTCGACCTGACCGCCCAGGCGCTCGCGGGCGACGAGCAGCTCACCGACTTCTCCGGCTATGTCGAGGATTCGGGCGAGGGCCGCTGGACCATCAACGCCGCCGTCGAGGAGGGCGTCCCGGCGACGGTGCTCTCCGCCGCGCTCTACCGCCGCTTCCGCTCCCGCGAGCACGCGAGTTACGCCGACAAGCTGCTCTCGGCGATGCGCAAGGGCTTTGGCGGCCACCAGGAGCCGAAGGGCTGAGCGGGGCGCCCGCAGGCCGACCTGTCCGACCCCCGAAGCCGCGAGGGCCCGAACCCATGAGCCTTCCCGTCGGAACCCACGTCCTGAAGGATCCGGAGGCGGTCGCCCGCGAGGCGGCCGAGCGGATCATCGTGGCCTGCGGTGAGAGCCGGTCCGACCGGATCGCGGTCTGCCTCTCGGGCGGCTCGACGCCCAAGGTGCTGTACGGCCTGCTCGCCGGGCCGGATTACGCGGCCCGGGTGCCGTGGGAGCGGATCCACTGGTTCTTCGGCGATGACCGCGCCGTGCCGTGGGGCGATCCGCGCAGCAATGTCCGGATGGTCCGGGAGGCGTTCGGCCACGGGTCGCGGATCCCGCCGACGCATCTCCACTTCATCCCGTCCGACGCCGGCCCGGAAGCCGGTGCCCGCGCCTACGAGCGGACGCTCCTCGACTTCTACGGCGCCGAGCACCTCGATCCGGCCCGGCCGCTCTTCGACCTCGTGCTGCTCGGCCTGGGCGAGGACGGCCACACCGCCTCGCTGTTTCCCGGCAAGCCCGCCGTCGACGAGACCCGGCGGCTCGTCGACGCCGTGCCGGAGGCCGGCCTGGAGCCGTTCGTCCCGCGGATCAGCCTGACGCTGCCGGCGCTCGCGTCCTCGCGGCACGTGCTGTTCCTCGTCACCGGAGCCGGCAAGCGGGCGCCGCTGGCCCGGCTGGCCGCCGGCGAGTCGCTACCCGCTGGCCGCGTGACGAGCGCGGGCGCCGTGGCGTGGCTGCTGGACGAGGCCGCGGCCGGCTGAGCCCGCCGCGCCGGCGTCAGCCGCGCGGGAAAGATCGGGCGCGCGCAACACCATTTCCTGCGGGAGCGTCTCCGGGCAATGACATTGCCGCCGCGCGCGCGATGACGCGCGAGAACGCAACCCGTCGTCGCCGACCTCCGGGTATCCTTCGTGCAACCTCGTGAAAGGGCCCCGAAGGAGACCTGCCGATGCCGCAGACCGCGACCCCGACCGATGTCGAGGCGATGCTGGCGAACCTCGCCCGCTCCGCGCGCCGCTCGCCGGAGGCCTATCTGGCCTCGGCCCGCGCCACCCTGGTCCGCATCCTGGCGCAGCCGGACCTGCTCGACCCGTCGCGGCTGGTCGGCCAGGGGCCCGGCCTGAGCCGGAACCTCCTGTTCGGCACCGAGGCGATCAGCGTCTGGGCGATGGTCTGGGCGCCCGGCACGGTGACGCCGGTCCACGACCACCACTGCTCGTGCTGCTTCGGCCTGCTGCGCGGCAGCCTCCGGGAGACGTGGTACCGCCCGATCAGCGAGACCCACGCCGTGGCGACCATGGACGCCGTCCGCGAGCCCGGCTTCGTCGCCTGCATGATGCCCACGGGGCCGAACCTGCACCGGATCGCCAATGACGGGCCGGAAGCGGCCGTCTCGATCCACGTCTACGGCTACGACCACCGGGTGCAGGACTCGTCGATCCACCGGACCTACGCGGTGGCGGCGGGCTGAGCCCCGCCGCGGCGCGGTCGCCTCACGCCACGTAGATCGTCGGGACGGCGGTCGTGTACTTCATCTCCTCCATGGCGATCGAGGAGGACAGGTTCGAGAAGTCGAGCTTGGCGATGAGGCGCTGGTAGACCGCGTCGTAGGCCTCGATGTCCGGCACCACGATCCGCAGCAGGTAGTCGATCTCGCCGGTCAGGCGCCACGCCTCGACGATCTCCGGGAAGCCGGCGACCACCCGCCGGAACGCGTCCGACCAGTCGGCCGCGTGGCGCGGCGCCTTGACGGCCACGAACACCGTGGTGGGGACGTTGACCTTGCGGCGGTCCACCAGGGCGACCCGGCGGCGGATCACCCCGGACGCCTCCAGCTTCTTCACCCGCCGCCAGCACGGCGCCGCGCTGATGCCGACCTGCTCGGCGAGTTCGGCCACCGGGAGCGTCGCGTCCTGCTGGAGGAGATCGAGGATCTTCCGGTCCACGGCGTCCATGCGATCGATGCTCCCGTCGGCGCGTCCGGGCCGGACTACAGGGCGAAGTGCTTCGAGAGCTTGAGCCCCTGGGCCTGGTAGTTCGAGCCGGCCCCCGCCCCGTAGAGCGTCTCCGGCAGGTCGAGCATCCGCTCGTAGACGAGGCGGCCGACGATCTGTCCGTCCTCCAGGAGGAACGGCACGTCGCGGGAGCGGACCTCCAGCACGGCCCGCGCGCCCGCGCCGCCGGCCCCGGCATAGCCGAAGCCCGGGTCGAAGAAGCCCGCGTAGTGGACGCGGAACTCGCCGACCAGGGGATCGAACGGCACCATCTCGGCGGCGTGGTCCGGCGGGACCTGCACGGCCTCCTTGGAGGCCAGGATGTAGAACTGGCCGGGATCGAGGATCAGGCTGCCCGACCCGTCGGCGGCCAGCGGCTCCCAGAAATCCGCGGCCCGGTGGCGCCCGGGGGCGTCGACGTCGACGAGGCCGGTGTGGCGCTTCGCCCGGTAGCCCACGAGGCCGTCGAAGCCGGCGAGGTCCACCGACACCGCCACGCCGCCCTGGAAGGACGGGCTGCCGGCGTCGACCAGGGCCGAGCGGGCGTGCAGCAGGCCGAGCTCGGCCTCGGTCAGCCGCGGCGCCCCGCGGCGGAAGCGGATCTGCGACAGCCGCGAGCCGCTGCGCACGAGGACCGGGAAGGTGCGCGGCGAGATCTCCGCGTAGAGCGGCCCGTCGTAGCCGGGCTCGACCTGATCGAAGGCCTCGCCCCGGTCGGTGATCACGCGGGTGAAGACGTCGATGCGCCCGGTCGAACTCTTCGGGTTCGCGGCCGCCGCGAGGTCGGCCGGCAGGGCGAGGCTCTCCTGGATCTCCGCGATGTAGACGCAGCCCGTCTCCAGGACGGCGCCCGGGCGCAGGTCCACGGCGTGCAGCGACAGCCGGTCGACGCAGGCCTGGACCGTCCGTCCCGAGCCGGGCAGGAAGCTCGTCCGCACCCGGTAGGCCCTGGCGCCGAGGCGCAGGTCGAGGCTCGCGGGCTGGATCTGATCGGCCGCGAAGGGGCTCGCGGTCCGGATGCCGCCCGCCTGCGCGAGGGCGGCGATCGCCTGGGCCGGCAGGATGCCCGACCGGCCGTCCGCGCTCGACTCGGCGGCTCCCGTGGCTGCGCCCGCGTTCATCGCGCCCCTGACTCCATCGCGCGCGCCGGCCGGTCCGCGTCACGCCGAGCAGCGTTGTCCGCCGGGACCCGCTAACGCGGGCTTAACCGCGTCCGGAGGCCCCGTCGTGCCGGCGCCGCGCGCGGCGGGGCGCCCCGCCGCGCGAGGTAGTCCGCCGCAATTGACGGCGATTCCGCCGCCCACTACCACCGGCCGGGAAGCGCGTTCCTTTCGGCTTCAGCGAGTCGTACCGTCCGAAGAAGGGCCATTTAGGGCGATGTACAAGGCCGAGACGCGGGGAATAAGTGTGACGGTCCAGTCTCGTTTCGTCGAGGAGGAGTCCTCGCCGACCGAGAGCCGGTACTTCTTCGCCTACACGGTCGAGATCGTGAACAACGGGAGCGAGCAGGTCCAGCTGCGCTCGCGCCACTGGCGGATCATCGACGGCCACGGGGCGTGCCAGGAAGTGCGCGGCACCGGCGTGGTCGGCAAGCAGCCGGTGCTGGAGCCGGGCGAGTCCTTCTGCTACACCAGCGGCTGTCCGCTCAACACGCCCGACGGGTTGATGGCCGGCAGCTACACCATGGCGACGGTGGCCGGCGAGAGCTTCGAGGCCGAGATCCCAGCCTTCTCCCTCGACAGCCCGCACGTCCGCCGCAGCCTGCACTGAGGTCCCGGCCCGGGGCCTCGCCCCGGAGGAATCCATGTCCGCGACCGGCGAGCGGCTGAGCCCGCTCGACATGCTCGCCCGCCTCGTGTCGTTCGACACGGAGAGCGACAAGTCCAACCTCGCCCTGATCGACGCGGTCTGCGCCTATCTCGACGGCTGGGCCGTCCCGTACCTGCGCCTCCCGAACGCGACGGGCGACAAGGCCGCCATCCTCGCCACGGTCGGCCCGATGGCCGACGGAGGCACCGTCCTGTCCGGCCACACCGACGTGGTGCCGGTGACGGGCCAGGCCTGGACAGGCGACCCGTTCACCCTGCGCGTCGCCGACGGCCGGGCCTACGGACGGGGCGCGGTCGACATGAAGGGCTTCGACGCGCTGGCCCTGGCCCTTGTGCCCGACATGATCGCCGCCGGGCTGAAGCGGCCGATCCACATCCTGCTCTCCTACGACGAGGAGACGACCTGCCTCGGCTCGATGGACGGGATCGCGCGCTTCGGCGACGGCCTGCCCCGGCCGGCCGCGGTGATCGTCGGCGAGCCCACCGGGATGGAGGTGGCCGACGCCCACAAGAGCATCGTCACCTGTCTCACCACGGTCCACGGCCACGAGGCCCACTCCGCCCGCCCCGCCCTCGGCGCGAACGCCGTGTCGGCCGCCTGCGACCTCGTCGCCGGCCTCAACCGGATCGCCGACCTGATGATCGAGCGCGGCGACCCGTCCGGGCGGTTCGACCCGGCCTCGACCACGGTCCATGTCGGGACGATCCAGGGCGGCACCGCCCGGAACATCCTGGCCAAGGAGTGCCGCTTCCTCTGGGAGTATCGCGGCCTGCCGGATCTCGACCCGGCCGAGATCCCGCGGCTGTTCGCGGCGGAGGTCGAAAGGGTCACCCGCGAGCGCCTCAACCGCTACGGCGCGTTCGGGCGGATCGACACCCTGGAGGAGGTCGACATCCCCGGCCTCGCCCCGGAGCCGGGCTCGGCGGCCGAGCGCCTGTGCCTGCGCCTCGCCGGACGCAACCACACCGTCGCGGTGCCCTACGCCACCGAGGCCGGGCGCTTCCAGGCGGCAGGTCTCCCGACGGTGGTCTGCGGCCCCGGCGACATCGCCCAGGCGCACCAGCCCGACGAGTTCATCACCCTCGACGCCCTGGGCCAGGGTGAGCACTTCCTGCGCGAGCTGATCGAGGTGAGTGCGTCATGAATGCGGTAACCGGTATCACCATCAAGCTGCGCCCGCTGGAGCGGGAGGACCTGCGCTTCGTCCACCAGCTCAACAACAACGACAGCATCATGCGCTACTGGTTCGAGGAGGCCTACGAGTCCTTCGCCGAACTTCAGCAGCTCTACGAGCGCAACATCCACAATCAGACCGAGCGGCGCTTCATCGTGGCCGATCCGAGCGGGGAGCCGGCCGGGCTGATCGAGCTCGTCGAGATCAACCACCTGCACCGGCGCTGCGAGTTCCAGATCGCGATCCATCCGAGCTTCCAGGGCCGCGGCTACGCGTGGCAGGCCACCCGGATCGCCATGGATTACGCCTTCAGCGTGCTCAACATCCACAAGCTCTACCTGCACGTCGACCGGGACAACGCCCGGGCCGTGCGGATCTACGAGCGCTGCGGCTTCCATCCCGAGGGCGTTCTCAAGGACGAGTTCTTCGTGAACGGGCGCTACCGGGACGCCGTGCGGATGTGCCTGTTCCAGCCCGAGTACCTGAGGGCCCGCGGCGGGGGCGGCGACATCGCGGAGCCCGTCCTGAAGGTCTGAAGCGGGTCTCGACCGTCGCCCGCGAGCGGCGGACGAGACCCGAAACGAAACGGGGGAGGAGCCCATCGGCCCCTCCCCCCACGTTCACACCGCTCAGTTGCGGCCGGCGCCGCCCGCCTGACCGCCGGCGCGGCCGGCACCCTGGGCACCGCCCATGGCGCCGTTGCCGCCGCTCATGCCGCCGCGCTCGGCGCCACCCGTCCGGCCGCCCTCGGCGCCGGACTTCATGCCGCCCTGCTGGCCGCCGCGATCGGACGCGTTGCGGATGCCGTCCTGCTGGCCGCCGCGCATGTCGCTGTTGCGCATGCCGTCGTTCTTGCCTTCCTGACGGGACGCCTTGTCCATCCCGCGGTCCTGGCCGCGGTCGTTGCGGTCCGTCCGGCCGTCGTTGCGGCCCTCGGTCCGCGACGCGTTGTGTATGCCGTCCCGCCCGCCGCGGTTGTCGAAGCGCGCGCCGGCGCGCTGCTCGGAGCGGAAGCTCGCGCTGACCGCGCCGCCGCCGCTGAGGCGCCGGTACTCGGCCGACCCGTAGCGCACCCGCTGGCCGCGGATCGTCACGAAGCGGTCCTCCTGGACGGAGACGAGGCGGCGGTACTCGGGGGAGCCGTACAGCACCCGCTGGCCGCGGATCACGACGTAGCGCTCGCGCGGGCCGGTCTCGCGGACGCTGACCAGGCGGCGGTACTCGGGCGAGCCGTACAGCACCCGCTGGCCGCGGATCACGACGTAGCGCGCGCGCGGGCCGCGGTTCTCGGTGACGATCAGGCGGCGATATTCCGGCGAGCCGTACACGACCCGGCGGCCGCCGATGAACACGTAGCGGCCCTCGCGGCGGAAGCCGCCTTCGACCCGCTCGGACCGGACGTCGGTCCGGCTGACGTCGGTCCGGCCGCGGAAATCGGCGCGGTCGGCGCGACGGTCGCCGCGACGGTCACCGCGATCGGCACGCGCGCCGTCGCGATCCCCGCGCTCGTTCCGCTCGGCGCGATCACCGCGGCGGTCGCCCCGCTCGGCGCCGGCCCGATCCTTGTCCTGGGCCATGCGGTCCTGACCCGTGCGGCCCTCGCCGCCGGCCTCGCGGCCCTGCGCGGACCGGCCCGCCTCGGCGCCGGACCGATCGGACGTCGCCTGGCGACCGGCCTTCATGTCGCCCTGCATGCCACCCTGCGCGCCGCCCTGGGCGCCGCCCTGCATGCCGCCGCGCTCGCCGCCGCCGGCCTTCATGCCGGACTCGGCGCCGCCCTGACCGCCGCGACCGCCCATCCCGGCGCCGCGGTCGGCGCCACCCTGCTGGGCATAGGCCGAGGTGCTGATCAGCAGCGCGGCCAATCCGATCGACAATTTCCGCATGGCGAACCCTCCAATGTTGAATCTGCCACGCAACGTCAAAGGTCGCGGAACGGTTCGGCCTGGAGGGCTCAAAAATTTACGCAACGAATACCGATCTTCGTGCGTTTCGCGCGGAAAAGCTTGGCCGTAGACGCGGGTATGCTGGTGCGCGCGCCCGCTGTCCTGCGCGCTACTGGCTCGGCTGGCCGGCGATCTCGGCCTCGATCTCCTGGGGATCGAGGTCGTAGCGCCGGGAGCAGAACTCGCAGGTGATGACGATGCGGCCGTCATCCGCCACCATGTCGTGCCGCTCCTGCGGCGTGAACGAGCGGATCATGCCCATCACGCGCTCCCGCGAGCAGCGGCAGGTCTCCTGAACCGGCTGACGGTCGAACACCCGCACCCCGCGCTCGTGGAACAGCCGGTAGAGCAGCCGCTCGCTGGAGACGTTCGGATCGACCAGCTCGTGGTCCTCGATGGTCGCGACCAGCGAGCGGGCCTCGACCCAGGCATCGTCCTCCGGCGCGTCTCCCGAGAGATGCGCGTGGCCCTCCGGGATATCGCCCGGGGGCAGGTCGGCGAGGCGCGCCCGGTCCACCGACTGGGGCAGGAACTGCACGAGCAGGCCGCCGGCCCGCCAGCGCCCGGCGCCCTCCTCCAAGGCCTCGGCCACGGCGAGCCGCACCTGCGTGGGGATCTGCTCCGACTGGCGGAAATACTGGTGGGCGGCCTCCTCCAGGCTCTGGCCCTCGAGGGCCACGACACCCTGGTAGCGGCTCGCGGCGGTGCCCTGGTCGATGGTCATGGCGAGATGGCCGGTGCCGATCAGCTCGGCATCCCTGAGCGGGCCGGTGCCGAGGGCCGCGACCCGCTCCGGCTCGAACCGGGCGGTGGCCCGCAGCCGGTCCGGAGCCTCGAAATCGACCACGATCATCGCGACCGGACCGTCGGTCTTGGTCTGAAGCTGGAACCGGCCCTCGAACTTGAGGGAGGAGCCGAGCAGCACGGTCAGCGCCGCGGCCTCGCCGAGCAGGCGCGCCACCGGGTCCGGGTAGCCGTGGCGGCGCAGGATGGTGTCGACGGCGGGGCCGAGCCGGACGACGCGGCCGCGCACGTCGAGCGCCTCCACGGCGAAGGGCAGGACGGCGTCGTCGGCGCCGGCATGGCCGTTGCCGCCATTCTGGGCCTGCGGCTGGGATGGCGACTGGGGGTGCGACTGCGTTCCTGAGGTCATGCCTTCTCCGATCGATGCGTCCGGCGGCGCGTGCCGGCAAAGCGTGGATCCGTCCTCCCGGAGGCCGGGCGGCGTGAGGCGATGACCTTGGCGGAGTGATCGGATCCCTCACCCCGACCGGCCCGGAGCGGGAGCGGCGGCGCAGCGCGCTCCGTTCGTCGCCGGGATGCCGCCTTCCGGCGGCCGTGATGGGGAGACGGACGGCGCAAGCCGCCCGCTCACGGCTATATGGTGCGCCGACCCCGCGAGCGCGAGGCCGGACAGGACGAGGCCGGGATCAGAGCCCCTCGGCGCCCAGGCACCAGGCCAGGATACCCTTCTGCGCGTGCAGGCGGTTCTCGGCCTCGTCGAACACCACGGAGCGCGGGCCGTCCATCACCTCGGCCGTCACCTCCTCGCCGCGATGGGCCGGGAGGCAGTGCATGAAGATCGCGCCCGGATTGGCCGCCGCCATCAGCTTGTCGTTGACCTGATAGGGGCTCAGCAGGTTGTGCCGGTGCGCCTCGTCGTCGTCGCCCATCGACACCCAGCAATCGGTGACCACGGCATCGACGCCGTCGACGGCCGCGAACGCGTCGGTGGTGACGTGGACGTCGGCGCCCTCCTGCCGCGCCCAGGCGAGCAGCGCCGGCGGCGGCGCGAGTTCCGGCGGGCTCGCGACGTTCAAGGTGAAGTCGAACCGGGCCGCGGCGTGGACCCAGCTCGCCAGCACGTTGTTCGAATCGCCCGACCACGCGACCTTGCGGCCCCGGATCGGCCCGCGATGCTCCTCGAAGGTCAGCACGTCGGCCATGATCTGGCAGGGGTGGGAGACCTTGGTGAGGGCGTTGATCACCGGGACGGTGGCATACTCGGCCAGCTCCAGCATCTGACCGTGGTCGAGGATGCGGATCATGATCGCGTCGACGAAGCGCGAGAGCACCTGCGCCGTGTCGCCGATGGTCTCGCCGCGGCCGAGCTGCATCTCGGAGCCGGTGAGCATCAGGGTCTCGCCGCCGAGCTCGCGCATCGCCACGTCGAAGGAGACGCGGGTGCGGGTCGACGGGCGGTCGAACACCATGGCGAGGGTCTTGCCGGTGAGCGGGCGCTCGGCGGCCAGCTCGCCCTTGCGGCGGCGCGCCTTGATGGCGGCGCTGGCATCGAGGACCCGGCGCAGCTCCGCCCCGGAGAAGTCCTTGAGGTCGAGGAAATGACGAGGGCCGGCACCGTTCAGGTGCCTGGCCGGGGCCTGTGCCCGGCCGTCAATCTGGGCTTTCATCGCGTCACAATAACTAGAGTCTGCTCACCGATCACCTGATCATGAACCGCACTCTACCTCCTGGCAGGGGCACCTCCGTCACGCGCGGCGGGATCGACCGCGCCCGGAAATGCTTCGGGCCGCCCTCCGGGGTCCGGAGGGCGGTGTTCTCAATCGCGCGGATCGCTCCTACTCGGCCGCGCCGCGCACGGCCTCGAAGCCGGACGCCGCCGCGTCCAGGCGGCGGACCGCCTCGTCGATCTCGGCCTCGCCGATGGTCAGCGGCGGCAGCAGGCGGACGATGTTGTCGCCCGCCGGGATCACCAGCAGATGGGCGTCGCGGGCGGCGGCGGCGAAGTCGGTGTTCGGCACGCCGAGCTTGAGGCCGAGCATCAGACCCTCGCCGCGGATCTCCTGGATCACGTGCGGGTGGCGGTCGCGCAGGGCCGCGAGCTTCTGCTTGAGCAGCAGGCCGGAGCGGGCGACGCGCGCGAGGAAGCCCTCCTCCAGCACCACGTCCAGCACGGCGTTGCCCACCGCCATGGCGAGCGGGTTGCCACCGAAGGTGGTGCCGTGCGTGCCTGCGGTCATGCCACGGGCGGCCTCGCGGGTCGCGAGGCAGGCGCCCAGCGGGAATCCGCCGCCGATGCCCTTGGCGACGCTCATGATGTCCGGGGTGATGCCGGACCATTCGTGCGCGAACAGCCGGCCGGTGCGGCCGACGCCGGTCTGGACCTCGTCCATGATCAGCAGGAGGCCGTTGGCGTCGCAGATCTCGCGCAGCCGGCGCAGGTCCGCGTGGGGGATCTCCCGCACGCCGCCCTCGCCCTGGATCGGCTCGATCATCAGCGCCGCCGTCTCCGGCCCGATCGCCGCGTCCAGCGCCGCCCAGTCGCCGGCCGGGACCTGGTCGAAGCCCTCGACCTTCGGACCGAAGCCCTCGATGTACTTCTGCTGCCCGCCGGCCGCGAGCGTCGCCAGCGTCCGCCCGTGGAAGGCGCCCGCGAAGGTGACGATCCGGTAGCGCTCCGGCTGCCCGCCGGCCGCGTGGTACTTGCGGGCGATCTTGATCGCCGCCTCGTTCGCCTCGGCGCCCGAGTTGCAGAAGAACACCACGTCCGCGAAGGTCGCGTCGACGAGGCGCTGCCCGAGGCGCTCGCCGCCCGGGATCTGGAACAGGTTCGAGGTGTGCCAGATCTTGCCGGCCTGCTCGGTCAGCGCGCCGACGAGGTGCGGGTGCGCGTGGCCGAGGCCGTTCACCGCGATGCCGGCGCCGAAGTCGAGGTATCGCTCCCCGCCCTCCGTCACGAGCCAGGCGCCCTCGCCGCGCTCGAAGGCGAGCGGCGCACGGACGTAGGTCGGCAGAAGGGCTGACGTCACGGGTCCCATCTCCGTTTCACGCAGGATCCCGGAGCGAGCGTTGAGCCGGCTCCAAATGAAAGTGCCGCCTCAGTCCTGGGCGGCACGCGCGCGATTACTATGAAAGTGCCGCCGCCTGTCAACGTTTCAGTGCCCGGCGGACCCGCCGGGCAGCTCTGCGCGCGGCACCGGGAGAGCCGATTGCGACGGTAAATCTGCGGCGGTCCCGACCCGGGCCGCAGGCGAATCGCGGGGCCGCGATCCCGGCCTTCGCGGCGCCGGCCCTTGCGCCGCGGGGGGCGGCCGTGCTCCTGCTCCCGCGGATTCGCAGGAACCTGGAGACCCCGATGAGCTCGATCAAGGAACGCCTGGCGGCGCTGGGCCTGACCCTGCCGAAGGCGGCGGCGCCGGTCGCCAACTACGTGCCGTTCGTGCGCACCGGCAACCTCGTGGTGATCTCCGGCCAAGTCTGCTTCGGCGCGGACGGTGCCATCGCGGCCGAGCACAAGGGCAAGGTCGGCGGCGCCGTCTCGGCCGAGGCCGGCAAGGCCGCCGCCCGCCTGTGCGCCCTCAATGTCCTCGCCCAGCTCGAGGCCGCGGTGGGCGACCTCGACCGCGCCGTGGTCCAGTGCGTGCGGCTCGGCGGCTTCATCAACGCGGCGCCGGGCTTCTCGGCGGTGGCCGGGGTGATGAACGGCGCCTCCGACCTGATGGTCGAGCTCCTCGGCGACCGCGGGCGGCACGCGCGCTCCACCGTCGGGGTGGCCGAGCTGCCCCTCGACGCCGCCGTCGAGGTCGAGGCGATGTTCGAGGTCCGCTGACGGTGGCCGCCCCCGACTGGCTCACCGCGCGGCCGATCGCCCATCGCGGCCTGCACGACCGCGCGGCGGGGCGGCCGGAGAACACGCTGGCGGCGGCCCGGGCGGCCGTCGCGGGCGGCTTCGCCATCGAGTGCGACGTCCAGCTCAGCGCCGACGGCGAGGCGATGGTCTTCCACGACGCCGCCCTCGGGCGTCTGACGGGGGCGAGCGCGGCCCTGGCCGACCGCTCCGCCGCCGAGCTCGCGACCCTCGCCGTCGCCGGGTCCGCGGAGACGATCCCGACGCTGCCGGCCTTCCTGGCGGCGGTGTCCGGGGCGGTGCCGGTGGTGATCGAGGTGAAGTCCCGCTACGACGGCGACCTGCGGCTCGCGACCCGCACCGCCGAGATCGCCGCGGCCTGCGCCGGGCCGGTGGCGCTGAAATCGTTCGACCCGCAGGTGGTCGCGGCCCTGCGCGACCTCTGCCCCGCTACGGTTCCGCGGGGCATCGTGGCGGAGACGACGCAGGACGACCCGGTCTACGCGGCCCTGACGCCCTCGCTCCGCCGGTCCCTCTCCGACCTGCTGCACCTCGCCGAGACGCGGCCCGACTTCCTGTCCTGGCGGGTGGACGACCTGCCCTGCGCGCCGACCTACCTCTGCCGGCTGCTCGGTCAGGTCCCCGTCATGACCTGGACGGTCCGGAATGCGGAGCAGCGCGCCCGCGCGGCCGCGCACGCGGACCAGATGGTGTTCGAGGGGTTCGTCCCGTGAATGTTCCTGCGCCCCGTCCGATCCCGTCCGAACTGGATCGCCATGACCGCTTCGCGTGACGCGCGCGCCCGCTTCGCGCGGCTCTGCGGGGGCCTCGCCCTCGCCGCGACCCTGCTTGCCCCGGCGCCCGCTTCCGCGGCCGACCCGTGCGAGGGCACGACCCAGGCGGATCTCAACGCCTGCGCGGGGGCCGATTACCGGGCCGCCGACACGGCGCTGAACGCCGTCTACGGGCAGCTGATGAGGAAGATCGGCCCGAAGACGAAGGACGCCCTGCGGGGCGCCCAGAAGGCTTGGCTGTCGTACCGGGACGCGACCTGCTTCCTCGAGACCATGGGCCTCGACGGGGGCTCGGCCTACGCGATGGCGTACAACGGCTGCCTGAAGGGGCTGACCGACGCGCGGACCAGGGTCCTGAAGGGATACCTCGACTGCAAGCCGGACGACGTGTCCTGCGTCGGCCGGCTCGCCGAGTGAGCGCGCGCCGCGACGGCGCCGTCCGGTTCGGAGAGCGCGCGTCGCCGCGCGCCGTCCAGGAGGCCGCGCGAAAGCGCGCGGCGGGTGACGTCGGCGGCCGTCTGACAACGCTGCCATGGTCGCCGCGCGCATCCGCCCGCTTGCCCCCGGCCGGTCAGGGGCTAGAGTCCGGCCCATGAAGCAAGCACCCGGGCCGACGCCGGAGACCGCCGCACTGACCGTGCGGGCGCTTCCCGGACTGAAGGAGATCGGCGCGGCGGAATGGGATGCCTGCGCGTTCTCGTCCGAGACCCTGGCGGCGGGCGACGAGACCCACAACCCTTTCGTGTCGCACGCCTTCCTGTCGGCGCTGGAGGATTCGGGCTGCGTCTCGCGCAGGACCGGCTGGCTGCCGCTCCACGTCTCGGTCGAGCGCGACGGCGTCCGCCTCGGCGTGGCGCCCTGCTACCTGAAATCGCACAGCCAGGGCGAGTACGTCTTCGACCACGGCTGGGCCGACGCCTACGAGCGGGCCGGCGGCGCCTACTACCCCAAGCTCCAGGTCAGCGTGCCGTTCACGCCGGTGACCGGGCCGCGCTTCCTGATCGCGCCTGGGGCCGATCCCGACGAGGCCACGGCCGGCCTCGTCGCGGGCCTGCGGGCGCTGCGGGGCGAGACCAAGGCCTCCTCGATCCACGTCACCTTCATGCGCGAGGCGGAGTGGGAGCGGGCCGGCGCGGCCGGCTTCCTGCAGCGCACCGACCAGCAGTTCCACTGGCAGAACGACGGCTACGCGAGCTTCGACGATTTCCTCGCCGCCCTCGCCTCGCGCAAGCGCAAGACCATCCGCAAGGAGCGCCGCGACGCCCTGGCGCCCGGCATCACCGTCGAGCACCTGACCGGCGCGGCCATCACCGAGGCCCACTGGGACGCGTTCTACGCCTTCTACATGGACACGGGCTCGCGGAAGTGGGGACGGCCCTACCTCAACCGCCGGTTCTTCTCGCTCCTGTCCGAGCGCATGGCCGACCGGGTGCTCCTCGTGATGGCCAAGCGCGGGGACGCCTACATCGCCGGCGCGATCAACCTGATCGGCGATACCGCGCTCTACGGCCGGAACTGGGGCTGCATCGAGGACCATCCGTTCCTGCATTTCGAGGTCTGCTACTACCAGGCGATCGACTTCGCGATCGCCCGGGGCCTGAAGCGGGTCGAGGCGGGGGCCCAGGGCGAGCACAAGCTCGCCCGCGGCTACCGGCCGGTCCTGATGCACTCGGCCCACGACATCGCCGACCCGGCGCTGCGCCGCGCGGTGGCCGATTACTTGCAGCGGGAGCGCGCCCACGTCGCCGAGGCGGTCGACGTCCTCGACACGCTGACGCCGTTCCGGCGCGCGGACGCGGACGGCCCGGGCGCGACGCCCCCCGACGCCTCCTCCCCCAACACCTCACCCCCCGAGAGTTCCGAGTCATGAGCCCGATCGACCGCATCAAGACCTACGCCGACGAGCTGACGGCCCTGCGCCGCGACCTGCACGCCCATCCGGAACTCGGCTTCGAGGAGGTCCGGACGGCCGGCATCGTCGCCGACCTCCTCGAGACGTTCGGCTGCGAGGTCCATCGCGGCGTCGGCGGCACCGGCGTGGTCGGCCTGCTCAAGGGACGCACCGACAACGGCAAGCGGATCGGCCTGCGCGCCGACATGGACGCCTTGCCCATCGAGGAGGAGACCAACCTCCCCTACCGCTCGACCTATGCCGGCAAGATGCACGCCTGCGGCCATGACGGGCACACCACGATGCTGGTCGGCGCGGCGCGCTACCTCGCCGAGACCCGCGATTTCGACGGGACCGCGGTGTTCGTGTTCCAGCCGGCCGAGGAGGGCCGCGGCGGCGCCCGGGCCATGCTGAAGGACGGCCTGTTCGAGCGCTTCCCCTGCGACGAGATCTACGGCCTGCACAACCAGCCCGGCGGCGGCCACGGCATGATTAAGCTGCGGCCCGGGCCGATCATGGCGGCGGCGGACTTCTTCGACATCCACATCCGCGGCAAGGGCATCCACGCCGCACAGCCGCACCGGGGCACCGACCCGATCATCATCGCCACCGGCCTCGCCCAGGCCCTCCAGTCGATCGTGTCGCGCAACGCCGACCCGCTGAAGTCCATCGTCCTGTCGATCACCCGGATCGAGGCGGGCTCCGCCTACAACGTGATCCCCGAGACGGCCCACCTCGCCGGCACGATCCGCACCTTCGACAAGGAGATCCGGGCGCTCGCCGGCACCCGCATGCGCGAGCTGGCGGCCGGCTTCGGCGCGGCCTACGGCGCCGAGGTCACGGTCGACCTCCAGGACGTGTTCTCCGTCCTGGAGAACGCCCCCGCGCAGGCGGCCGCCGCCACGGAGGTCGCCACCGAGCTCCTGGGCGCCGACAAGGTCGAGTCCAACGTCGTGCCCAAGATGGGCAGCGAGGACTTCGCCGACATGACCATGGCGGTCCCCGGCGCCTATGTCTGGCTCGGCGCCAATCCGGGCCCGGGCCTGCACAATGCCGGCTACAACTTCGACGACTCGATCATCCCGATCGGCAGCGCCTTCCTGGCGCGGATGGTGGAGCGCCGCACCGCGGCCTGACGCCGGGCCGTCCCCACCGTCCCGGACTGTCCGGATGGCGGGCGATGTCGCCGCGCGAGTCCGGTCGGCCGTCGACAGCGCGGCCGATCGGTGCGAATCCTGACGAAACCCGCCCGCGACCCAACGCGGGTCGCGATGGGAGGGCGCCATGTCACCGGAGATGCGGGAATCGCGCGCGGCGCTCATCCTGCTGGCCGCCTCGGTGGGGGCGGTCCTGCTGTTCGGCGCTTTCACGCTGCTGACGCAGCTCGGCTGAGGCACGGCCGCGATTGCAACCTGAGCGGGTTGGCTGCGGGCCGGGTCGCGGGGGGGCGGTCCCGTGCGAAGCGGGATTTCGCCGCCGGCACAGGGCATTGTCGTCGATGCGTGACGGGCGATCGAGTTGAGTTAACTGCTCATTAATTCCATCAGCGGTTGTATGTCTCCGAAGGCGGGCACGGTGCGCGCTGAAACCGGAGTTCGCCCATGATGGCCGACGCAATCCAGGGTCCCCGCCCTCGGCCGGTCGACCTCTCAGCCGCCCTCGACGCCTCCGGGATCATCGGCGCGTGGTCGTGGTCGCCGCGCGCCGAGCGGTGCGTGCTCGATGCCGGCGCCGCGGACGTGCTGGCCGGGGATCCCGGACTCGCCGGGCGTCCCCTCCCGCTCTCGGTCGCCAAGGCCTGCGTCCATCCGGAGGATCGGCCGGCCGTAATCCGGCAGTTCAAGGCGGTGCGCGAGCGCGGCGGCCTGTTCGTGGCCGAGTACCGCACGCTGTCGCCGTCGGGGCAGGTCCGCCGGATCCTCGATCGCGGCCGGATCCCGCCGGGCGCGTCGAGCCGGCGCCTCGGGCACGGCGTCATCATCGACGTGACGGACGAGCCGTCGGCGACGCGGGCGATGGCCGGGCCCGCGGACGCGCTGACGCAGGCCGTGGACCGCGCCCTCGAGTGCCGCGACGCCCTTGAGGGCGTGGCGGATTCCGAGCTTCAGCTCCTGGTCGACATGCTGCTGCTGCACCTGGGCCGGCGCATCGCCAAGGCCTCCACGACCGGCGCGAGCCGCGGCCGCCACTGAGGCGGGGGCGCTCCGTCCCGCCGGGCCGTCCGGCCCGGCTCACTGCACCAGCACGGCCTGGTTGCAGAGGGTGCCGTCCACGTCGAGATCGGCGTAGCCGAGGCGCAGGCCGAGGGTGCGCAGGACGGTGTCGAGCACGAGGTCGATCCCCGGCGCCACGGTGCCCAGGGTCGTCGTCAGGGCCGACTGGAGCAGCGGGGGCACGCCGAGGCCGCTGATGTTCAGCACGAGATTGCGCAGCAGGCTGCCGGTGAGCGACTGGGTCAGGCCGCTCGAGGCCACCGAGCGCACCGTGTGATCCGCGATGTCCGCCTCCGAGAAGACGAGGGTCTGCGATCCGGTGCCGAGCGTCGCGAGGGCCCGCCCGGAGACGTTGACCAGCGGCAGGGCGATCAGTGTCGCCGGCTGCGACAGGTCGGGGCTCGCGCTGCCGCCCGCGATCGCGGTGCGCGGGATCTGAGCGATGGCCAGCGTCGCCAGCCCCGTCTGCGCGTCGAGGGTGACTCTGCGTCCTCCGGACCCCGTGCAGCTGAGCGACCGCAGGGTGGCCTGCGCCGGTGCCACCTCCGCGTAGACCGGCAGCGACAGGGTTCCGAGCCCGAGCGGCGCCGTGACGGTGGCCTCGATCAGCAGCCGGGTCTGAGCCGTCTGCACGGTGGCGTTCTGGCTGCCCGGCCGGACCCAGCCCGAACTGCGCTTGCGCTCACCGATCGCCAGGGTCAGGCGCGTCGCGAGCAGTCCCGGCACGGTGGCCCCGAGATCGACCGCCACTTGGTTCTGCCCGTTCGCCAGGGAGGCGGCCGCGCCGAGCAGGTTCAGCACGTTGAGGGAGGGGCCGGCGAATCCCCGCGGCGGCGCCAGCGCGGCGGCGTCGCCGAGGCCGTCCAGCTGGCCGATCGCGACGAGGTTTCCGGCATTCGGCAGGGCGTTGAGGATCTCCGACAGGGCCGACACCGCGCTGCCGTTATCCGCCGCGGCGACCCGCAGCGCCATCAGCAACTGACCGACGCTGGCATTCGCCTGGACGATGTCGGTGTAGTTCGCGGCCTGCATGTTGAGGCTCGCCCCGAGGGCGTCGAGGACGCGCAGCCCGTCGACGCGGGCGCTGGCCAGGGCATCGTAGTCGCTGACGCTGAGCGACAGCTTGGCCCCGAGCAGGGCGCCGAGCAGGGCGTTGGCGATGCCGCCCTGGAGTTGCAGGGTGCCGGATCCGATCGTGAAGGCAGCGAATTGCGCGCTCGCGGCGGTCCCCGTCACCCGCAGCGGCACCGCGGCGGGCAGGCCGATCGCCCGGCCGAAGGTCACCGGGACCGAGGTCGAGAGGCCGACCCGCACCGCGTTCGCCGGGCTGCCGCCGGCGCTGAACCGGCTACCCGGAGCGACGCCTCGCGCGCTCGCGTCGTAGCTGCCGGGCGCGACCGTGGCGGTCGCCGCGCCGTAGCCGTTGTCGCTGAGCGACTGGCGGGCGACCGTGTCGGCCTGGCTCGGATCGACGGCGGCCAGCATGGCGGCGATGTCCACCGCGCCCTGCGCCTTGCGCCGCGCCTGGAAGACGAGGCCGAGATCGATCCCGACCGCGCCCGCCCCCATCAGCATGGCGCTGCCGAGCGCCACCAGGATCGCGACGTTGCCGCCGCGCGCGGCCCCGAAGCGCCGCAGGCGCGTGCCGCGGCCGGTCACAGGCCGCCCTTCCGGACGCTGACGCTGCTGCGCAGCACGGTCGGGAGCATCGGCAGCAGGCGCGCGAAGACGTTGATGCCGAGCGTGGTGGCGTCGAGGGTGACGGTGACCGTGTACACCGTCGCGTCGTTGGGATCCGGCCCGACCTGCACGACGATGCTGCCCGGCCGGAACATCGCGCCGGCGCTCAGGCTCCGGTTCACCATGGTCTGGGCGAGGTTCGCCCGCTCGGCGTCGGTGACCCCGGCCACGGACGCGCGGGCCGCCTCGGCGGCGATCTGGCGGAGGTTGTGGGCCGCGCCGAGACAGATGCCGAACACCGCGATCCCGGCGAAGAGCAGGAACAGCACGGGCGCCACGAGGGCGAACTCCACTGCGGAGCTGCCGCGCCGGCAGGTCCATCCGCTCGGCGCCCTCCGCCGGCGCAAGCGCCGCATGCCCATCGCATCGACCTCCGCGACTCGCGCAGCACGACCACTGCACGGCCCATCGTGGCGGCGATGTTCTAACCAATGGTTGTTTCGATATAATATTTACAACCGAAACGGGAGTACGATGCCCCGGATGCGTCCCGATGACCGCGCGCGTCCGCCACCGCGGCGCCGGGCGCGCGCGGTCGGCATCGCCCGGAGCCGTCTCAGATCGCCCGGGGCGGCCGCAGCAGGCCGAACCCGGCGGGGTCGAAGGACGCGCTCTTGACGATGGCGTGGACCTCGCGTCCCGGCGCGAGGCCGAGTTCGCGGACGGCCGCCCCGGTCACGCGCGCCACGAGACGGGCGCCGTTGCAGTCGATCTCCACCGCCGTCTCGGCGCCCGCGGTCGTCAGCCCGCAGATCCGGCCGGCCAGGACGTTGCGGGCGCTCAGACCGCGGGGACGCTCGGTGGCGACGAGCACGTCGCGGGCCGGGATGCGCACCCGCACCCGCGTCCCGGCCGGGCGCGACAGCCCCGGCACCAGCAGGCTCCCGGCGGCGCCGGTCAGGCGCGTGAGCCCCGTGGCGTCGTCGAGGGTCTCGACGACCATGTCGAGGAGCGCGCCGGGCTCGGCCTCGTGGATCGGCACGAGGTCGGCGCGGCGCAGGATCGTCTCCGCGGGGCCGGCGGCGGCCACCCGCCCGGATTCCAGCACGATCACCGTGTTGGCGAGCCGGGCCACCTCGGAGACCGCGTGGCTGACGTAGAGGATCGGCACGCCGGCCTCGTCGCGCAGGCGCTCGATATACGGGAGGATCTCGGCCTTGCGGGCCTCGTCCAGGGCCGCGAGGGGCTCGTCCATCATGAGGAGGCGCGGCCCGGCCAGCAGCGCCCGCCCGATCGCCACCCGCTGGCGCTCGCCACCGGAGAGGCCCGCGGGCCGCCGGTCGAGCAGGTGGTCGATGCCGAGCATCCCGGTCACTGCCGCGAACGCCGCCGGGTCGGCACGGTGCCGCGCGAACACCCGGCCGTAGCCGAGATTGGTCCGGACGCTCAGGTGCGGGAACAGCCGCGCGTCCTGGAACACCACGCCGACCCGGCGCCGGTGCGGCGGCAGGATCAGGCCGGACGCGGTGTCGACCCACGGGGTGCCGCCGACGGCGATCCGGCCCCGGTCCGGCCGCGCGAGGCCGGCGATCAGGTCGATCAGCGTCGTCTTTCCCGAGCCCGAGCGGCCGAACAGGGCGGTGAGCCCGGGCCCGGCCTCGAAGGCGGCCGCCAGCGCGAAGGCGCCGCGCCGGAGCTCGACGTCGACCTGGATGCTCACGCGGCGGGACTCGGGTAACAGGAGCCGCGGCGCGCCCCGGCGCCGGCCCGGACTTGCCCGCGATGATCACGGTCCACCACCTCGAGAACAGCCGCTCGCAGCGCGTGCTCTGGCTGCTGGAGGAGCTGGAGCTGCCCTACCGCGTGATCCGCTACGCCCGCGATCCGCGGACCCTGCGCGCGCCCGCCGAACTCGTGGCCGTCCACCCCCTCGGCAAGGCGCCGGTGATCACCGACGGCGGGACGGTGGTCGCCGAGACCGGCGCGATCGCCGCCTACCTGACGGATCTCGCCGGCGCGCGGCTTGTGCCCGGGCCCGGGACCGAGGAGCGGCGGCGCTACGTTTACTGGTCGCACTACGCCGAGGGCTCGGCGATGCCGCCACTGCTGCTGAAGCTGGTCTTCGGGCGGCTGGCGCCGGGCAGCCCCTGGCCGCTGCGGCCCCTCGTCCGCCGGATCGCCGACACGGTGCTGCGGGGCTTCGTCGATCCGGACCTGCGCCGGCACGCGGCCTTCTGGGAGACGGAACTCGCCGGCCGCCCGTATTTCTGCGGCGCCGACTTCACCGCGGCCGACATCCTGATGAGCTTCCCGCTGGAGGCCTTCGCGGCGCGCGGCACGGGCGCGGGCCCGCGCGTCGCGGACTGGCTCACGCGCGTCCACGCCCGCCCGGCCTACCAGCGGGCCCTGCGGCAGGGCGGACCCTACGCGTATGCCTGAGCGGGCGTCCCGCCCCGGATCGGTCGCCATTCAGCCCGCCCCCAGCCGCCGTCCGGCCCGCCGGGCCAGGAATTCCGAGACCAGCAGGGCCGCGACCGACAGCGCGATCGAGATCAGGGTGAGGCGCAGGGCCGGCCCCTCCCCGCCGGGGACCTGCGTCAGCGTGTAGATCGCCGACGGCAGGGTCTGGGTCTCGCCCGGGATGTTCGACACGAACGTGATGGTCGCGCCGAACTCGCCCATCGCCTTGGCGAAGGCCAGCACGGCGCCCGCGAGGCAGCCGGGCAGGCTCAGCGGCAGCGTGATCGTGAGGAAGACCGCGAAGGGGTTCGCGCCCAGCGTGCCGGCCGCCTGCTCCAGGCGCCGGTCGACGGCCTCGATCGACAGCCGCATCGCCCGCACCATGAGCGGGAACCCCATCACCGCGCAGGCGAGCGCCGCCCCGGTCCAGCGGAAGGAGAGGACCACGCCGATCTCGGCGAGGGGCGCGCCGAGCGGGCCGCGCCGGCCGAAGGCGAGCAGCAGCAGGTAGCCGGTCACGACCGGGGGCAGGATCAGCGGCAGGTGGACCAGCCCGTCCAGCAGGGCGCGGCCCGGGAAGCGGCGCCGCGCCAGCAGCCACGCCACCGCGAGGCCCGGCACGAGGCTCGCGAGCGTCGCCACCGTGGCTACCCGCAGGCTCAGGCCGACGGCGGTCCACTCGTCCGGCGTGAGCCCGAGCAAGAGAGCGGCGCGCCGCTACTGGCTAGCGCCGGGCTGCGCGACCACCGTGAAGCCCTGGCGCTCGAAGGAGCCCCGGGCGGCCGGGCCGCGCAGGTAGCCGAGCAGCGCCCCGGCATCCGGGTTGCGCGAATCCCGGGTCACGGCCGCCGGGTAGACGATCGGCGGGTGGCTGTCGGCCGGGAAGGTCGCGACCACGTGGACGCTCGGGTCCGCGGCCGCGTCGGTGGCGTAGACGATGCCGAGCGGCGCCTCGCCCCGGGCGACGAGCAGGAGGGCGGCGCGCACGTTCTCGGCCTGGGCGACCTGCCCCTTCACGGCGTCCCAGGCGCCGAGCGTCTCCAGGGCGGCCTTGCCGTACTTGCCGGCGGGAACGGCGTCGATCGTCGCCATCGCCAGCCGCCCGCCGCCGAGAATCCGCGTCAGCGTGGTGCCGAGGTTCGGCGCCAGGGCGACCTGCGCGTCCGCGGCGCTGTCCTTCGGCCCGGGGGCGATCAGCACCAGGGCGTTGCGCAGCAGGTCGATCCGCGAGCCGGTCTTCAGCAGCCCGGTCCGGTCGACGTAGTCCATCCAGGCGAGGTCGGCCGAGATGAACAGGTCCGCCGGCGCGCCCGCCTCGATCTGCTTCGCGAGGGCGTTCGAGCCCGCGTAGGAGATCCGCGCGGTCTTGCCGGTCGCCTTCGTCCAGGCGGCGGCGGCATCGTCGAGGGCGTTCTTGAGGCTCGCGGCCGCGAACACCACGACCGGCTCGTCCGCCCGCGCGGCCCGGGTCGCCGGCGCGAGGGTCAGCACCGCGAGGGCGCAGGCGACCAGGATCCGTCGCGTCAGGGGCATCACTCAGATCTCTCCGGTCGCGACCCGCTATATACGGCGGGGAACGACGGGGATCATAGGCGCGCGCGGGCGGTCGGCCAAGGGCCGGCCCCGGGGAGAGCACGGCCCCGTCCTGTCAGCCGAGGTCCTGTCAGCCGAGGTCCTGTCAGCCGAGTTTGGCCTCCTGCCGGTCCTTGGGCTCCGCCTCCGCGCGATGGAGGCGGCTCAGGAGGACGAGGAGGTGGCCGGGGAGCGGCCCGTCCGGTGCGGGGCCGCCGAAGATCCGCTCGCGCGGTCGGACAGGCACGGCCGCGCCGTTGACGACCACGGGCCCGCGGGGGCCGGAACGCCGGGACTTGGTCACGCTGTACGCACCCTGCTCAATCGTGATTCACGTAAAAAGCCGGCAAAAACGCCGCCGTCGGCGGCGGGTTCCGCGGCTGCGATCCACCATTTGGTTAACGCGCGACCATCCTGCCGCATTCCTGGGCGCCCGCGCGCGCGAATCGGAGCCGCGACGTCACCAAGTCCGGATGTCGTGCCGCTCGACGGGGCGCGACTCCGGCAGGCCGCCCATGCCGTCCGCGACGAGAAGCGCCCACAGCGTGGCCGCGGCCGTGGTCACGGCCGCGAAGGCGACACTGATGAGGAGAGGCGCGGTCATGGCAGCACGATCGTCTGTCAAAACTGGCGCGCCGCTCCGGAACGAGCGGCGCGCCCGAGTTGAGGGTCTGGCCTTGGGGAAGCCGAGATTGTTTAAGCACACGCGAAGGTCGTGGACACTGGTTTGGTCCGCGTGAAAGATAAGTATTGGCGCTTGTGACCGTCCGGCAACAAGGGTTCGACAGCGGCCCCGCGCGGCCCCGCGCGGCCCATCCGCCGCCGCCGGGCGCGGATTTTTTCGCGCCAGCCCCTGGGCTGCGGCGCGCCCCGGCGTTACAGCCCGGCACCATGCTCGAAGGCCTGCCGCCCCATCGCCCGTCCCACGTCCTGCGCCTGCTGACCGACGAACGCTCGGCCCGCGCGATGACCGACCTCCTGGGCGAGATGTTCGATCCCACGGAGACCGCGGTGGCGGCCTTCGAGGACGAGGACGGGCGCACGTGGCGGCTGGAGGCCTACTTCGCGGACGCGCCCGACGAGGACTACGTCCGCGAACTCATCCGCCCGGTCATCGGCGACGCGGCCGACGCGGCGGAATTCCGCACGATCGCCGAGCAGGACTGGGTGCGCGCCTCGCTGGAAGGCCTGAAGCCGGTCCGGGCCGGCCGCTTCCTCGTGCACGGCTCGCACGACCGCGACTCCGTGCGGGGCAACGATCTGGCCATCGAGATCGAGGCCGCCCTCGCCTTCGGCACCGGGCATCACGGCACGACGCTCGGCTGCCTCCGCGCCCTGGTCTCTGAACTCAAGCGCCGGCGCCCGGTCCACGTCCTCGATGTCGGCACCGGAACCGGGATCCTCGCCTTCGCGGCCGCCAAGGCCCTGCGGCAGCCGGTGGTGGCCGGCGACCTCGACGCGGAGGCCGTGCGCACGGCCCGCGAGAACGCCCGCGCGAACGGGCTCGGCCCCTATCTCAAGCTCTACGAGGGATCCGGCGTGCGCCACCGCCTCGCCGACCGGTCGCGCCACTTCGATCTCGTCTTCGCCAACATCCTGGCCCGGCCGCTCAGGCTCCTCGCGCCGACCCTGGCGCGGGTCGTCGCCACCGGGGGCGTGCTGGTCCTGTCCGGCCTGATTGAGCGCGACGTGCCGGGCGTGCTCTCGGCCTACCGCCTCCAGGGCTTCTCCCTGGTGCGGCGCGGCGTGATCGAGGGGTGGGTCGCCCTGGTCCTGATGCGCGGCGGCGCGGCGCCGCGTCCGCGGCGCTGACCCGCGCGGAACCGCCCCGAAACTCCCCGCGTGCCGGCGTGTTGTCCGGCCATGAGCCAGACGCCGCTCCACGATCCGCCGGCGGACCCCATCGCCGAGGGCGCCCGCGCCCGGGCGCAGGGACGGCCCAAGGATGCCTGCCCCTATCCGGCCGATTCGCCCGCTCGCCGCGCCTGGATCGAGGGCTACGACGGGGCGCCCGCGGACCGCGCGCCGGACCTGCCGGCGACGAACGGCTGATCAGCGCGCGGTGCGCAGGCGGCCCGGCCGGTCCGGCTCGCCCTTGGTCTCGGCCGGCGACCCCGGCGCGTCCGCCTGCGACACCGGCGCGCCGAGCGCCGCCATCAGCACGCGCAGGCCGTCGATCCAGTCCTCGAGTTCGGCGAGCGAATCGAAACCGTCGCGGCGGACCACCGTGTCGGGCTCGATCGTCACGACGGCGTCGAAGCGGCCGTCGGGTCTGTCGCTGATCCGGTAGTAAACGCGGCGTGGCATGTCTGAGTAATAGGCGAAAATCGGCGGTGTGATAAGATTGCTAACGATCTTTAAGCACCGCAACGATCATCCGACCAACCTCTTTGTCGGGCGCACAGGGTGTTGCGACGCGGGAGCGGCGGGCGCTAGGCTCGCCGCATGACCGAGACCCGTCCGTCCCGACCGCGTCAGCGCTTCCAGAGCTTCGACGATCCGAGCCACCGGAGGGGCACCGAGCGGATCGAGGCGCTGCGGGCGGCCCTGCGCGAGACCGGCCTCGACGGCTTCGTCGTGCCGCGGGCCGACGAGCACCAGTCGGAATACGTTCCCGCCGACGCCGAGCGGCTGGCCTGGCTCACCGGCTTCACCGGCTCGGCCGGGACGGCCGTCATCCTGATGGAGTCCGCGGCGCTGGTCGTCGACGGGCGCTACACCCTGCAGGCGCCCGAGCAGGTCGATACCGGCCTCGTCACGGTGGTGCCGCTCGCCGAAACGACGCCGGAGGCCTGGGTCGGCGCCAACCTGCGGCGGGACCAGGTGCTCGGCTACGATCCCTGGCTGCACACGCCGGACGGTCTGGCACGCCTGGAGCGGGCCGTGACCCGCGCCGGCGGCACCGTGCGGGCGGTGCCGAACCTCGTCGACGCGGTCTGGGCCGGGCGGCCGCGGCCGCCGGCCGGGCCGGTGGTGGTCCACCCGGACGCGCTGTGCGGCGAGGCGCCCGCCGACAAGCTCGGCCGGATCCGGGCGGCGCTCGCCGAGGGCGGCTGCGACGCCCTGGTGATCTCCGACCCGCACAATCTCGCCTGGGCCTTCAACCTGCGCGGGTCCGACGTCGCCCATACGCCCCTGGCGCTGGGCTACGCGATCCTGCCGCGCGAGGGGCTGGCCCGGCTGTTTCTCGTCTCGCCGAACGTCGATCCGGCCCTGCGGGCGGCGCTCGCGCCGGTCGCCGAGATCCTGCCGCGGGCGGACCTGGACGACGGATTGGCGTCCCTGGCCGGGGCGCGCGTCCGCCTCGACGCGGCGACCGGCGCCGTCGCCCTGAAGGAGAAGATCGAGGCCGCCGGCGGCACGGCCGATGTCGGCAAGGACCCGATCACCGGGATGAAGGCGGTCAAGAACGCCGCCGAGATCGCGGGCGCCCGCGCGGCCCATGTCCGGGACGGGGCGAGCGTCGTGCGCTTCCTCGCCTGGCTCGACGGTGCGGCCGCGGCCGGCGGCCTCACCGAGATCGCCGCCGTCGAGGCCCTGGAGGATTTCCGGGCCGCCGGCGGCGACCTGCGCGAGGTCTCGTTCCCCACGATCTCGGGATCCGGACCGAACGGCGCGATCGTCCACTACCGGGTGAGCCGCGCCACCGACCGGACGGTCCGGTCGGGCGAGCTGTTCCTGATCGATTCCGGCGCGCAGTACCCGGACGGCACCACCGACATCACCCGCACGGTCGCGGTCGGTGCGCCGAGCCCGGCGATGCGCGACCGCTTCACGCGGGTGCTGAAGGGGCACGTCGCCATCGCCCGGGCGGTGTTCCCGGTCGGCACGACCGGCGCCCAGATCGACGCCTTCGCGCGGGCGCCGCTCTGGCAGGCGGGGCTCGACTTCGACCACGGCACCGGGCACGGCGTCGGCGCCTTCCTGTCGGTGCACGAGGGGCCGCAGCGGATCGCCAAGACCGGCACGGTCGCGCTGGAGCCCGGCATGATCCTGTCGAACGAGCCGGGCTACTACGCCCGCGGCGCCTACGGCATCCGGATCGAGAACCTCGTCCTGGTCGAGTCCCGCGCGATCGCGGGCGGTGAGCGCCCGATCCTCGGCTTCGAGACGCTGACGCTCGCCCCCTACGACCGGCGGCTGATCGAGCCGGACCTGCTCGAACCCGGTGAGCGGGCCTGGATCGACGCCTATCATGCCCGGGTGCGCGAGACCCTGGCGCCCGGTCTCGACCCCGCGACGCGCGACTGGCTGGAGCGGGCGACGGCGCCGCTCCCGGGGTGACCCGCCCGCACGGGACCGCGGACGCGACCCCGTGCGCGGTCCGTGGTAAGACCCGGCGCCACGGGAACGCCCGCGCCGGGCCCGAGACGCCGCGCGTGAAACCGCGGCAGCCCCGCGCGCGAAGGGACAGCATGATCCGCCGCCTCGCCATCCTGATCCTGGCCCTCGCCGCGAGCCTGTCGGCCGCCGCGGCGCAGGGGTTCCCGCAGGGTTTCCGCACGCCCGCGGACCTCGTGCGGGCGAGCCTCGTGGCCGAGCCCGCCGCGGTCGCCGGCGCGCAGCCCTTCACGCTGGCGGTGCGGATGCAGATCAAGCCCGGCTGGCACGTCTACTGGCGCAACCCGGGCGATTCCGGCCTGCCGCCGGAGGTGACCTGGACCCTGCCGGCCGGCTTCAACGCCGGCGCGATCCGGTGGCCGGCGCCGGAGCGCATCCCGATCGCGACGCTCATGAACTACGGCTACGAGGGCGAGGTGACGCTCCTCGTCCCGGTGACGCCGCCGCCGAGCCTCGACCCGGCCGACCCGGTGCAGGTCCAGGCCAAGCTGACCTACCTCGTCTGCGAGACCGAGTGCGTCCCCGGCTCGGCCGATCTCGCCCTGACCCTGCCGGTCGGCGAGGCCGCGCCGGACCCGGCCAACGCCGCGCTGTTCGCGCGCGCCCGCGCCGCCCTGCCCGTGCCGGCGCTCTGGCCCCTGCGCCTGTCGAGCCAGGGCGACACCCTGCGCCTCGATTTCGCCGCGACCGGCCTGAAGCCCGAGGCGGTCCGGAACGCCGCCTATTTCCCCTACGCCGAGACGGCGATCGACAACGCCGCCGCGCAGGTGATGGCGGTCGACGAGACCGGCCTGCACCTGACCCTCGCCCGGAGCAGCCCGACCGACCCGGTCCCCGCCACCCTGCCCGGCGTCCTGACGGTCGAGGCGGTCGACGCCGCCGGGACCCGCCGGCTCGCCTTCGCGTACGGCGACGAGCCGGTGCTCCCGGCCGCCGCGGCGCCGGCCGCGACCGCGCCCAATCCCGCCGCGACCGCGCCGGCCGCCGCCGATCTCGACGCGCTGACGCTGGCGACCGCCGCGGCCTTCGCGTTCCTCGGCGGCCTGATCCTCAACCTGATGCCCTGCGTCTTCCCGGTGCTGTCGATCAAGGTGCTGAGCCTCGTGCGGCACGCGGGCGAGGGGCCGGCCCGGCTGCGGCTGCACGGCCTCGCCTACACGGCCGGCGTCCTGGCGAGCTTCCTGGCGCTCGCCGCCGCGCTGATCGGCCTGAAGAGCGGCGGGGCGGCGATCGGCTGGGGGTTCCAGCTCCAGTCGCCCGCCATCGTGGCGGGGCTCGCCTACCTGCTGTTCGCGATGGGCCTGAGCCTCTCGGGCGCGGTCCATGTCGGCGGCCGGCTCGCCGGCCTCGGCGACGGCCTCACCCGGCGCGGCGGCCTGAGCGGCTCGTTCTTCACCGGCGTGCTCGCGACCCTGGTGGCGACGCCCTGCACGGCGCCGTTCATGGGCTCGGCGGTGGGCTTCGCGCTGACCCAGAGCGCCGGCGTGGCGCTCGCCGTCTTCGCGAGCCTCGGGCTCGGCCTCGCCCTGCCCTTCCTGCTCCTGACCCTCTGGCCGCCGGCCCTGCGGGCGCTGCCGCGTCCGGGCGCCTGGATGGAGACCCTCAAGCAGGTCCTGGCCTTCCCGGTCTACGCCACCGCGGCGTGGCTGATCTGGGTGCTGGCGCAGCAGGTCGACCCGCGCGGGCTGCTGGCGGCGCTGATCGGCCTCGTCCTCGTGGGCTTCGCCGCCTGGGCCTGGGAGCACGGCCGCGCGGCCGCGCCGCGGGCCGGCCGGGTCGCGCGGGCCGCCGCGGTGCTGGCGCTGCTCGCCGTCGGGGCCCTCGCCGTCACCCTGCCCCGGGACCGCGCCGCGCCGGCCGCGCAGGCCGCCGTTGACGGCGTCGAGCCGTTCACGCAGGCGCGGCTCGACGCCCTGGTCGACGCGCACCGCCCCGTCTTCGTCGACATGACCGCCGCGTGGTGCATCACCTGCGCGGTCAACGAGGCGACCTCGCTCAACACCAAGGCCGTGCGGGCCGCGATGGCCGAGCGCGGCGTGACCTACATGAAGGGCGACTGGACCAACCAGAACCCCGAGATCACCCGCCTCCTGGAGAAGCACGGCCGCAGCGGCGTCCCGCTCTACCTGCTCTACACCGGGACGGGGGAGCCCCGGGTGCTGCCGCAGATCCTGACCGAGGGGACGGTCCTGGCGGTGCTGGAGGCGGTGCCGGCGGCCTCGGGCCGGAGCGCGGCGCTGGCGCGCTGAGTCCCTGAGGGGGGGACGCTAAATAGCGGCGCGCCCGTCACACCGTCGTCGCGAGCGCAGCGAAGCGATCCGGCAGCGCCACGCGCGCCGGCGTCCCGCCGCCCTGGGTCGCTTCGCTCCGCCCGCGATGACGGCACGCCGGAGCGGTGAGGCGCTCCGACAGCCCGCGAGGCCGCCTCAGGCCTCGAGCGAGAAGGTCTCGTCGAAGGCGTAGCCCGAGCCCCGGACCGTGCGGATCGGGTCGGCTTGGCGCGGGCCGTTCAGCGCCTTGCGCAGCCGCCCGACATGGACGTCGACGGTGCGCTCGTCGATGTAGACGTCGTGGCCCCAGACCCCGTCCAGCAGCTGCTCGCGGGAGAAGACCCGGCCCGGCGCCAGCATCAGGAACTCGAGGAGCCGGAACTCCGTGGGGCCGAGATGCAGCTCCTCGCCGCCGCGGCGGACGCGGTGGCCGGTGCGGTCGAGCTCCAGGTCGCCCGCCGCCAGCCGGTCCGAGACGTGGGCGGGCTTGGCCCGGCGCAGCAGCGCGCGGATCCGGGCGAGCAGCTCCGGGACCGAGAACGGCTTGACGATGTAGTCGTCGGCCCCCGTGCCGAGACCGCGGACGCGGTCGCCCTCCTCGCCCCGGGCGGTGAGCATGATCACCGGCAGCCGCTCGGTCTCCCGGCGCGCCCGGATCCGGCGGCACAGCTCGATCCCCGAGAGGCCCGGCAGCATCCAGTCGAGCAGGACGAGGTCCGGGATCCGCTCCGCCAGGAGCAGCTCGGCGTCGTCGCCGCGCGCCGCGGAATCCACCAGGAAGCCCTCGGCCTCCAGGTTATAGCGCAGCAGCGTGGTCAGCGCCTCCTCGTCCTCGACGATCAGGACTTGCATGCTCACGTTCGACGACTCGTTCTACCGGCGGTCCCGCGGATGGTGCAGGAGGCGCCGCCCGGCCTCAACCTGCACGGATACCGGCCCCGGCCGCGCCCACAGGGAGGCGCGGGAGCCGGGATCGGGGGACTCAGGGCGCCTGGACGCCGTCCACCGTCGCGTAGTTCGACGCGTCGTTCTTCGGCCGGTCGCCCGCCAGGGTCTCGCCCGTGGCGAGGTAGTGGATCGTCTCGGCGATGTTGGTGGTGTGGTCGCCGATGCGCTCGACGTTCTTGGCGCAGAACAGCAGATGCGTGCAGAACGAGATGTTGCGCGGATCCTCCATCATGTAGGTCAGGAGCTCGCGGAACAGGGAATTGTACAGGGCGTCGATCTCGCCGTCGCGCTCCCAGACGTCGTGGGCCGCCTGGACGTCGCGGCTCGCGTAGGCGTCGAGCACGTCCTTGAGCTGGCCCTCGGCGAGGTCGCTCATGTGGCGCACGCCGAGCACGATCTTCTGGGCCGGCGCCTGGTCGGAGATCGCCACCACGCGCTTGGCGACGTTCTTGGCGAGGTCGCCGATCCGCTCGAGGTCGCCGGAGACGCGGATCGCCGAGATGGTCTCGCGCAGGTCGATCGCCAGGGGCTGGCGCCGGGCGATCAGCAGCACGGCGCGCTCCTCGATGTCCCGCTGCAGCGCGTCGAGGCGCTTGTCGGCGAGGATCACCGCCTGGGCGAGCGTGTCGTCCCGGCGGACGAGGGCGTCGGTCGCCTCCGCGGTCATCTTCTCGGCGACGCCGCCCATCTCCGAGATCGAGCGACGCAGGTTCTCCAGGTCGGTGTCGTAGGAGGTGACGATATGGCCGGGCATGGCGGATCCTTCGATGGGGTCCCGGGGACGGCCCTCCGGGCGGCTTGCGGGACCCGCCGGCGCGCCGGAGACGCGCGCGGCGGCCCCGGCACCGGAGCGGCCCGGCAGACTAGCCGAAGCGGCCGGTGATGTAGTCCTGCGTGCGGCGTTCCGTCGGGTTCATGAACATCCGGTTGGTCGGACCGAACTCGACGAGCTGCCCCAGATACATGAAGGCGGTGAACTGCGAGATGCGCGCCGCCTGCTGCATGTTGTGGGTGACGATCACGATGGTGAACTCGTCGCGCAGCTGCTCGATCAGCTCCTCGATCCGGCCCGTGGAGATCGGGTCGAGGGCCGAGGTCGGCTCGTCGAACAGGATCACCTCCGGGCGCTGCGCCACCGTCCGGGCGATGCACAGGCGCTGCTGCTGGCCGCCCGACAGGCCGGTCCCCGGCTGCCGGAGCTTGTCCTTCACCTCGTCCCAGAGGGCGGCCTTGCGCAGGGATTCCTCGATCCGGCCGTCGAGCTCGGATTTCGGCAGCTTCTCGTAGAGGCGCAGGCCGAAGGCCACGTTGTCGTAGATCGACATCGGGAACGGCGTCGGCTTCTGGAACACCATGCCGATGCGCGAGCGCAGCTCGTTCAGGTCGACGGACGGGCTGAGGATGTTCTCGCCGTCGAGCAGGATTTCGCCCTCCGCGCGCTGCTCCGGATAGAGGCTGTAGATCCGGTTGAAGCAGCGCAGCAGGGTGGACTTGCCGCAGCCGGACGGCCCGATCAGCGCCGTCACCTGCCGGTCGTGGAAGTTGAGGTTGACGTCCTTCAGACCGTGGAAGCTGCCGTAGTAGAAGTTCAGGTCCTTGACGGCGATCCGCACGGGGCCGCCCTCTTCGGCGCGGTTGCGGTTCAGCTCGACCGTGGGGATCGCGGAGGCGGCGTTCATCGTCGTGTCCTCGAAAGGGGGCTCAGCGCGAGGCCTGCGGCTTGATCACGAGGCGCGCGATGATCGACAGCGCCAGGATGGTGGTGGTGATCAGGAGCGCGCCCGCCCAGGCGAGGCCCTGCCAGTTCGGGTAGGGCGAGAGGGCGAACTGGTAGATCATCACCGGCAGGTTCGCGACGCCGCCCATCAGGTCGGCCGAGAACCACGAATTGTTGTTGAGCGCGGTGAACAGCAGCGGCGCGGTCTCGCCGGCGATGCGGGCGAGCGCCAGGATGATGCCGGTGACGATGCCGGCCGAGGCCGCCCGCCAAGTCACGCTCATGATCACCGTCGAGGGGGGCGCGCCGAGCGCCGCGCCGGCCTCCCGCAGGGTGCCGGGCACGAGGCGCAGCATGTCCTCGGTGGTGCGCACGATCACCGGCACGGCGATGATCGCCAGCGCCACGCCGCCGGCCCAGCCCGAGTAGGTGCCCATCGGCCGCACCATCAGCGTGTAGACGAACAGGCCGATGAGGATCGACGGCGCCGAGAGCAGGACGTCGTTGAGGAAGCGGATCAGGGCGGCCAGCTTCGAGCCGCGCCCGTACTCGGCCAGGAAGGTCCCGGCCATGACGCCGACCGGCGTCGCGATCAGGATGCCGATCCCGGTCAGAATGAGGCTGCCCAGGATGGCGTTGGCGATGCCGCCGCCCTCGGAGCCGGGGCCCGGGGTCGGGTTGGTGAACAGGGTCGGCGTGAAGCCGCGCACGCCCTGGACGATCAGCATCACCAGGATCGAACCGAGGACCAGGGCGCCCACCACCGTCGCGGCGGTGCAGGCGACGCGCAGGGTCCGGTCGGCGACGCGGCGTCCCTGTCGGACGCGGCCGGGGCGGCGCTGGGCGGGCGCGGCGATCGTGCTGGAGGAAACCATCGCGCGTGCTCCTCAGGCGGCCTGGACGCGGCGCGTCAGCAGCCGGGCGATGATGAGCACCACGAAGGTGATCACGAACAGGATGCAGCCGAGCGCCATCAGCGCGTTCAGCTGGAGGCCGTCCGCCTCGTTGAACTCGTTGGCGATCCGCGACGCGATGGTCGAGCTCGGGTCGAAGATCGAGGCCGAGAGGCGGTTGGCGTTGCCGACCACGAAGGTCACCGCCATCGTCTCGCCGAGCGCCCGGCCGAGGCCGAGCATGATCGCGCCGATGATCGAGACCGCCGCCTGCGGAACGAGGACGTGGCGCACGACCTCCCAGGTGGTGCAGCCGATGCCGTAGGCGCTCTCGCGCAGCACGGTCGGGATCTGGTCGAGCATGTCCCGGGCGATCGAGGCGATGAACGGCACGATCATGATCGCCAGGATGATCCCGGCCGTGAACACGCCGACGCCCGACGGCACCCGGGCGTAGAACAGCGTGCCGACGATCGGCATGCCCTCCACGAGGTTCGAGACCGGGATCTGGATGTAGCGCGCGAGGAGCGGCGCGAACACGAACAGGCCCCACATGCCGTAGATGATGCTCGGCACGGCGGCGAGCAGCTCGATCGTCATGGCGACCGGCTTGCGGGCCCAGCCCGGGCAGAGCTGGGTGAGGTACACCGCGATGCCCAGCGAGACGGGCACGCCGATCAGCAGGGCCAGGAAGGCGGAGGCGACGGTCCCGATCACCGCGACCAGGGCGCCGTACTGCTCGGTCCCGACGTTCCAGGCGCTGGAGGTCAGGAAGCCGAAGCCGAACTCGCGGAAGGCGGGCCAGCCGCCGTACAGGATCGAGCCGAGGATGCCGGCGAGTACGAGCAGCACCAGCAGGGCCGCGGCGTACGAGCAGGTCCGGAACAGCGTGTCGAGGCTCCGGCTCGGCGCCTTCCGCGCGGTCGCGGAACGGGTTCGGCCGAGGGCGATCGATTCGGTCAAAGCGGGCATCCGCGGTTCTCTGCGAAGGGGGGCGTGGTAGCGCGGTGCGTTCCCGGAAGCGAGGGAGGAGGTTCTCACCTCCTCCCGGCCACGCTCACATGTTGAGGACAGGCTTGCCGTCCTTGCCCTTCACGTCTTTCCACTCCTGGTGGATCAGCTCGACGACGTTGTCCGGCAGGGGGACGTAGTCGAGGGCGGTGGCGAGCGTGTCGCCGTTCTTGTAGGCCCAGTCGAAGAACTTGAGCACCGCGGCGGACTTGGCCGGGTCGGCGGCGTCCTTGTGGACCAGGATGAAGGTCGCCGCCGTGATCGGCCACGCCTCCTCGCCCGGCTGGTTGGTCAGCGAGATGCCGAAGCCCGGGGTCGCCTTCCAGTCGGCGCTCGCCGCCGCGGCCTGGAACGCCTTGTCGTCGGGCTGCGGGTACTTGCCGGCCTTGTTCTGCAGCAGGGCGTAGGAGAGCTTGTTCTGCTTGGCGTAGGCCGACTCGACGTAGCCGATCGCGTTCGGAACCTGCTTCACGGTGGCGGTCACGCCCTCGTTGCCCTTGCCGCCCTGACCGACCGGCCAGGAGATCGTCGTGGCCGCGCCGTACTCCTTCTTCCAGGGCTCGGAGACCTGCGACAGGTAGGTGGTGAAGATGTTGGTCGTGCCCGACGCGTCGGAGCGGTAGACCGGGGTGATGTTGGCGTCGGGGAGCTTCAGCCCGTCATTGAGCTTGGCGATGCGCGGGTCGCTCCACTTCGCGATCTTGCCGGCGTAGATGTCGGCCAGCACGTCGCCGGTGAGCTTGAGCTTGCCCGGCTCGATCCCCGGGATGTTCACCACCGGCACGACGCCGCCCATCACGGTCGGGAACTGGACGAGGCCGTCCTTCGTCAGCTGCTCGGGCTTCAGGGGCGCGTCGGTGGCACCGAAATCGACCGTCTTGGCCTGGATCTGCTTGATGCCGCCGCCGGAGCCGATCGACTGGTAGTTGAGGCCCGAGCCGGTCTCCTTGCGGTAGGCCTCGGCCCACTTGGAGTAGACCGGGAAGGGGAAGGTGGCTCCGGCGCCGGTGATATCGGCGGCGAGCGCCGCGGACGCCAGCTGAACCGTCGCGAGGCCGACGGCGAGCGCGTAAGCGAAGGGTCTCAAAGGAATCTCCGTTGCCGTCGGGCTAGAGCCTGCGCTGCTCCGCCGGCGAGCCCGTGCCCGCGGCAGAGCTCTGCGGCCGATCTTCCGAAGAGACCCAGCGCCGGCCGCCCGATGGCCGGGCGGTTACGACAAGTAGATGACACCGGGATGACACGTCGCACGACAGCGCGGCCGGCCCGGGCGCGGCACGGTTCCGGGCTCTCGCGCGTTCCTCTCCGCCAGGAGCAGCAGTGCGTAGCAGAAGGACGCGCGGATCGTGGGCGGCGACGAGGTGGATGCGGCGACGGAATCCGATCCGGCCTGGCTGGCCCTGCACGCCGAGCGGGAAGCCGTGGAGCGGGCGCTCGCGCTGGCGCAGGCCCGGCAGAAATTCAGCCCCGACCCGGACGCGGCCGCGGCGGCCCGCGTCGAGGAGGCGGAGCTGCTGGTGAGCCTCGACCGCGTGCTGACGCTGATTCGCGCGGCCGAGTATCGCCGGCGGCCGGGCGCGCGCCGCTGGTAGCGGCGGCGCTGCCGGGTCAGACCGCCCGGCGCAGCTCCCGCTCCTTCTGGCGCAGGCGCAGGAGCAGCTCGACATGCGTGTCGGTGATCGGCTGCGTGTCGACGCTGCCCTCGTAGACCGTGCGGAGCGTGAGGCCGAGCTGGCGGGTGTCGACCGCCCGCTTCAGGGGCTGTCCCGCAGGCAGAGACCCATCGGACTCGACGACTGACGGCTTCATGGCTCCTCCCGCCCTTCGACCGCCCAAGCCTGCCGCGGTACCGGGATGGAAGCACTCTCGCGAGGAATGGTTAACAGATCGTTACCTTCAACCAACGGTTAAGGTTGTCGCCCGCTCACGCGTCGGCGCCCTGGAGGAGCCGCGCCGCGGCCGCCCGGGCCTCGTCGGTGACGGTGGCGCCCGCCAGCATCCGGGCGATCTCCTCCCGTCGCTCGGCGACCGGCAGGCTCGCCACCCGCGTGGCGACGCGGCCGGCCCCCTTCACGGGCGCCTTGGCGATCAGGAAATGCGTCTCGGCCCGGGCGGCGACCTGGGGCGCGTGCGTCACCGCGACCACCTGCACGGTCGCGGCGAGCCGGGCGAGGCGCATCCCGATGGCGTCCGCCACCGCGCCGCCCACGCCGGTGTCGATCTCGTCGAAGATGAGCGTCGGGGCCGAGCCCTTGTCGGCCAGCACCACCTTCAGCGCCAGCATGAAGCGCGACAGCTCGCCGCCGGAGGCGACCTTCATCATCGGGCCGGGCTTCGTCCCGGGATTGGTCTGGGCCCAGAACTCGACCCGGTCGGTGCCGGCGGGATCGCGGGATTCCGGATCGGTGGCGATCTCGGTGATGAAGCGCGCCCGCTCCAGCTTGAGCGGCGGCAGCTCGGCCTTGACGGCGGCGTCGAGCTGCTTGGCCGCCCGGCGCCGCCCGGCGCTGAGCTTCTCGGCCGCCTCCGCGTAGGCGGCCTCGGCCGTCGCGAGCGCCTGCTCCAGCCCGGCCAGAGCCGCCTCGCCGGCATCGATCGCCGCGACATCGCCCGCGTAGCGCTCCGCCAGGGCCGCGAGATCGTCGGCCGGAACGTCGTACTTGCGGGACGCGGCGCGCAGCGCGAAGAGCCGCTCCTCGACGCGCTCCAGGTCGCGGGGGTCGAACTCGGTCTCGGCCACGGCCGCCTCGAGGACTGCGCGGGCTTCGTCGAGGGCGACCATCGCGGCGTCGAGGGCGTTCACGCACGGGTCCACCAGGGCCGGCAGCTGCGCGGCGCGCCGCTCCAGCTTGCGCAGGGCGGCCGACAGGTGCGGCACGCCGGAATGGGGACCGCCGACGGCCTCGAGCGCCTCGTTGAGCTCGCGCGCGACCTTCTCGGATTGCTGCATGATCGTGCGGCGCTCGGCGAGCTGGGCCTCCTCGCCCGGCAGCGGCGCCAGGGCCGCGAGCTCCTCCACGGCGTGGCGGAGGAAGTCGGACTCCTTGCGGGCCGCCTCCACGCGAGCGCGGTGCTCGGCGAGCGCGGTGCGGGCCGTCCGCACGGTCCGCGACGCGGCGGCGACCTTGGCGAGCTGGGTCTGGAGCCCCCCGAAGGCGTCGAGGATCGCCCGGTGCGAGGCGGGATCGGCCAGGGCCCGGTCGTCGTGCTGGCCGTGGATCTCCACGAGGGCCGCGCCGATCGCCCGCAGGACCTGCACGCCCACCGGCTGGTCGTTGACGAAGGCCCGCGTCCGGCCGTCCGCCATCTGGGTCCGGCGCAGGATCAGGTCGCCCTCGGTGTCGATCTCGGCCTCGGCCGCGATCCGGCGCGCCGGATGATCGGGGGGCAGATCGAACACGGCCGTGACCGCACCCTGCGCCTCGCCGTGGCGGACCAGACGGCCGTCGCCGCGGCCGCCGAGCGCCAGGGCGAAGGCGTCGAGAAGGATCGATTTGCCCGCGCCCGTCTCGCCGGTCAGGACGCTGAGTCCCGATCGGAAATTCAGTTCGAGCCTGTCGATCAGGACGATGTCGCGGATCGCGAGCTGCGCCAGCATGCGGCGACGGGGATTCCTCAGGATGGGACCGCAGACATAAGGCCGCTGCGGCGCGGATTCACCCCAAAAATGCGTCGCACCGCTCAGGCGGTGTGCCGCAACGGGCGCCGCAACGGGAAAGGCCCGAAGCGGCGGCTCCGGGCCTCGACGATTCTCGGGACGGCCCGAAGCGGGCCTCGACGTCTACTCCGCCGAGGCGGTCTTGCCTGTCACCGTGCGGTAGATCTTCGAGAGGAACGAGGTCTTCTCCTCGCGGGGCTCGAGGCCACCCTGCGCCAGCAGGGCGTGGGCGTCCTTGTACCACGGGCTTTCCGGGAAGTTGTGGCCGAGCACCGCGGCGGCGTTCTGCGCCTCCTGGGTGATGCCGAGCGCCCAGTAGGCCTCGGTCAGGCGCTCGAGGGCCTCCTCGGCGTGCCGGGTGGTCTGATACTTGGCGACCACGTCGCGGAAGCGGTTGATCGCCGCCGGAAAATTGCGCTTCTCGAGGTAGAAGCGGCCGATCTCCATCTCCTTGCCGGCGAGCTGATCGCGGGTGATCTGGATCTTGGCCTTCGCGTCCGCGGCGTATTCCGACGTCGGGTACTTCTGGACCAGTTCCTGCAGGGCGACGAGCGCCTTCTCGGAGCGTTCCTGATCGCGGGTGACGTCCGGGATCTGCTTATAGTTCGACATCGCCATCAGGTACTGCGCGTAGGCGGCGTCCTTGCTGGCCGGGTGGCGCTGCAAGTAGCGCTTCGAGGCGCTGATCGCGTCGTCGTACTTCTGGCCCTCGTAATTGGCGTAGGCCGTCATCAGCAGCGCCTTCCGGGACCATTCGGAATACTGGTACTGCTTGTCCAGACTGTCGAATTTCTTGACCGCGCCCTCGTAGTCGCTGTCCTCGAGCTTCGCCAGACCGTCGCTGTACAGCTTGTCGGCCGGAACGTCCGGCACGACCTCGGGCTTGTACTTCTCGGCGAAGATGCTGGTCGGGTCGAAATCGCAGCCGCCGAGGCCCAGGCCGAGGACGGCCACGAAGGGCATCGCGAAGGCCGCTGCCCGGCGATGACGAATGGTGACAGGCATCTGGCGCTCTTTCCCGGAACCGGCGCCGTCTCGCGCCGTCATGCCATCGCGTGGGTGGATCCGGCCCGCCCCGGGCCGTGCCCGCCGTTCACGGACCGTTAAACCCTGCCGTTCGATTCGGGCACGAAAGCGGCAAGGCTGCGGCGGCCAGGATCGGTTGCGGGCTGTGTCCCGCCAGTCACAGGGGGGCTAGAGGTCGCCCGCGAAGGCGGCGATGCCGAGGCCGACGCCGAGTTCGGACAGCACGGTCTCGCGGCGCGAGCCCTGCGCCTCCACGATGGCGTAGTTCGCCCGGTCGGCGAAGAGGGCGGACAGCACGCCGACATTCATCCGGTGGCCGCCGCAATAGGAGCGGTAGGCACCCTGGATCGGCAGACCGGCCAGGGCGAGGTCGCCGATGGCGTCGAGGATCTTGTGGCGGACGAACTCGTCCTGGAAGCGCAGGCCCTCGGGATTGACCACCGCGGTCTCGCCGACCGCCACGGTGTTCTCCAGGGAAGCGCCCAGGGCGAAGCCGGCCTTCCAGTAGCGCTCGACGTCCCGCATCATCCCGAAGGTGCGGGCGCCGGCGATCTCGCGGCGGTAGGTGGCGGGCGACAGGTCCATCGCTCTGCGGGAGCGGCCGATCACCGGGCTCTCGAAATCGATCTCGACGTCGAGGCGGAAACCGCGGTCGATCGGGCGCAGCTCCGCGAAGGATGTCCCGGCCTCGATGCGGACGTGGCGGAGGATCTTGAGCCAGCGGCGCGGCGTGTCGCAGGCGGCGATCCCGATCTGGTCGATCGCCTGGACGAAGGGGAGCGCGGACCCGTCGAGGATCGGCATCTCCGGGCCGTCGATCTCGACCAGAGCGTTGTCGACGCCCAGGCCGTACAGGGCGGACATCAGGTGCTCGACGGTGGCGACGGCGCCGGTCTCGACGTCGCCCAGGACAGTGCAGAGTTCGGTGGCGGAGACGAGGGCGTGATGCGCCTTGATCAGGCGGTCGTTGCCGTGGGTGGTACCGGTGCGGAGGAAGGCGATGCCGTGATTGGCCGGAGCGGGTCGGATCGTGATCTCGGCGGGGTTGCCGGAGTGAACTCCGATCCCCGAGAGAGTCGCCGGCCCTTTGAGGGTCGTCTGTTTATGCGTTCGCATTCCTTAGCCCCCGGGCGCGACCAGATCCCGACACCCCGACGGGAGTGAGGAGAAACTGACTGATCCGTCCGCTGCTTGATGCCCTAGCCCACGCGATCAGGTTGTGTCCTGCTGCGTGTCGTCTCGATCACATGGTTTCTATAGCTGCGCCGCACAGGGCAGCCAAATCACGGATTCTTACGGTCTGTTACAGACACGCTTAGCGCTTCGTCACCGCAAAGCGCTGCTCCACCAAAGGCTTAAAGGTTGGTTAATACGTGACTAACCCGCGGCCGTTCTGTGGCGCGGATGCACCATGCGCACAGGCTCGCGCGCGTCGGCGCACCGTCTCGGCGAGCCTTATTCCCGGCCGCAACAACCATGAGTTGCTTTGCTGCAGCGCGAAGGGGCCGGCGGTTTCCCGCCAGCCCCGGGCCGTGTCGGAGACCTGAACCGGTCAGTTTGCCTGACGGCGGAGGAAGGCCGGGATCTCGAGCTGATCGTCGTCCATCATCCGCGACTGCGGGGCGACCCGGCCCTGCCCGTCGAGGTTGCCCTGGGCCGGGCGGTACTGCGGGACCGCGGGCGCGGCCGGAGCGCGCGGGGCCGGCGGCACGTGGGGCTGCGCCATGTGGTGCTGGGCCATATGCGGCTGGGCCATGTGCGGCTGCGGGGCCGCGGGCGAGGCCGGCCGAGCTGCCGGGGCGCCGTCCATGTCCTCGCGGCGTCCGCCGAAGCCCACCGTCGCGAGCCGGCGCAGCAGCGAGGTCCGCTTGGATTCCGGAGCGGCCTCCTCGGCAGCGCGGTTCGCCATGATCTGCGTCTGGGCGATCGGCGGCAGCTCGTGGATCTGCGGCATGCGCGGGGCGCGGGCGAGCGGCGTGCCCGTCGGGGCGGCCGGACGCGGCGGCACGAACGGACCGGCCTCGACGGCGGGCGCCGCCTCGACGCGCTGCGGTGCGGGGGCCGGGACGAACGGCGCCGCGGCGCGCGCCTGCACCGGGGCGAGCACGACGTCGTCGCGGTTCACCGGCGCGGCGGCCTCGATGCGGCTCTCGATCCGCGACTCGGGGCGCATCTCGGGGGCCGCGAGCGGCGCGGGGGTCGGGGCCGGGATCGGCGCCGGGGCGACCGACTCGGTGCGGATGCTCGGCACCGGGGAGGCGGCGCGCGAGCGGGCCTCGGCGCGCAGGCGCTCGGCAACCTCGGCGATGCGCTGCTCGGTCTCGGCGATGGCCGGGTTGTTGGGCGAGTTCGCCGAGATCAGGGCCGGCTCGATGCCGGTGGCGACCACCGACACGCGGATGATGCCGTCCAGGCTCTCGTCGAAGGTGGCGCCCAGAATGATGTTGGCGTCCTGATCGACCTCCTCGCGGATGCGGGTGGCGGCCTCGTCGAGCTCGTACAGGGTCAGGTCGGAGCCGCCCGTGATCGAGATCAGCAGGCCGCGGGCGCCCTTCATCGAGACGTCGTCGAGGAGCGGGTTGGCGATGGCGGCCTCGGCGGCGCGGTTGGCGCGCTTCTCGCCGGACGCCTCGCCGGTGCCCATCATGGCTTTGCCCATGCCGCGCATGATCGCCCGGACGTCGGCGAAGTCGAGGTTGATGAGGCCCTCCTTCACCATCAGGTCGGTGATGCAGGCGACGCCCGAGTAGAGCACCTGGTCGGCCATCGCGAAGGCGTCCGCGAAGGTGGTCTTCTCGTTGGCGACCCGGAACAGGTTCTGGTTCGGGATCACGATCAGGGTGTCGACCGCGGCCTGCAGCTCCTGGATGCCGGACTCGGCGGTCCGCATGCGGCGCATGCCCTCGAACTGGAACGGCTTGGTCACGACGCCGACCGTCAGGATGCCCATGTCGCGGGCCGCGCGGGCGATGACCGGCGCGGCGCCGGTGCCGGTGCCGCCGCCCATGCCGGCGGTGATGAAGCACATGTGGGCGCCGGAGAGCTGATCGCGGATCTCGTCGATCACCTCGTCGGCGGCGGCCGAGCCGACCTCCGGGTGCGAGCCGGCGCCGAGGCCCTGGGTGACGCCCAGGCCCATCTGGATCACCCGCTCGGCCTTCGACGAGGTGAGCGCCTGCGCGTCGGTGTTGGCGACGACGAACTCGCAGCCCAGCAGGCCCGACTCGATCATGTTGTTGACGGCGTTGCCGCCGGCGCCACCGACGCCGAAGACGGTGATGCGGGGCTTGAGTTCCCGGATGTCCGGCGCCTGGAGGGTGATGGCCATGGTGTCGAGCCTCTCGCTAACTGTGCTGTCCGTGCGACGCCTGGGCGCCGGATTCCCTTCGATCCCCCCCGAGCGGGCGGGCGTGAAACCTAGAAGCTGTCCCGGAGCCAGCGGCCGACCCGGTTCAGGTAGTTGTCGGTCCCGGTCGCCGCGAAGGCGCCGTGTCCGCGCGGCTCGAAATGCTCGGCATGGGCCACCTGCGGATAGACGAGCAGGCCGACCGCCGCCGAGAAGGCCGGCCCCTTGGCGGCTTCCGGCAGGCCCCGGATGCCGAGGGGCCGACCGATCCGCACCTGACCCTGGAGGACGCGGCGGGCGACCTCGGGCAGACCGACGAGCTGGCTGGCGCCGCCGGTGAGGACGACGCGGCGCCCGGCCTGGGCGGCGAAGCCCGCGTCCCGCAGGCGGTCGCGGACCAGCTCGACCACCTCCTCGACGCGCGGCTTGATGATCCGCACGAGCTGGGAGCGCGGGATGTGGGCCGGCGCCTCGCCCTCGTCCTCGCCGACGCCGTGGACGGCGATCATGTCGCGGTCGTCGGAGGGGGTGGAGAGGGCCGAGCCGTAGAGGGTCTTCAGCCGCTCGGCCGCCGCCATGCGGGTCGAGAGGCCGCGGGCGATGTCCATGGTGACGTGGTGGCCACCGACCGCCAGGGCGTCCACGTGGACGAGGTGGCCGCCGGAGAACACGCCGACGCTGGTCGTGCCGCCGCCCATGTCGACGACGCAGACCCCCATCTCGGCCTCGTCGTCGACCAGCGCCGAGAGGCCGGCCGCGTAGGGCGTGGCGATCACCGCCTCGACGCCGAGGTGGCAGTGCTCGACCGCCAGCATGACGTTGCGGGCGGCCGCGAGCTCGCTGGTGACGACGTGCAGGTCGACGCTGAGCGCCTCGCCGATCATGCCCGACGGGTCGATGACGGCGCCCTGCCCGTCCAGGGCGTAGCCGGTGGGCAGCGCGTGCAGCACGGCCCGGCCGGGGCTGACGCCGTGGGCGCTGGCGGTCTCGAGCACCCGCTCGACATCGCTGCCCGTGACGGTGCCCGAGCGGACATTCACCCGCGCCTGGAAATGCTGCGAGGCGAGCCGACCGCCCGACATGTTGACGATGACCGACTGGACCTCGACCTTGGCCATCCGCTCGGCGGCGTGCACCGCCTGCCGGATCGCGCTCTCGGCCGCGGCGAGATCGACGATGGCGCCGCCCTTGAGGCCCAGGGAGCGCTGGTGGCCGATGCCGATGATGCGCGCGAGGTGCGTGCGGCCGCGGAGCGTCGTGAGCGCCTCGGCGGGCTGCAGCTCGGCGATGAGGCAGACCACCTTGCTCGTGCCGATGTCGAGCACCGAGAGGGTGGTCGAGCGCCGGGCGGAGAGCGGCTTCAAGCGCGGCGTGAGGCCGTGTTGGCTGTGCATTGACGCTACCGGGCGCGGGATGCGGGACGGGCGGAGATCGTGGTCGAGGTCATCAGCTGGCCGCGCCCTTCTTCTTCGCCTTCTGGGCTTCCGCGCGGGCGGCGGCCGCCTCCTCGGTCAGGCGCACCACCAGGCGGTCCGGCATGCGCAGGTCCACCGCGATGATGTCCTTCTCGAGCAGGCCGGCCTCGCGCTCGAACCGCACGAGGCGGGCGAGCGCCGCGGCCGGATCGAGCTCGGGCAGGCGCACGTCGATGCCGTCGAACTTGAGGGTCCAGCGCCGGCCGGACACGTAGGTGCCGGCCTTGATCCGCTCGGCGAGGGGCCCGGCGGCGGCGATGAGCGCGAGGTATTCCGGAAGCTTGGTGTTGGCGTCCTCGCCGACCACCAGGGGCAGGCTGGCGTAACGGTCGTCGCGCATCGCGTCGATGACGGTGCCGTCGGCGGCGATCACGCTGATCTCGCCGTTCTTCTGCCAGAGGGCCGCGGGCTCGCGCTCCACCTGGGTGATGGCGATCTCGTTGGGATAGATCTTCCGGACCGAGGCCTGCGCGATGAGCGGCACGCGGAGCAGCCGCTCGCGCACGTCGTTGACGTCGAGGAAGGGAACCGAGGAGCGCCAGTCGATCCCGGCGGCCGCCAGGACCTCGCGTTCGTACATGCGGGAGATGCCCGAGATCGTGACGCGCTCGACGCCGAAGCCGGCGACGCGCGCGGCGATGTCGAGGGGGCGGCCCTGCTCGGCCACGAAGGCGTCGTAGCGGCCGCTCGCCACGAAACCGGCGAGCGCCACGGCGGCGGCCGAGACGGAGACCGCCACGATTCCGGCGCCGCGGGGCAGGCGCTCGCTCAGGCGCTGACTCGGGCGGGCCCGACGAACCGAGAGCGACCGGGACGTGGCGCGGCCGGCGAGCCGGCCCAGGACCGCGCCGACGAGGCGCGCGGGACCGCTCCGGCCGGCGGCGTCGCCGCTCAGCGATTCAGGGAAGCGTCCTCCACCATCCATCGGACGAGCTCACCGAAACTCAGGCCCGCGTGGGCCGCCATCTCCGGCACAAGGCTCGTCTGGGTCATGCCGGGTTGCGTGTTGACCTCCAGCACCACGAGCAGACCGGTTCCACCCGGTGTGTCGTCGTAGCGAAGGTCGGCACGGCTGACGCCCCGACAGCCCAGTGCTTGATGCGCCGTTAACGACAGTTCTTGGACACGCTGGTAAACATTTGGTTTAAGTTCGGCCGGGAGCACGTGAACCGAGCCCCCGGGGGCGTACTTGGCGTCGTAATCGTACCAATCCCCCGTGGCGGCCTTCACCTCGATCACCCCGAGGGCCTTGTCGCCCATCACGCCGCAGGTGAGTTCGCGGCCAGCAATGTAAGGTTCCGCAAGGACTTGCTCGCCGAACGTCCACTCCTCCGAGGCGAGGATCTGGGGCGGGTGCGAGCGGCCGTCGCGCACGATGATCACACCCACCGATGAGCCTTCGGCGATCGGTTTCACGACGTAGGGTGGCGGCAGCGGGTGTGTCCTGGCGGCCTCACGACGGTTAACGATCCGGCCCTCGGGCACGTCGACGCCGGCGGCGCGCATGACGGTCTTGGCCCGCTCCTTGTTCATGGCGAGCGCCGAGGCGAGGACGCCGGAATGGGTGTAGGGGATCTTCAGGATCTCCAGCAGGCCCTGGATGGTGCCGTCCTCGCCGTCCGGCCCGTGGAGCGCGTTGAAGGCCACGTCCGGCCGGAGCGCCGTCAGGACGGCCGCGATGTCGGGGCCGACATCGACCCGGGTCACCCGGTAGCCCTCGCCTTCGAGCGCGTCGGCGCAGGCCTTGCCGGAACTGAGGGAGACCTCGCGCTCGGCGGAGGTGCCGCCCAGCAGGACGGCGACGTGCTTGGACATCAGGGCACCTCGAATAGGTCGGCTTCAATCAGGATCTGAACGCGCGAACGGCCGCGGTGACGACCGAGCACCGTGTCTCGGCCGCGTCGGCGCGTCCCGAACATCGCTCTCACATCGTGCCGGCGGGCCGGCCGATGCGCCGGATCTCCCAGCGCAGCTCGACCCCGCTGGTTTCCCGGACGCGGCGGCGGACCTCCTCGCCGAGCCCCTCGATGTCAGCCGCGGTCGCAGTTCCGGTATTGATCAGGAAGTTGCAGTGCATCTCGCTGACCTGGGCGCCGCCCCGCCTCAGCCCGCGGCAGCCGGCGGCGTCGACGAGCTGCCACGCCTTGCCGCCGTCCGGATTGGCGAAGGTCGAGCCGCCGGTCCGCTCGCGGATCGGCTGCGCGGCCTCGCGGGCGGCCGTGACCCGCTCCATCTCGGCCTCGATGGCGACGCGGTCGCCGGGCCGGCCGCGGAAGAGGGCGCGCGTGAAGATCACGTCCTCGGGCGCGTCCGCGTGCCGGTAGGAGAACCCCATGTCGGCGTGGCTGAAGGTGCGCGACGCGCCCGTCCGGTCGACCCCGCGGGCTTCCACCAGCACGTCGGTGGTCTCGCCGCCATGCGCGCCCGCGTTCATGCGCAGCGCGCCGCCGATCGAGCCCGGGATGCCGCGGTAGAAGGCGAGCCCGTCGAGCCCGGCCTCGGCCGCCGCCTTGGCGAGGCGCATGTCCGGGACCGCGGTGCCGACGGTCAGGGTGTCGCCGTCGATCGCGATGCTGCCGAAGGCCTTGCCGCCGAGGCGCACGACCACGCCCGGCACGCCGCCGTCCCGAACGATCAGGTTCGAGCCGAGCCCGATCACCGTGACCGACACGTCCGGATCGAGGGATGCGAGGAGGCGGGCGAGATCCTCCTCGTCGGCCGGGGTGAACAGCACCTCGGCCGGTCCGCCGACCCGGAACCAAGTGAGGTCGGCGAGCGGCTGGTCGGCGAGCAGGCGCCCGCGGAGGTCGGGCGCGGCGGCCCGGATGCGATCGTGCAGAGAGGCGGTCATCTGTGTGTCTCCCCTCGCCCCGCCCGCGGGGAGAGGGATGCGGCGATCCTGGTGTCGTCGCATCGGGGTGGCAGCGGGCGCTGCGAGGCCGGGGTCCGGAGAGTCACCGCCGGGTTCATCCTCAGAGCGCAGCCCGCAGTGGACGGTCGACGGTGCCGACGACCCGAGAGGCCTCCCGGGGCGGGCTGACGCACCGCGCCTACCGTCCCCGCGCGGCGAGTTCGTCCGGGAGGGCGTAGGCCCACTGGGTGATCGTGCCGGCGCCGAGGCAGACCACGTAGTCGCCGGATTTGGCGAGCTCCGCGATGATCCCCGCGAGTTCCTCCGGCCGCTCCAGGGCCCGGGCGTCGCGGTGACCGCGGGAGCGCAGGCCGGCCACGAGGCTGTCGCGGTCGAAGCCCTCGATCGGCTGCTCGCCGGCCGCGTAGACCGGCGCCACGATGACCGTGTCGGCATCGTTGAAGCAGGTGCAGAAATCGTCGAACAGCGATTGCAGCCGGGTGTAGCGGTGCGGCTGCACCACGGCGATCACCCCGTGCTCGGTCGAGGCGCGGGCGGCCTTGAGCACCGCCTTGATCTCCACCGGATGGTGTCCGTAATCGTCGAAGATCGTCGCGCCGTTCCACTCGCCGGTGCGGGTGAACCGCCGCTTCACGCCGCCGAACCCGGCGAGCGCCTGGCGGATCGCGTCCGGCTTCACGCCGAGCTCGTGCGCGACGGCGAGCGCCGCGGTGGCGTTGAGCGCGTTGTGCTTGCCGGGCATCGGCAGGACGAGATCCTCCATCTCCATCCGGTAGCCGGGCCGACGGTCGCGGATCATCACCCGGAAGCGGCTCTGGCCGCCGCGCAGGTCCACGTCGATCAGGCGCACGTCGGCCTGCGGATTCTCGCCGTAGGTGATGATCCGCCGGTCCTCGATGTGGCCGACGAGGTCCTGCACCACCGGGTGGTCGATGCACATCACCGCGAAGCCGTAGAACGGAATGTTGTCGATGAAGCGCCGGAACGCGTCCTTGATCGCGTCGAACGAGCCGAAATGGTCGAGGTGCTCGGGGTCGATGTTGGTGACGATCGCCACGTCCGCCGGCAGCTTCAGGAAGGTGCCGTCCGACTCGTCGGCCTCGACCACCATCCACTCGCCGGCACCCATGCGGGCGTTGGTCCCGTAGGCGTTGATGATGCCGCCGTTGATCACGGTCGGGTCGAGGTTGCCGGCGTCGAGCAGGGTGGCGACGAGCGACGTGGTCGTGGTCTTCCCGTGCGTGCCGGCGATCGCCACGCAGGACTTGAAGCGCATCAGCTCGGCCAGCATCTCGGCCCGGCGCACCACCGGCAGACGCCGCTCGCGGGCGGCCTGCAGCTCGGGGTTGTCGCGGCGGATCGCGGTCGAGACGACGACGAGGGCCGCCTCCTCGACGTTCTTGGCATCGTGGCCCACGAAGGTGCGCATGCCCTTCTCGGCGAGACGGCGGACGTTGGCGTTGTCGGAGGCGTCCGAGCCCTGCACCGTGTAGCCGAGATTGTGCATGACCTCGGCGATGCCGGACATGCCGATGCCGCCGATGCCGATGAAGTGGATGGGGCCGAGCTTGTCGGGCAGCTTCATGGGTCGAACCGTCTGGTGGCGGGACCGCCGGTGCGGAATCCCTCAAGAAATCAGGTGCGGGCGGCCGTCTCGACGACGACCTCGGCCAGCCGCTCGGCGGCGTCGTGGATGCCCGCGCTTCTGGCCGCATCGGCCGCCGCGGTCAATTTTGCCGGCGTCTCGAAGCAGGCGGTCAGCTCCGCGGCGAGGCGGTCCGGCGTGAAATCCGACTGCTTCACCGCGAGCGCCGCGCCGATCGCGTCGAGGGTCGCGGCGTTGGCGGCCTGGTCCTGGTCGAGCGAGCCGGGCAGGGGCACGAGGATCGCCGGGCGGCCGATCGCGGCGAGTTCCGAGACCGTCGAGGCGCCCGAGCGCGCGACCACGAGGTGGCTCGCGGCCATCCGCGCGGGCAGGTCCTTGAAGAACGGCGCCGCCTCGATCCCGGCGAGCCCCATGGCGAGGTAGCGGTTCTGCACCGCCGTCAGGTCCTCGGGGCGGACCTGCTGGACGAGGTGCAGGCGGGCGCGCAGCGCGTCCGGCAGGCGGGCGATCGCCTCCGGCACGACCTCGCCCATGACCCGGGCGCCCTGGCTGCCGCCGAACACCAGGAGCCGCAGGGCGTCGTCGTTACCGAAGGGCGGAAACGGGACCCTGGCCGCCTCGATCACCGCCGGGCGGAGCGGGTTGCCGGTGTGGATCCGCGGCGCGCGGGCCTTGTCGGGCACGCCGCGCACGACCTTGAAGCCGGTGGCGATGGTGCGCGCGCCCCGCGCCAGGAAGGCGTTGGCCCGACCCATCACGGCGTTCTGCTCGTGCAGGATCGTCGGCACGCGCAGGATCTGGCCGGCCAGCACCGGCGGCACGGTCGGGTAGCCGCCGAAGCCGACGATGGCGGCCGGATTGATCCGCCGGATCTCCTTCGCCGCGACGCCGAACCCGCGGCCGAGCGTCAGCACGGCGCTTGCCCGCTTCAGCGGCGAGCGGCCGGACGGCGTCGCCGAGGCGATGGTCACCACCTCGGAGGCCGGGAACTCGGACGCGATGGAATCGACCCGGGCGTCGGTGGCGAGCGCCACCCGGATGCCGCGGGCCCGCAGCGCGTGGGCGAGGCTCTCGGCCGGGAACAGGTGGCCGCCGGTGCCGCCCGCGCAGAGCAGGATCGTGGGCGTGAAGACGGTCACCGCATCACCCCGGCGACGGTGGCGGGCGCGGTGCCGGGGGGCTTCTGGCTGAGCATGACGGTGCGGGGCCGCTTGCGGGTCAGGGCGACGAGGAAGCCGGTGCCGAGCGCCAGCGAGATCAGCGAGGAGCCGCCGTACGAGACGAACGGCAGCGTCATGCCCTTGGCGGGCATCAGCTGCGTGTTCACCGCCATGTTGATGCAGGCCTGCAGACCGAACAGCGTGGTCAGGCCGGTGATCGCCAGCCGCGAGAAGGTGTCGTCGGTGCGCCGCGCGAGCTTGAGTCCGCGCAGCACGATGAAGGCGAACAGGGCCACGAGGCAGAGGCAGACGATCACGCCGAACTCCTCGCCGGTGACCGAGAAGATGAAGTCGGTATGCGCGTCCGGCAGGTGGCGCTTGGCCACGCCCTCCCCCGGCCCGGTGCCGAACCAGCCGCCCGAGCGGAACGATTCGCGCGACCAGAAGTCCTGGAAGCCGCCACCGGAATCCCGGTCGAGGAACTTGTTGAAGCGCTCGCGCACGTGGTGGAAGAACAGGTAGGCAGCGAACACACCCCCGAGGCCCAGCACGCCGAGGACGGCCACCCAGATCAGGTGGAGGCCGGCCACGAAGAACAGCGCGCACCACACCATGGTAATCAGCATGGTCTGGCCGAAATCGGGCTGGAGCAGCAGCGGCACGATGGTGATCGGCAGGAGCAGCAGCGCCAGGATGCCGCCCGGCATGTCGCGGCGCTGGGCGCCCTCCGAGAAGGCCCAGGCGGCGACGACCACGAAGGCCGGCTTCACGAATTCCGAGGGCTGCAGGCCGAAGGAGCCGAACTGGATCCAGCGGTGCGCGCCCTTGATCTCGGGCCCGAACTTGCCGGCGAGCAGGCACAGGGCGACGCCGCAGATCCAGGTGACCAGCGCGAGCCGCCGGATGCCGCGCAGCGACAGGAACGAGACCGCGCAGATCAGCAGGATGGTCGGCGCGAGGTACATCGCCTGCCGGTTGAGGAAGTAGAAAGTCGGCAGGCCGATCCGCTCGGCCACCGGCGGGCCGCCGCCCATCAGGAAGACGAGGCCCGCGACCATCAGCGCGAACAGCGCCGCCAGCAGACCGCGGTCCACGGTCCACCACCAGTCCGTCAGGGGGGTGCGTTCCGCGCGTGACATCATGCCGGGCAACGACTCCAGGCCGCGCGGATGCCGATCCGCGCGGGTCGGACGGGATCCTCGGCAGGAATGGTAAACGGAGCCTTATGGCCGGCGCGTCGGCGCGCGTCGGCCGCACGTCTGGAGGCCGCTGGAATGCTGTATTTGGCCGCCGCAATACTGGTAAAAAGACACTCCATGTTAATCTTCCTACTGCAACTTCCGGATGTATCCCCCCGGCGGGTCGCGGTGCCCCGCGCCCGGTCCGCCCAGCGGAAGCCGACGTGCCATGTTCTCTGCCCTGAATGTCCGTGAAGCGCATGCCAAGCTGGCGGCCCTCGACCGGGTCCAGGGCGTGATCGAGTTCGACCTGGCGGGACGGATCCTGTCGGCGAACCAAAACTTCCTCGACGTGGTCGGGTACGCGCTGCCGGAGATCGTCGGCCAGCACCACAGCATGTTCATGGAACCGGCCCAGCGGGACGCGCCGGAATACCGGGCGTTCTGGGAGCGCCTGCGCTCCGGCGGCTTCGAGTCCGGCCAGTTCCAGCGGGTCGGCCGGGGCGGCCGGTCGATCTGGATCCAGGCGTCCTACAACCCGATGCTCGACGTCCGCGGCCGGCCCTACAAGGTGGTGAAGTTCGCCACCGACATCACGCAGCAGCGGACCGAGGAGGCCGACCGCGCCGGGCAGATCGCCGCGATCGACAAGGTGCAGGCGGTCATCGCCTTCGACCTCGACGGCACGGTGATCGCGGTGAACGACAATTTCCTCGCCGCGATGGGCTACAGCCGCGCCGAGGTGATCGGGCAGCATCACAGCCTGTTCGTGGAGCCTGCCTACCGCGAGAGCGAGGCCTACCGGGCCTTCTGGGCGGCCCTTCGGAACGGCACCTATCAGGCGGCGCAGTTCCGGCGGATCGGCAAGGACGGGCGCGAGGTCTGGATCCAGGCGTCCTACAATCCGATCCTCGATGCCGCGGGCCGGCCCTACAAGGTGGTGAAGTTCGCCACCGACATCAGCGATCAGGTCCGGCTGTTCGCCAACCTGCGGACCCTCATCGATCAGAATTTCGGCGAGATCGAGCGGGCGGTGACGCACTCGACCACGGCGGCCTCGCTCGCCTCCTCGGCGGCCGACTCGACCTCCGGCAACGTCCAGACCGTCGCGGCGGCGGCCGAGGAACTCGCCGCCTCGGTGGCCGAGATGTCCCAGAGCATCGTGCGCTCCCAGAGCGCCACCGACACCGCCTATGCCTGCGTCCAGGACGCTGACGGCCACACGAAGCGGCTCGCCGAGACCGCCACCGCCATGACCGGCATCGTCGGCCTGATCCAGGACATCGCCGGCCAGATCAACCTGCTGGCGCTGAACGCCACCATCGAGGCCGCCCGCGCTGGCGCGGCGGGCCGCGGCTTCGCGGTCGTCGCCTCGGAGGTGAAGGCGCTGGCCGACCAGGCGGCGCGCGCCACCGGTCAGATCAACGGCGAGATCGCCAGCGTGCAGCGCGTCTCGCAGGAGGTCGTAGAGGCTCTCAGCTCGATCGGGTCCTCGGTCTCGGTGATGCGCGAGACCGTGGTCGCCACCGCGGCCGCCATCGAGGAGCAGAGCGCCGTGACCCGGGATCTCGCCGAGAGCATGCAGAGCGCCGCCGGCGCCGTCACGGAGATCACCGGCAATATCGGGGCGATCGTCCAGTCGGTGGCCAACGTCTCGCAGGCGGTCGACACCACCCGCGACGCCGCCAAGGTTCTGGCGCGCTGAGGCCGGCGCTGCCTCAGGGCAGCGCCTGCACCAATTCGCGGAACCGGTCGCCGCGGATCTCGAAGTTCCGGAACTGGTCGTAGGACGCGCAGGCCGGCGACAGCAGCACCACCGGCTCCGGCGCACCCGAGGCGGCGGCGTTCTCGGCGGCCTTCGGGACGGCGTTCTCGAGGGTCTCGCAGCGCGTGTAGGGCACGGCGCCCTCCAGGGTCGCCGCGAAGGCGTCGGAGGCCGCGCCGATCAGGTAGGCGTGGGCGACCCGCTCGAAATACGGCACCAGCGGGAAGATCCCGCCCTCCTTGGCCTTGCCGCCGAGGATCCAGTGGATGTCGCGGAAGGCGGTGAGGGCCTTCTCGGTGGAATCCGCGTTCGTCGCCTTGGAATCGTTGACGAACAGCACGTGGCCGCGCCGACCGACCTCCTCCATCCGGTGCGGCAGGCCCGGGAACGAGCTCAGCCCGGCCTGGATCTGCTCCGGCGACAGGTCGAGGGCCCGCGCCACGGCGACCGCCACCGCGGCGTTCTGCCAGTTGTGCGCTCCCCGGAGCGAGCCGATCCCGTTGACGTCGGCGAGGGCTGTCCCGTCCGGCTCCCGGACGATCCCGTCGCGCACCGTCAGCGCGTCGGTGCACAGCACGTCGCCGTGGGGCACGTGGACGCGCATGAGGTCGGCGCCGCGGCGATCCGCGATGGCGCGGCTCGGGGCGTCGTCGACGCCGACCACCGCCAGGCCGGCGCCCTGGACCAGGCGCTCCTTGATGGCCGCGTACTGCTCCATCGTGCCGTGCCGGTCGAGATGGTCCGGCGTGATGTTCATCAGCACGCCGACGCTCGGGTCGAGGCTCGGCGTCAGGTCGATCTGGAACGACGACATCTCGATCACGTGGACGCGGCCGGCGGCCGGCGGCTCCAGCGACAGGATGGCGGTCCCGATGTTGCCGCCCATCTGGACGTCGCGGCCCGCCTGCGCGAGCACGTGGGCGATCAGCGCCGTGGTGGTCGACTTGCCGTTGGTCCCGGTGATCGCCACGAACGGCGCCCCCGGCGCCTGCGCCCGCCGCTCCCGGCAGAACAGCTCGATGTCGCCGACGATGGCGACCCCGGCGTCCCGGGCGAGCCGGACGCTCCAGTGCGGCTCGGGATGGGTCAGCGGCACGCCCGGGCTCAGCACGAAGGCGGCGAACGCGGACCAGTCGGCCGCGCGCAGGTCCCGCGTCTCGATGCCGGCCTCCCGCGCGCGGGCGAGGCTGTCGGCATTGTCGTCCCAGGCCTGCACGGCCGCGCCACCCGCCTTCAGCGCCAGCGCCGTGGCGAGCCCCGAGCCCCCGAGTCCGAACAGGGCGACGGTCTTGTCCTGGAAGACGGTGACGGGTGTCATGCGGAACTCTGGATGCGGCGGCCGAACCCGGCCGATCCGACCGCGCCCGTCATCCCGAGGTGCCCGCGGCGGCGTTCCCCGAAGGCGGGCTCCAGGGATCGCGCGGCTGGCCGGGAGCCTCCTTCGAGGCGCCCGCTCCGCGGCCGCGCCTCAGGATGGGGGCGAGGATCGGATCGACCTCTCAGATCGCCCTCTAGCACAATTTCTCAGCGCAGCTTCAGCGTCGCCAGACCGGCCATCGCCAGGATCACCGCGATGATCCAGAAGCGGATCACGACCTGCGGCTCCTTCCAGCCCTTCTGCTCGAAATGGTGGTGGATCGGCGCCATGCGGAAGACGCGCTTGCCCGTCAGCTTGAACGACGCGACCTGGATGATCACCGACATCATCTCCAGCACGAACAGGCCGCCGACGATCGCCAGGACGATCTCGTGCTTCGTCGCCACCGCGATGGAGCCCAGCAGGCCGCCCAGCGCCAGGGAGCCGGTGTCGCCCATGAAGATCTGGGCCGGCGGCGCGTTGAACCAGAGGAAGCCGAGGCCTGCGCCGATGACCGCGCCGCAGACCACGGCGAGCTCGCCCGTGTCGCGGACGTAGTTCACCTGCAGATAGCTGGCGGTGAACGAATTGCCGACGAGGTAGGCGATGAAGCCGAACGTGCCGCAGGCGATCATCACCGGCACGATCGCGAGGCCGTCGAGGCCGTCGGTCATGTTCACGGAATTGCCCGCCCCGACGATCACGAAGGCGCCGAACAGCGGGTAGAACCAGCCGAGATTCAGAAGCGCGTCCTTGAACACCGGGAAGGCGAGCTGGTTCTGGAGCGCGGCGGGCGAGTAGACCGCGATGGTCACGCAGGCCGCCATCGCGATCACCGCCTCGAGGGCGAGGCGGAACTTGCCCGAGAAGCCCTTGTGCGACTGCTTCGTGACCTTGAGGTAATCGTCGTAGAAGCCGATGGCGCCGAAGCCGAGGGTGACGGTCAGCGTCACCCAGACGTAGTGGTTGCGCGGGTTCGCCCAGAGCAGGATCGCCACGACGGCGCCGGCCAGGATCATGAGGCCGCCCATGGTCGGCGTGCCCCGCTTGGTCAGCAGGTGGGTCTGCGGCCCGTCCTCGCGGATCGGCTGCCCCTTGCCCTGACGGATCCGCAGCAGCGAGATGATCCAGGGCCCGAACCAGAACACGAACAGGCCCGCCGTGAACAGCGCGCCGCCGGTGCGGAAGGTGATGTAGCGGAACACGTTGAGCGGCGTGAAGCTGCTGCTCAGGTCCGAGAGAAGGTACAGCATCCGGGCGCTCGGCCCCCTTGTTCAGGCTCAGGTTTCGGGGGACGGCGCCGGTCGCGCCGTGCGCGCGGACGTGCCGATCACGGGACGGCCTGGGTCCGCCGGGTCGGATCGACCGCGTAGCGGGCTTTCAGCGCCTCGACAATCGGGCCCATGCGGCTGCCGTTCGATCCCTTCACCATGACGGCGTCGCCGGACCGCAGGGTCCGGGCGAGCGGCTCGAGCAGGTCGGTGGCGGTGTCGGCCACCGCGCCGCGGCGGCTCACCGGCAGGGCCTCGAACAGGTTGCGCATGAGCGGACCGGCCGTGAAGACCAGATCGACCCGGGCCGCCTCGATCGCCTCCGCCAGGCCGCGATGGAGGTCGGGCGCGGCGGCGCCGAGTTCCAGCATGTCGCCCAGCACCGCGATCCGGCGGCCGCGGGGCCCGGTCTCGATCCCCGCCAGGGTCGCCAGCGCCGCGCGGACCGCGACGGGATTGGCGTTGTAGCTCTCGTCCACGAGGTAGGCGGTGCCGCCGCCGATCTCGAGGGCGGTGCGCTCGCCGCGCCCCGCCGGCGGCGTCAGCCCGCCGAGCGACAGGGCCGCGCGGGCGAGGTCCGCCCCGAGGCTGTGCACCACCGCCATGACGCCCAGGGAGTTCAGCGCGGCGTGCCGGCCGGCGGTGCCGAGCTTGTAGGTGACGGGCTGGCCCATCACCACCGCGTCGATCACCGACAGGTCGGGCCGGAGCACGATCTTCAGGGCGCGGACGTCGGAATCCGGGTGCTCGCCGAAGGTCACCACCCGGCCCGCCCGGGAGGCCTGGGCGTGGGCGACCAGCCGGTCGAAATGCTCGACGTCGCGGTTCAGGATCGCGACGCCGCCGGGCTGGAGCCCGGAGAAGATCTCACCCTTGGCGTCCGCGATGGCGGCGAGCGAGGCGAAATGCTCGATATGGGCGGGCGCGATCGTGGTGATCAGCGCGATGTCCGGCCGGACCTGGGCGGTCAGCGGCACGATCTCGGCGCCGTGGTTCATGCCGATCTCGAACACGCCGTAGCGCGCCGAGCGCGGCATTCGCGTCAGGGTCAGGGGCACGCCCCAGTGATTGTTGTAGGAGGCCGCCGAGGCGTGGGTCTCGCCCTGCTCGGACAGGACGTGGCGCAGGGCCTCCTTGGTCCCGGTCTTGCCGACCGACCCAGTGACCGCCACGACCTGCGCGCGCGTCCGGGCCCGGGCGGCGGCACCGAGGCGCACCATCGCGGTCAGGACCGGGTCGACGCCCGCCTCGGGCACCGCCAGGACGGGGCCGTGGGCGGCGAGCGCGTCGGCGCGCGCGGCGCTCACCACGGCGGCGCCGGCCCCGCGGCCCAGGGCGTCGGGGACGAAGTCGTGGCCGTCGCGGGCGTCGCCGCGGATCGCGAAGAACAGGTCGCCGGGCCGGAGCGTGCGCGTGTCGATCGAGGCGCCGCCGATGGCGCGCTCCGCGCCGGTCAGGCGGCCGCCCGTCGCGGATTCCAGCTCCTCCCGCGTCCAGAGTGCGGTCATGGTCGGTCCCCCGTCGCCCTCAGGCCGCCGCGGCGATCGCGGCACGCAGGACCTCGTGGTCCGAGAACGGCAGCGTCCGATCCCCCACGATCTGGCCGGTTTCATGACCCTTGCCGGCCACGACCAGCACGTCGCCCGGTCCGAGCCGGCCGACGGCGCTCTGAATCGCCTCGGAGCGGTCGCCGATCTCCTCCGCGCCCGGAGCCGCGTCCAGGATCGCCCGGCGGATGGCGGTGGGCTCCTCGGTGCGCGGATTGTCGTCCGTGACGATGACGATGTCGGCGAGCCGCTTGGCGATGGCGCCCATCAGCGGCCGCTTGCCCCGGTCGCGGTCGCCGCCGCAGCCGAAGACCACGATCAGCCGGCCCGACGCGAAGGGGCGGAGCGCGGCGAGCACGCTCTCCAGGGCCTCGGGCTTGTGGGCGTAGTCGACGAGACAGAGGCCGCCGCGCGCCTCGCCGATCCGCTCCATGCGGCCGGGAACGCCGGTGAGGTGGTCGAGGGCCGCGAAGACGCCGTCGGGATCGGCCGCCCCGGCCGGGGTGGCCAGCGCGATGCCGGCCGCCACCAGGGCGTTCTCCACCTGGAACTCGCCGACGAGCGGCAGGTGCAGCTCCCGGGCCCTACCCGCGAACAGGACGCGGGCGGCCTGCGCGAACCCCTCCGTACGGACCGCCTCGACCCGCAGGTCCCGGCCGCCCCGCCCGACCGTGCGGACCGGCCGGCCGGCGGTCTCGGCGGCGGCGATCACCCGCTCGGCGTAGGCGCCGTCGGCGTTGACGATGGCCGGCCGGCCCGGCGGGAGCAGGTCCGTGAACAGGCGCAGCTTGGCCGCGAGGTACTCCTCGATGCTCGCGTGATAGTCGAGATGGTCCCGGCCGAGATTGGTGAAGCCGGCCGCGTCGAGGCGCACGCCGTCGAGCCGGCGCTGCTCGATCCCGTGGGAGGACGCCTCCATGGCGAGGTCGGTGACGCCCTCCGCGGCGAGCCGCGCCAGCGTCCGGTGCAGCGTCACCGGATCCGGGGTCGTGAGGGAGCCGTACTGCGCGCCGCGGTCGGTGACGATCCCGACGGTGCCGAGGCTCGCGGCGTCGCGGCCGAGGCGCGCCAGGATCTGGCGGACGAAGTCGGCCACCGAGCTCTTCCCGGCGGTGCCGGTCACCGCCACCACGATCCCGGGCTGCGGGCCCGCGAGGCGCGCCGCGGCGAGCGCCAGCGACCGGCGCGCGTCGGCGACCGGGATCCAGGCGACCGCGTCGGGCAGGTCGGCGGGGCGGCTCCCCTCCCCGGCCACCGCGGCGGCGCCGCGCTGGGCGGCCTGCGCGGCGAAGCGGCGGCCGTCGGCCTTCGTGCCCGGCACGGCGACGAAGACCGTGCCGGTCGCCACCTGCCGGCTGTCGGCGGTGAGGTCCGAGACGGTCAGCTCCCCCGCGGGGCCGGCGGCCTCTGGGAAGAGGTCGGCGAGCCGCGCGCTCATCGATCCACTCTCATCGATCCACTCTCACGGGCCGCCGAGCTGGTTGACGTGGTAGGCGTTGAGCTTGACCATCTGCGGGAACGGCCGCACCGGCGGCTCGAATTGCGGCGGCAGGCCGAGGATCGGCGCCACGCGCTCGATCACCTTGCCGGTGACCACGCCGGAATTCCAGGCCGCCGTGGCGTAGCCGCCCGATTCCGGCAGGCCCTGCGGCTCGTCCATGATCGTGACGAACAGGTACTTCGGGTCGTTCATCGGCGCGGCCGCCATGAAGGTCGTGAACAGGCGGTTGTGGATGTAGCGGCCGCCGATGACCTTCTCGGCGGTGCCGGTCTTGCCGCCGACGAAGTAGTACGGGATCGCCGCCTTCTTGGCCGAGCCCTCGGAGGCGTTGAGCCGCATGATGTAGCGCATCGCCTCGGAGGTCTGGGCGGAGAGCACGTGCGTGGCGCGGGCCTTGGCCGCCTCGGGCGTCGTCTTGAGGAAGGTCGGCGTCATCAGGTCGCCGCCGTTGGCGATCGCCGCCACCGCGGCCGCGGCCTGGATCGGCGCCACCGCGATGCCGTGGCCGAACGCGATGGTGATGGTGTTGATCTCGGTCCAGCGCGACGGGACGATCGGCGCCGCGCTCTCCGGCAGCTCGGTGCGCAGCCGGTCGAGCAGGCCCATCTTCTTCAGGAAGGCCTTGTGGCCGGGCACGCCGACGCCGAGCGCCATCTTGGCGGAGCCGATGTTGGAGGAGTGGGTGAACACCTCCGGCATGGTGATGACGCGGTTGGTGCCGTGGTACTCGTGGATCTTCTGCCGGCCCCAGTTCAGCACGCCGCCCCGGGTGTCGAAGGTCGAGTTGACGTTGTACTTGCCGGAATCGAGCGCCATGGCGAGGGTCATCGCCTTGAAGGTCGAGCCCATCTCGTAGACGCCGACATTCATCCGGTTGATGCGGTCGGGCGAGAGCGCGTCCTTCGGGTCGTTCGGGTCGAAATCCGGCATCGAGACGAGCGCGATGACCTCGCCCGTCTTCACGTCGAGGATCATCGAGGCGCCGGCCTTGGCCTTGAAGTGGTCGATGCCCCAGGCCAGCTCGTCGCGCACGGCGAACTGCGCGCGCAGGTCGATCGACAGCTGCACCGGCTTCAGGTCGGCCTGCTTGTTGATCAGCCCGAAGCTGTTGAGGGCCTGCAGGCCGGTGGAGTCGATGTACTTCTCCATGCCGGCGATGCCGACGCCGTCGAGGTTCGTCGCGCCCAGGATGTGGGCGGCCGCGACGCCGTTCGGGTAGACCCGCTTGTGGTCGGGCAGGAAGCCGATGCCGGGGATGCCGAGCCGGTGGACCTCGGCCTGCTGCTTCGGCGTCAGCTCGCGCTTCACCCAGACGAAGCCCGCACCCTTCTTGTCCTTGCGCTGCGTCAGCTTGGCGCGCAGCTCCGAGGCGTTGAGTTCCGGCAGGACGGCGGTGAGCAGCTCCACCGCCTCGTCCTTGTCGTAGATGTTGCCCGGCTCGGCGAAGACCGAGACCGTGCGGATGTCGGTGGCCAGGATCTCGCCGTTGCGGTCGACGATGTCGGGCCGGAAGGCGGTCGAGGACGCGGCCGCGACCCGGTGCTCCTGGCTGGGCGGCTCCCCGAAGATCGCCATCATCAGGAGCTTGGCCGAGATCGTCCCGAACACGCCGACGAAGACCAGCCCGACCAGCGCGACACGCATGTGCGAGCGCTCGATCGCCAGCCGGAACATGCTGCGCAGGAGCGCCTTGGCGCGGTCGGCGCGCGGCTCGGGCTCGCGCGCCTCCTCGTCCAGGGGGCGCGGCGCACCGGCGGCGTGCGCCAGCGCGGCGGCTTCGAGCAGCGCCGCCTCGTGGTCCGACACGGCGGGCTCGACCGCCGGGTCTAGGGTCTGGTCGGCGTGATCGGACACGGGGGTTTACCTCGAAGCCGTCGTCGGGGTGCGGGTCGTGGTGACGGTGCGGGTGATCGAGCCGGTCGTGCGCGGCTCGATCGCGCCCTTGTCCTTGGGCGTCGCCGTGGCGGCGAGCAGCCGGCCGATCTCGTCGCCGCGCTCCGGCCGGGCGGGCAGGTCCGAGAGGCGCGCGAGGTGGCTGGTGCCGATCGGCTCCAGGGCGAGATGCTTGTCGACGGCCGCCTGCAGGCGGTCCGGCCGCGTCAGCAACTGCCACTCGGCGCGCAAGACGGCGATCGCCTGCCGCTCCTTGTGCAGGGCCGTCTGCAGCTTCGAGACCTGACCGCCCTGATAGAGCGTGTCGTACTTGATCGAGTAGGCGTAGATCGCCGAGGCGACGAGACCGGCCACCGCCAGCAGGTTCAAGAGCCGGATCATCGGCGATGGCCTCCGCGGGCCGCGTCGGGCAGGCTCGCCAGCGCGGTCAGCGCGGCCAGCGGTTCGGGAACGTCGGATTCGGTGCGCTCCGCGGCCCGGAGCTTGGCCGAGCGGGCGCGCGGGTTGCGGGCGGTCTCGGCCTCGCCCGGCAGGACCGGGCCCTTGGTGACGGGGCGGAAGCTGCGGACGGTCTCGGCCGGACCTCCGGGCAGATGGCGCGAGCCCTGGGCCGAGCGGCCGCTGCGCGCCGCGAAGAACTGCTTGACGATCCGGTCCTCGAGCGAGTGGAACGTCACGACGGCGAGGCGTCCGCCGGGCCTGAGCACGCGCTCGGCCGCGTGCAGGGCACGGACCAGCTCGCCCAGCTCGTCGTTCACGGCGATTCGCAGGCCCTGGAAGGTCCGCGTCGCCGGGTGGATGTGGCTTCCGGGCTCGGTCCGGACCACGCCGGCGACGAGCTCGGCCAGCTGCGCGGTGGACTCGATCCGACCGCGGCGCCGCGCCTCGAGGATGGTCCGCGCGACCGCCCGCGAGCGCCGCTCCTCGCCGTAATGGTAGATGATGTCGGCCAGCACGGTCTCGTCGGCCTCGTTGACGAGATCCGCGGCGCTCGGGCCATCGCGGCCCATGCGCATGTCGAGGGGGCCGTCGCTGCGGAACGAGAAGCCCCGCTCCGGCGCGTCGAGCTGCATCGACGAGACGCCGATGTCGAGGACCACCCGGTCGACCTGCGCGATGCCCGCCTCCGCGAGGAGGCTGTCGAGATCGCCGAAGCGGCCGGGCAGGAGGCGCAGGCGCCCGCCGGACCCCGCGACGAGCGCCTGTCCGGCCGCGATGGCCGTGGGGTCGCGATCGATCGCCACGACCTGCAGGGCCGGGTCCGCCGCGAGGAGCGCGCGGGTGTAGCCGCCGGCGCCGAACGTGCCGTCGACCGCGATCCCGCCCGCGGTGCCGAGCGCCTCGACGACCTCCGCGAGGAGGACGGGGACGTGCGGTTCTGCCGGCGCGTCGGCGCCGCCGTGGCGGGGCGACGTCTCGGGAGCGGAGCGGCGCCGGCTCATGATCGCCTCGCCGGCGCGGCGTGCCGTGGCGCGCGAGGACGGGCGGAGTGTCGGCGCGCCCCGGAGATCCGGGCGCGGGTGCGGCTCGTGCGTCTCATGGTGCCCTGTGCCGGGCCGCGCGAGCGCGGCGCGCGTGACGGGAACGGCACCGGATGCGGAGCGCGCAAAACGCCGCGCACGGACGGGACCTGCGCGATGGCAGGGTGCGCCCGGCGATCCGATACACGCCGTTGACGGGAGGATGCCGGGTATCATGGGCCTCGGAGGATCGTCAACGCACAAGCTTGGCGCTGCCGCGCGGACCGATCTGAACCTGGCAAGGTTAACCGAAGGTTTTTGCCGCGCCCGAATCTTCGGCGCGGTGCCTGCCGGCCCGGCCACGGCGGTGGGTCGACAAGGCGTTGAGGATTCAGGCTTTATCGGGAGGTGGATCAGCCGGCCTGTAAGCCGGGTTCTGTAGGGCCGGAGCGCTCGCGCGCCCCGACGTGGCAGCCATTCCTCTGGGACGATCGTTGCCGACCGCCTCGAGCAACCAACCCGGGCGACTGGCCTGGAGAGCCGGCCTGCCCTTCTCGCGAAGGGCGCGCCGCCCCTATTCGGTCTTGCTCCCGGTGGGGTTTGCCGTGCCGTCCGCGTTGCCGCGTCCGCGGTGCGCTCTTACCGCACCCTTTCACCCTGACCCCGGACGGATCCGGGGCGGTCTGCTCTCTGTGGCACTGTCCCTGGGGTCGCCCCCGCCGGAGGTTATCCGGCACCGTCTCTCCATGGAGCCCGGACTTTCCTCCCCGAACGCTCGCGCGCCCGGAGCGGCCGCCCGGCCGGCTGATCCGCGGGCAGATGCGCCCGCGGGGCCGTCCGGGTCAAGGGTGCGGGCCCGTTACCAAGTGCCGGTGTTCTCCATCGACTTCCACGGCTCCTGCGGCTCCTTGGCGCCGCCCTTCTGGAGGATCTCGATGGAGATGCCGTCCGGCGACTTCACGAAGGCCATGTAGCCGTCACGCGGCGGCCGGTTGATGGTGACGCCCTTCTCCTGCAGCCGGGCGCAGAAGCCGTAGATGTCATCGACCTGATAGGCGAGATGGCCGAAATTGCGCCCGCCCGAGTAGGTCTCCGGATCCCAGTTGTAGGTGAGCTCGATCAGCGGCGACTTCGTTGCCGAGGCGCGCTCGACATCGCCGGGCGCGGCGAGGAACACGAGGGTGAAGCGGCCCTTCTCGTTCTCGACGCGGCGCACCTCCTTCAGGCCGAACGTGTCGACGTAGAACGCGAGCGCCCGATCGAGGTCGGCGACCCGGACCATGGTGTGCAGATATTCCATCGGGACCTGTCCTGTTGCTCTTCGAAGACGGACCGCTGGCCCGCCTCCGGCTGACACGCCCCGCTAGCTAGAGGCCGGCCCGGCGGTGAGAAGGCCGTCCGGTACGGAGTCGGGACAAAACGGCCCGGGCGTCCGGACGGGTCGGAACCCGCCGAGCCGAAGTGGACGCTGTGGCCCCAGGCCCTCGGGAGTAATGCGCCCGAGGTCTGGCGGCGGGCCGGGTGACTCCGGCCATTCCTCCGAAGGATATTCCGATCCATCGATGGAGAGATACTTCGGCTGAAAGATGGTGGGCGGCTTACCACCAAGATGTAGCTGGAACGCGACGGGTCCGCCTTATTCCACGGGATGACAGGTGCGCTTTCGAACGTCGGAGGCCGTGATGAAGACGCAGGGGTCCGCGCGAGACAGGCACGATGCACAGATGATCGGTCTCGATGCGGCGCGCTTCCTCGCCGCGATGCTGGTCATGACATTTCATCTCGGCGCGTACGCTTGGCAGGCGCCGCTCTCGACGGCCGGCCGTGCCTTCGATTCCGCAGCGGCCTATCCCGAATTGTTCGCCTGGACGTGGTTCGGATGGATCGGGGTCGAATTGTTCTTCGTCATCTCGGGCTTCGTGATCGCCTACTCGGCCGAGCACGCGACCGCGCGCACCTTCCTGCGCAGCCGCCTCCTGCGTCTCGTGCCGGCGGTCTGGATCTGCGCCACACTCACGGCCCTCGTCTCGCTCGCCATTGGCCGCATGGGATCCGTCCGGCAGGTGCTGCGGGCCTATCTCGACTGCGTGCTGTTCGTTCCGGTCGCGCCATGGCTGGACGGCGTCTACTGGACCCTCGGCGTGGAGATCGCGTTCTACGGGCTCGTCTTCGCGCTGCTGCGGCTCGGGCGGTTCCGGAGCATCGGCCCGGTCTGCGCGGCGGTCGGCGGCGCCAGCACCCTTTTCTGGCTCGCGACCCTGGCCGTGCCGAACCTCGCCGACCTGGCGGCGACCCGATTGGCCGAACTGACGCTCCTGCGCCACGGCTGCCTCTTCGCGCTCGGCGTCTTCCTGTGGCTGGCGCTGGTCAAGGGGCCGACGGCCGGACGTCTGTGCGTGATCGCCCTCTGCGCGGTCGGGGCGCTCGTGGAGATCGGAGACGCGGCCAGATCGTTCCTGTTCCAGATGGGCCGGAGCGGGGCTCCGCTCCTCCCGCGCCTCGCCTTCGCGGGCTGCGTCCTGATGATCGTAGCCAGCGTGCGCGGCAACGCGTGGCTCCGCGCGCGGCTCGGGGACCGGGGCTGCGCGCTGGCTTGCCGGCTCGGGCTGATGACCTACCCGCTCTATCTCCTGCACAACGTCAACGGGGCCGCCCTGATTCACCGCCTCGTCGACGCCGGCGTTCCGCCCTACACGGCGCTCGTCGCCGCGTGCGGCGCCATGCTTCTGCTGAGCTACACCCTCATGCGCTGGGCCGAGCCCTTCGTCCGCGCCCGCCTGTCGGCCACGCTCGACAGGGTCGGCCTCGACCGGCCGCTGCTCGCGGAGCGGCGCACGGCCCCCGGGCTCTGAGCCGGGCGAGGACCGCCCCGCGCACGCCGTTTCGACGGGGCCGATCGTTGCGCCGCGCGCTCTGAGGGACCAGAACGGGCCCCTTCCGCACCCGGAGTGAGCCGAATGCGCACCGAGACGCCGCCGCTGATCCGCCTCGAGGAATACCGGCCCAGCGACTACCTGATCGATCGCGTCGACCTCGACATCCGTCTCGACCCGCACGCGACCCGCATCGACGCGACGCTGACGCTGCGGCCGAACCCGGCCGGCGTGCCGGCGGTGCCGCTCACCCTCGACGGCGACGATCTCCGGCTGGTCTCGGCCGAGCTCGACGGCGCGCCGCTGGCGCCCGACGCCTACGCGGCGACGCCGTCCGGCCTCATCCTCCGCGATCCGCCGCGGCAGCCCTTCGCGCTGCGTCTCGTCACGGAGGTGGATCCGACCGCCAACACCAAGCTGATGGGCCTCTACCGGTCGAACGGGGTCTACTGCACCCAGTGCGAGGCCGACGGCTTCCGCCGGATCACCTACTTCCTCGATCGGCCGGACGTGCTGTCGGTCTACACCACGCGCATCGAGGCCGACCTGGCCGAGGCGCCGGTCCTGCTCGGCAACGGCAATCCCGTCGCGACCGGCGCGGCCGGGCCGGGCCGCCACTTCGCGATCTGGCACGATCCCCACCCGAAACCCGCCTACCTGTTCGCCCTCGTCGGCGGCCGGCTCGGCCAGGTCGAGACGCGCTTCACCACGATGGAGGGCCGCCCCGTCACCTGCGCGGTCTACGTCGAGCCCGGCAAGGAGGACCGGGCGGGCTACGCCCTCGACGCCGTCATCCGCTCCATGGCCTGGGACGAGACCGCGTTCGGCCGCGCCTACGACCTCGACGTGTTCAACGTCGTCGCGGTGTCCGACTTCAACATGGGCGCAATGGAGAATAAGGGCCTCAACATCTTCAACGACAAGTACGTTCTGGCGAGCCCCGAGACCGCCACCGACGGCGACTACGCGGCGATCGAGGCGATCATCGCGCACGAGTACTTCCACAACTGGTCCGGCAACCGCGTCACGTGCCGGGACTGGTTCCAGCTCTGCCTGAAGGAGGGGCTCACGGTCTTCCGCGACCAGGAATTCTCCTCCGACATGCGCTCGCGGCCGGTGCATCGCATCGCCGAGGTGCGCTCCCTGCGGGCGCGCCAGTTCCCCGAGGATGCCGGGCCCCTGCGGCACCCGGTGCGGCCGCGGGCCTACGCCGAGATCAACAACTTCTACACGGCGACCGTCTACGACAAGGGCGCCGAGGTCGTCCGGATGCTGCGGACGCTGATCGGTCCCGAGGCCTTCCGGGCCGGCATGGACCGCTACTACGCCGACAATGACGGGCGCGCCGCCACGGTGGAGGATTTCCTCGCGGCCTTCGCGGCAGTGATCGGGCGCGATCTCGACGCCTTCGCCCGCTGGTACGAGCGGCCCGGCACGCCCCGCCTCGCGGTCACGGCCGCGTACGATCCGGCCGCCGCGCGCTACACCCTCCGGTTCGCCCAGAGCCTGCCCGGCGCCGGCGCCGAGCCCGACGGGCCGCCGCTGGTGATCCCCGTGGCCCTCGGCCTCGTCGGGGCGTCCGGGCCGCTGACGGGCGCGACCTGCCCGGACATGCGGGACGGCGTCTACGTTCTCGACCGCCCCGAGGCCGAGATCGTGTTCGACGCGGTCGCCGAGGAGCCGGTACCCTCCCTGCTGCGCGACTTCTCGGCCCCGGTGCGGCTCGACCTCGCCCTGACCGACGCGCAGCGGATGCGGCTGCTCGCGCAGGACAGCGACCCGTTCAACCGCTGGCAGGCCGCGCAGGACGTGGCTCTGCGGCTGATCCTCGAGCCCGACGCCGATCGGACGGAGGCGTTCGCCGCGGCACTCGGCCGGTTCCTCGACGAAGAAGCCTTGGCCGACCCGGCCTTCGCGGCCCTGGTCCTGGCGCTGCCGAGCGAGGGCGAGGCCGCCGACGCGGTGCCGGCCGACGTGGATCCCGACGCGATCCACCGGGCGCGATTCAACTTGCGGGCGCGTCTGGGCCAGGCCCTGCGGCCGCGGCTCGAATCGATCGACGCGGCGCTCGCGCCGGTGGCCGGCGCGCCCTACAGCCCCGACGCCGCCTCGGCGGGGCGCCGGTCGCTCCGCAACGCCGCCCTCGACCTGGTCGCCGCCGGCGATCCCCGGGAGGGCGCCGCCCGCGCCGCCGCGCGGCTGGCCGAGGCCACCAACATGACCGACCGGCTCGCCGCCCTCGGCACGCTGGCGCTGATCCCGGGGGAGACCCGCGAGGCCGCCTTCGCGGAGTTCGCGGCCCGCTACGCCGACGAGCCCCTGGTCCTCGACAAGTGGTTCGCCCTCCAGGCCCAGATCCCGGAACCCGGCACCCTCGACCGGATCGCGCGGCTGCAGGAACACCCGGCCTTCACCATGACCAACCCGAATCGCGTGCGGGCGCTGATCGGGAGCTTCGCGTTCGGCAATCCGACCCAGTTCGCACGGCCGGACGGGGCGGGATTCGCCCGCGTGACCGAAACGGTCGCGGCACTCGATTCGACCAACCCGCAGGTCGCCGCGCGGCTCCTCACGGCCTTCGGATCGTGGCGCCGGCTGGAAAAATCACGCGGCGCCAAGGCGGTCGAAATGCTGAATAGGATCAAGGCGATCCCCGGGCTCTCGCGGGACACGGCAGACATCCTCGCGCGCACCCTCGGAGGCGGCTAAGCGTCTGAACCCGCGGCCGAAATCGATTCTCGGGCGGCCGGGCAACACCCGGCCTTCGTCAAGCCCTTATGGTAAAAAATCCGTGGACAAACGGCCCCCCGAAGTGATTGTATTCAGTCAGATTCGGGGGGCCTTCGGGGGCCGGGTGCCCGCACCGGATCACAGTTCCCACGGGCGAGGTTCGGCCATGCCGGAGGCGGCTTCCGCTTCCTTCTCCGCGCGTGCGGATTCGAGTCTCACGATCTCCTGGCCCATGCGGAGCCGGGACCCGCGTCTCGGCCAGGCCGAGCGCTGGCTGCGCTACGCCGTGCCGGGAACGCTCGCGGTGTTCCTGGCCTGCCTCGTCGGGCTCGCCGCGCTCCACATCCAGGGCCAGCGGGCCGAGATCCTGGCGGGTGCGAAGGCCGAGGTCGAAGGCTTCGCCCGTCTGGCCGCGCGGGCGGTGGATCCGGCCGGCACCGTGGCGGAGGACCTGCGCGCCCTGGTGCCCGAGAGCGAGCGGCATCCCGGCCGCCGTCTGCTGGTGGTCCGGCCCGACACCCGCATCGTCGCCGCCCATCCGCCGCTGCCCGCCGACCGGACGACCCTCGCCGCGGTGCTCGGCGAGAGCGAGCCGCTCTCCGGCCTCGGCGAGCGCGCCGGCGCCATGGCCCTCGAACTTCCCGGCGGCGAGAGCGTGCTCGCCGCCATGCACAGCCTGCCCGGCGGCGCGGGGCAGGTGGCGGTGCTGCAGCCCATCGAGCCGCTGCTGCGCGGCTGGAGCGCGCGCACCCGCGACCAGATCGTCCTGATCGCCGCCGCCGCGATCGTCATCGTCGGCGTCGGCCTCGCCTACGGTCTCCAGACCCGCCAGGCCGCCCGCGCCGACCGCGCCCGCGAGCAGATCCGCGGCCGCCTGGAGATCGCCCTCCGCCGCGGCGCCTGCGGGCTGTGGGACTGGGACATCGCGCGGGGCCGGATCTACTGGTCCGACTCGATGTACACGCTGCTCGGCTACCGGCGGCAGCACGAGTACCTCTCGTTCGGTGACGTCAACGGCCTGGTCCACCCCGACGACGGTGACCTGTACAGCCTCGCCCGGGGGCTCGCGGCCAACCAGACCCATATCGACCACGCCTTCCGCATGCGCGGCGCCGACGGCGCCTATGTCTGGCTGCGCGCCCGCGCCGAGGTCGTGGCCGACGCCGCCGACGGTGGCCGCCACCTCGTCGGCATCGCCACCGACATCAGCGAGCAGCGGGCCCTGGAGGAGACCAACGCCGCGGCCGACATGCGTCTGCGGGACGCCGTCGAGGCGATCTCGGAAGCCTTCGTGCTCTGGGATACCGGCAACCGCCTGGTCCTGTGCAATTCGAAGTTCCGCCACCTCCACGCCCTGAGCCCCGAGGACGCGCAGGCTGGCCGGAGCTACACGGACGTGATGGGCCGCGGCGTGCTCCCGCAGGTCCGGCGGGAATCGCCCGAGGCCGGGATGGCCCTGACCGGCCTGGCGGCCCGCACCTTCGAGGCCGAGCTCACCGACGGCCGCTGGCTGCAGATCAGCGAGCGGCGCACCAAGGACGGCGGCTACGTCTCGGTGGGGACCGACATCACCAGCCTCAAGCGCAATCAGGAGCAGCTCCTCGCATCCGAGCGCGAGCTGATCGAGACCGTGAAGGACCTCAAACGGTCCCGCCGCACCCTCGAACTCCAGACCCAGCAGCTCGCGGACCTCGCCGAGCGCTACCTCGACCAGAAGGCGGCCGCCGAGGCGGCCAACCAGGCCAAGGCCGAGTTCCTGGCCAACATGAGCCACGAGCTGCGCACGCCGCTGAACGCCATCATCGGTTTCGCCGACGTGATGGAGAACGCCGTCCTCGGCCCGCTCGGCACCCCGCGCTACACCGAGTATTGCCGCGACATCCGCGAGAGCGGTTCGCACCTGCTGTCCATGATCGACGACATCCTCGACATGGCCCGGCTCGAGGCCCGGCGCGTGCGCCTGAGCCCGAAGGCGATCTCCGCCGAGACCGCCGTCAGCGCGGCCCTCGAGCCCGTCGAGGCGACGGCCCGCGAGAAGGCGATCACGGTCAGCGTCGACGTCGTGCCCGGCCTCGAGCTGTTGGCCGACCCGCAGGCGATCCGGCAGATCCTCGCCAATCTCGTGCAGAACGCCGTGAAGTTCACGCCCGCCGGCGGCCGCGTCGCGGTCCGCGGCCGCCGCGCCGGCGCGTCCACCCACCTCTACATCGAGGACAACGGCATCGGCATTCCCCGCACCGACCTTGCCCGGCTCGGCCGGCCCTTCACGCAGGTCGAGCGGCAGATGACCCGCAGCCACAAGGGGTCGGGCCTGGGCCTCGCCATCACCCGCTCGATGGTGGAACTGCATGGCGGTTCGCTCCGGATCCGCTCCGAGGAGACGGTGGGCACGATCGTGCTCGTCCGGCTGCCGGCCGCACCGGACGGGCGGCCGGAGGTCCTCGTTCCGCCCGGCCCGTCCAGTTCCGCGACGGCCGATTCGGCGACGGCCCTCCGCGAGGGGCCGCGGGCGGTCCGGGCCGCCGCAGGCCGCTCGGCCGTCGCCTGAGCGGGCCCGCTCACGGGCGCGGATCGAGCCCGCCGCGACGCGCGAGACGCGCCTGTTCCGCGAGCCAGCGCGCATCGGCGACAGCGCGCGCGAGGCGCCGGATGCGCCAGCGCCGGTAGAGGGACAGGACCGGGTTGCCGCCGAGCCCGGCCTGATGGTGTCTCAGGCGTCGCAGCAGGTCCGGCAGCTGCGCCGAGGCCGCGTCGCCCGTGGCGATGTCGATGGCCCGCATCTCCGCCCGGAGACCCGCCTTCCAGTCGTCCATGACGCACGCCTCCGCCCTTCGCCGACCCCATGCTGCCCGCCGGTGGACCGGGCAGACCGCTCACCGTCTCGCCCGCGGCATGAGTACACGCCGGAAAACCCTCCGTTCCGGATCCGGGTTTGCTCGGCAGGTGGTCCGCTCGGCGGGCCGGATACGGAGAATACGGCCGATGCGTCCCAGGACAACGTACCGCTGCACCCTCGCGCTCCTGCTCGGCCTCGCCGCCGGGCCGGCGCTCGCGCAGAGCACGGGTTACGTCACCGGCTTCCCGGGCAAGGATCCCGCGGGCGACGAGGAGATCGGCTGGGGGCCGGCCTACCGGCCGGAGACGAGTTTCGCCCAGCCCGGCACGCCGCCGACCCCCGGCGCCATCGCCGGCCGCGCCTACCGGGCCCGGACCGGGCACGGCGTCTACGATCAGGTGCAGGGCGACGGTCCGTACCGGGCCCGGTAGCGGGCCGCGCCGCCGAGGAACTGCCGCGGGACGAGCGGCGCGCGGCGCTTGCGCCGTTCCTGGTCGCGCCGAGTCGCGCTGCGACGGTCTGGGGGGCGGCGGCTCCGGTCGAGGCAGCCGCGCCAGGGCTCCCTCGCCGATATTCCCACTCCCGTGCGGGGGGAGGGTTGGGCGAACGGACAAGACGCTTCGAGGTCGAGCGCGCCGTAGAGCTGATCGGTCCGGGTGCGCCTCGTCCGGACAGACCCGATCCCCCAGCCTGTCCCTCTCCCGCACGGAGAGGGCACCCGCGCCACGTGGGGCACGGGCCCGGCTGTATCGCAACGCCCAGTCCGATCGGGACCGGCCCTAGCGCCGCCGCAGGGCACGTTTCGCGGCCGACCGCGCCTCCCGCTCGAACCGGGCGAGCCGGAGGCGCCGCTCCAGCGAGATCACCTGCCGACCGGGCGGGACGGCGACGATCTCGGCGACCGGAATCCGGTCGCGATAGAGACCTTCGAGGGCCGATCCTTCCAGCGTCGCCGAGTCGAGCCGGTCGGCGAAGCCGGTCTCGTGGCAGGCGCGCACGATCTCGGCCTCGAGCAGCAGCCCGGGGGCGTGGCTGCGCAGATCCTCGTCGTAGGCGGTCTTGAGCAAGGTCGCGGTGCCGCCGTCGACGAGGGCGAGGCTGACGGCGACCGGCCGGCCGTCGAGGTACAGGGCGTCGGCCCGGACGCCGATCGGACCCGGAGCGTCGGTGAACAGCGCCCGGGCCAGCGCGGCACCCTCGGGCCGGCAGGCCATGGCGGTGCCGGCCTGCCCCTTCCAGCCGGCCCGCTCCAGGTCGAGGAAGGCCGCGACGAGGCGGGCGAGGTCCGCCCCGGCCGTGGCGCTCGCGTGCGTGACGGTCCCGGTCTCGGCCAGGCGACGGGCCCGGCGGCGCAGATCCTTGAAGTGCGCCCGACCGGGATGACCGGCCAGGAACGCCGCGTGATCGGCGCGCCGGTCCATGACCGGGCGGTCGAAGCCCGCCACCGTGCCGATGGCCCAGCCGCGCGCGCGCATCGCCGCCAGCATCTCCGGCACCGCCCCCGCCGCGGTCGGCAGCAGCGGCCAGCGCCACGCGCATCCGCCGGAGGCGGCCTCGAGGCCTTCCACCAGGGCATGCGCGTGCGCGGCCCGGTCCGGACCGTCGGCGACCAGCGGCGCCGTGGCGGTCACGTAGGGCGAGAGGAACGGCCGCAGGACCCGGCCGCCGAGGCCCGACAGGTCCCGGGCCGCCCGGTACGGCAGCAGCGCGACGAGCCGGTCGCCCGCGCGGACCGTGACGTAGCGGAGGTCCGCCGGCAGCAACCCGGCGGTCCGATGAGCTTCGATGACGTGCCGCGCGAAGTGCGGGTGGGGCGCGGCGCTTGCCGCAACCAGCGCGTCCCAGGCCGCCGGCTCCGGCGCGTCGCCGAGGGTGACGCCGCCTCCGGTCGCCGTGCCGAGGGTGCTCGCCGGGATCATCGGACCGCCCCGGCGGCCCAGACCGGCGTCGGCAGCCCGTGGATCCGCCCTGCGGCCCGCGCCAGCAGCGCGGCCCGGCCCACACTCGCCACCGCCAAAGCCGCGGCCGCGCCGAGTGTCCCGAGGGCCGGGACCAGGGCCAGGCACAGGCCGGCGGCCGCGAGGAGGCTCCCCGCCGTGATGCCGGCGCAGAGCCGCTCCCCGCCCAGCATGGTCAGGAGATCCTCGCCCGGGCCGAACAGGCTCGCCCCGACGCTGCCGGCGATCAGGATGCACAGGATCGGCACGCTGTCGTTCAGCCCCGGGCCGAACATGGCCAGCAGCAGCGGGCTGACGGCCAGGACGGCGCCGCCGACCACGAGCGTCGCGGCGGCCGTCAGGCGGCCCTGGCGCCGGACCAGCTCGGCGAGCAGGAATCGGTTGGCCTGCGCTCGGGCGGCGCTGTAGCGCTGCAGCGTCGCCGCGCTGACCGCGTAGTGCACGAACACCACGAATTGCTGGATGCGCGTCGCCGCGAAGTAGACACCGACTTCCGCCGGACTCACCAGGGCGCCGAGCACGATCACGTCGACGAAGGTGAAGCCGGCATTGGCGAGGTCGATGGCGGCGATCGGCAGGCCCGTGCCGAGCCACGTGCGCCACCGGTAGCGGTGCGGCCCGGGCGGCAGGTCCCGCCGGAGCCGCGCGGCGAGCAGGCCGGCCTGAAGGGCGGTCGCGACCGCGGCGGCGATCAGCATGCAGGCCATCGCGACCTCGGCGCGGGGCGGCGCGCCGAGCAGGATCGCCGCGACCATGCAGGCCATCATCAGGGTCTGGCGCAGGAGGTAGGGCGGCGCGATGGCGAGCCCGACCCAGCTCTGGCTGCGCGCCACCCCCTCGAGGTAATCCTGGAGCGCGAAGAGCGGCATCACGCAGAGTGCGACCAGGATCGGCGCCCGGTAGGCGGGCGCGAACAGGTCCGGCTCCAGCGCGAGCAGCGCCGCGCCGAGGCCAGCGACGGCGAGCGCCGCGCCGCCGGTCACGAGGGCGCCGGCCCGGATGTAGCCGCGCGCGAGGTCGAGGTCGCCCTGCGCCTGGTCGCCCGGCACGAACCGGCAGGCACCCTGCGACAGGCCGAGGGTCAGGGTGTGGCCCAGCATCGCCGTCCAGACCCAGACCGACGCGAAGATCCCGTAGGCGTCCCATCCCATCAGCCGCGCCGCGAGCACCTGGGCGCCGTAGGCGAAGCCGGCGGAGCCGACGCGGATCGCGAAGACCGTCAGGGCAGCCCGCTGCGGGCCGCCGCGCAGCGCCCGGAGGTGCCGGAACGCGAGGACAGGGAGGGCCGTGGCTGACACTACGCGCTCCGCGCCGGTCCTGAACTCGGCGGGAGGCCGATCTCTGGCCGTCCGGTCTAGCCCGGGGCGCGTTGCGGCCCGGTTAAGGGCGGCTGGGCCGGGGCCGCCTTGGGCTCCTGGGGCGCTTCCGTCCGCATCAGCGAGGTGGCGATCGTCAGCGCCACGTGCTCGGCCATGCAGCGCAGGCCGAGGTCGTTCAGCCGGAACTGGCGGCCGAGCATGTGGCCCTCGCCCTTGTCGCTGCGGCGCGACAGGTACTGCAGCGCCTCGTAGCGGCGGACCAGCGGCACGCCCTGCTGGGTCGCGACGCCCCGGACGGCCTCGACGATCCGGTTGTAGTCGACGTCGGCCGCCATGCTGGCCGTGTAGATCGGGTCGACCAGCACCACGTCGATCCCGTGGGACCGCATCCAGCCCACGGCCTCGGCCAGCGCGCTGGCGAAGGCGTCCACGTCGACGCGGGCGATGGCGTCGTGGGTGCCGACCTGCCAGACGACGAGGTCGGGCTCGGCCTCGGCCACCATGGTGCGCAGCCGCTCCGCGGCCCCGGAGGCGATCTCGCCCGGCAGTCCGCGGTGGTCGATCACCACGTCGACCTTCGGCAGGGCGTGCTCCAGGGCGGCCTCGAGCTTGGCCGGGTAGGAGGCCGAGGCGCCCGGCGCCGCGCTGCCGCCGATCGCCAGGATCTTCAGGGGCCGGTTCTCCGCCAAGGCCGCCTTGACGGCGCCGAGCTGGGCGACGGTGTAGAGCTGCGCGCCCGGGACCCGGCATTCCTGCGACAGGGTCGGATCGTCCGCCACCGGGCCGGCGGCCTGCTCGGCCGCGGCCGCTCCGCCGGCGGTGCCCGACAGCAGGGATACGGCCAGCACCGCGGCGAGCCGGACCCGCGTCATGCGCGGGGCCGTGCCGATCTGCTGCGGCTGCGCCACTCGACGAACCATGCCGTAAACCCCAGCCCGACCAGGCCCGAGCCGGCGACCAGCATATCGATCAGCGCGCCGCCGCCCGTCTGGAAACGCACGAGCTGCCCGATCAGGCTCAGGATCGAGCCCATCGAGAAGACAGCCAGTGAATTCCGGCCCATCTGACTCAGATAGCCGACGACGCGGCCGATTCGGGGGGCGAGCACCGCGTAAAGCGGTGCAAACGCTAACAATACCCCCAGAAAATGAAGCAGTCGCGCCGGTGTCAGGTAGGTCTTCTCGAACGTGAAGAGCAGGCGCGGCTCCGGAACGAGCATCGGGTCCGGGCGGATCTCCGTCACGGCGAGCACGATGCCGAGGAGAACGATGACGACGCCCGCCGGGAACAGGCGCCGCGACCAGCGGCGCAGGGCGTCGGAGCGGAGGTTCCACCCCTGCAGGACGAAGCCCAGCACCAGCAGGAGCTGCCAGCAGAGCGGATCGAAGAACCAGTCGCCCTCCCCGGGCCAGGAGGGCACGTTCCACCCGAAGACGAGGCTCGCGAGATAGACGCTCACCGAGAGCGCCAGGGCCGCGAGCAGGCTGAACCGGCCGACCAGGACGAAGACGGGCGCGATGCCGATCAGCAGCACGTAGAGCGGCAGGATGTTGAAGTAGCCGAGCTGGTAGGTCAGCAGCGCCATCCCGCAGACCGACTGGATCGGGTCCGCGAAGAAGTTGCCGGCGTTGTGCCACTCGAGGATCAGCGGGTTGTCGAGCAGCAGCGCCGCGCCCGCGATGATCGCGAGCGCCAGCAGCATCACGGTAAGCTGCGCCCGGTAGACCTCGACGGTGCGGGCGAGGAGCCGCACGACGCTCCGGCCCGGCGGTTCCGGGTTGCCGTCGCGCCCGCGGGTGGCGATCCCGATCGACCAGCCCGCCAGGAACACGAACAGCTCGGCCGCGTCCGAGATGCCGTACTGCGAGAAGGTGTAGCGCTCGAACGTGTTGCCCGGGATGTGGTTGATGAAGATCGTGATCAGGGCGAAGCCGCGCCAGAAGTCGATCGCGTTGGGGTCCCGCATCGTCGCGGCGGCTCCGAGTTTCGACGCTTCAGGATGGCGGCGGCGGGAACGCGGCCCCTGATACGGCGCCGCATCGCGTCTGCAAAGGCGAACAAAGGTGGGGATCGCGCGGCCCGGTCGAACCGGATGGTCACACCCGCGTTATGGCCCGGCACGGAGTTCCGCACCCATGACCCGCCCCCTCACCGCCCTCGGCCTCGCCGTCCTCCTGCCGGTCCTCGCGACCGGCCCCGCGCTGGCTCAGGCCCGGACCGGGACCGGCGGCGGCCCCGCCTCCACGGCGACCGCCCCCAACACCTCGTCGGTCGGCCGCGTCATGCCGCCGAGCCGCGGCGCCGGTGCCGGGACGCCGGACGACCGGCGGGTGCGCACGCCGCGCGAGGCGAAGAACGACCGGCTCATGCGCGGCATCTGCATCGGCTGCGCCCCCCGCTAGACGGGCGGCGGGACGGCGACCGGGCGCCGCCGACGGCGCTACTTGCCGCGACGCAGGCGCAGGTCGTCCTCGCTCTCGCGGGAGAGGCGCAGCAGGTTCTGCCCGTAGGCGGTCTTGGCGAACATCTCGCCGCGGGCCACCAGTTGGTCACGGGTGATGAACTTCTGGAGGTAGGCGATCTCCTCCAGGCAGGCCACCTGAAGGCCCTGCCGGTTCTGCAGGGTGCGGACGAACTCGCTCGCCTCCAGCAGGCTGTCGTGGGTTCCGGTATCCAGCCACGCGTAGCCCCGGGACATGCGCTCCACGTGCAGCTGGCCGCGCTGCAGGTAGGCCTCGTTGACGCTGGTGATCTCCAGCTCGCCGCGGGCCGAGGGCTTCACGTCGGCGGCGATGTCGAGAACCTGGTTGTCGTAGAAGTACAGACCGGTCACCGCCCAGGTCGATTCCGGGTTCTGCGGCTTCTCGACGATCTTCGTCGGCCGTCCCGACTTGTCGAGATTGACGACGCCGTAGGCCTGGGGGTTGTCGACGTGGTAGGCGAAGACGGTCGCGCCCTGCTTGCGGCTCGACGCGCGCTCCAGGAGCTCGCCCATGCCGGCGCCGAAGAACAGGTTGTCGCCGAGGATCAGCGCCACGTCGTCGTCGCCCACGAAGTCGCGCCCGATCACGAAGGCCTGGGCGAGGCCCTCCGGCCGCGGCTGCAGGGCGTAGGAGAACTTCAGGCCGAACTGCTCGCCGGTGCCGAACAGGCGCTTGTAATTGTCCAGGTGCTCCGGCGACGAGATGATCAGGATCTCGCGGATGCCGGCCAGCATCAGCACCGAGACCGGGTAGTAGATCATCGGCTTGTCGTAGACCGGCAGGAGCTGCTTGTTGATCGACAGCGTGGCCGGGTGCAGGCGCGTGCCGGATCCGCCGGCCAGAACGATGCCCTTCATGGCTTGGAAACTCCCTCTGAGACCGGCCCGACGAGCCGGTCCAGGATGTCGTCGAGCGCCGCCTGCCAGGGCCGCGGCGCGATGCCGTAGGCCTTGCTGAGGCTGTCGGTGGACAGGCGCGAATTGGCCGGCCGCCGGGCCGGTGTCGGGTAGGCGGAGGTCGGGATGCCCTTGACGGGAACGGAGCGCCCGCCGCGCCGGGCGGAGCCCGCCACGATCGCCTCGGCGAAGCCGCACCACGTGGTGTCGCCCCGGTTCACGCAGTGGAACGTGCCGGTCGGCGCGCCCGGATCCGCGGCCATGGCCTGTGCGATCGTCGCGAGGGCCGCGGCGAGGTCGGCGGCCGAGGTCGGGCACCCGTGCTGGTCGTTCACCACGGTCAGGGCGTCGCGCTCGCCCGCGAGCCGCAGCATCGTCTTGACGAAGTTGCCCCGGTGCGGGCTGACCACCCAGGCGGTCCGCACGATGGCGTGGCGCGGGTTGCCGGTGCGCACCGCCAGCTCGCCGGCGGCCTTGCTGGCGCCGTAGACGCTCTGCGGGTCGATCGGCGCGTCGGGCGCGTAGGCCCCGTCGGGCTTCGTGCCGGCGAAGACGTAGTCGGTCGAGACGTGCACCAGCGGAATCTGCTTGGCGGCGGTCGCGGCCGCCAGGATCGCCGGGGCCAGCGCGTTGAGGCGCCACGCCGCGACGACGTCGGACTCGGCCTTGTCGACCGCCGTGTAGGCGGCGGTGTTGATCACCGCCCGGTAGTCGCGGGCGGCGAGCGCCGCCGCGACGGCGTCCGCGTCGGTGATGTCGAGGTCCGCGCGGCCCGGCGCGTGGACGGTGACGCCGTCCGCCCAGGACAGGGCCTGCAGCTCGGTGCCGACCTGACCGGCGCCGCCGAGGACGAGGACGTCCATCAGCCGTTGAGCCCCAGGCGCTCGCCCTTGTAGCGACCCTCGCGGATCGGGCGCCACCAGCCCTCGTTGGCGAGGTACCACGCCACGGTCTCCTCCAGCGCCTGCTCGAAGGTCTTCCGCGGGTGCCAGCCGAGCTCGGTCTCGGCCTTGGTGCAGTCGATCGCGTAGCGCCGGTCGTGGCCCGGGCGGTCGGCCACGAAGCTGATCAGCTGCTCGTGCGGGGCGCCCTGCGGGCGCAGCCGGTCGAAGGCCGCGCACAGCGCCTTGACCACCGCGAGGTTGTTGCGCACCGCGCGGCCGCCGAGCAGGTAGGTCTCGCCGATCCGGCCGCGCTCCAGCACGGCCACGAGGCCCTTGGCGTGGTCCTCCACGTGGATCCAGTCGCGCTCGTTCAGGCCGTCGCCGTAGACGGGCAGCTTCTTCCCCTCGAGGGCGTTGAGGATCATCAGCGGGATCAGCTTCTCGGGGAAGTGACGCGGCCCGTAATTGTTGGAGCAGTTGGTCACCAGGACCGGCAGGCCGTAGGTCTCGTGCCACGCGCGGGCGAGGTGGTCGGAGGCCGCCTTCGAGGCCGAGTAGGGCGAGCGCGGATCGTAGCGGCTCTCCTCCGTGAAGAACGCGTCCGGCGGCAGCGAGCCGTAGACCTCGTCGGTGGAGACGTGGAGGAAGCGGAAGGTCTTCTTCTCGGCCTCCGGCAGGGCCTCGTAATGGCCGCGGGCGCCGTCCAGCATGGTCTGCGTGCCGATCACGTTGGTGCGCACGAAGGCGCCCGGATCGGTGATCGAGCGGTCGACGTGGCTCTCGGCGGCCAGGTGCATCACCGCCTCGGGCTTGAAGTCCGCGAAGGCCTTCTGCACGGCGGTGCGGTCGCAGATATCGGCCTCGACCAGGCGGTGGCGCGGGTTGTCGGCGAGCGGCGCCAGCGAGACCGGATTGGCCGCGTAGGTCATCGCGTCGAGGGTGCAGACGTCGTGGCCGAGATCGTTGACGAGGTGCAGCACCAGCGCCGAGCCGATGAAGCCGCAGCCTCCGGTCACCAGGATGCGCATGGCGGATTACCTCTTCGGATCGAACGAGAACTGAGAAAGCCGGGGCAGCCTAAGACCGGCCGTCGTGACAAAATTGCGGCCGGGCCGCGCTCTTCAGAAGACGTGGCCGAGATCCGCGAGCTTCGGCGCCCGGCGGTCCTTGTCGGACAGGATCGCCGCATCTCCCGAGACCGGCCACGGGATCCCGATCGCCGGATCGTTCCAGAACAGCGCGCGGTCGTGCTCGGGGCTGTAGTAGTCGTCGACCTTGTAGGCGACCATGACGTCGGGCGTCAGGGTGCAGAAGCCGTGCGCGAAGCCGTGCGGGATGTAGAGCTGCTCGCCCTTCTCGGCGTCCAGGGTGACGGCCACGTACTTCCCGTAGGTCGGCGAGCCGCTGCGGATATCGACCGCGACGTCGAGGATCGCGCCCTGCAGGACGCGGATCAGCTTGGCCTGCGCGCGGGGGGCGATCTGGAAGTGCAGGCCGCGGACCGTCCCCTGCGGGGCCGAGAAGGACTGGTTATCCTGCACGAACGGCGTGGTGATCCCGGCCCGCGCCAGGGTGTCGGCCCGGAAGGTCTCGGAGAACCAGCCCCGCGCGTCGCCGAAGCGCTTCAGGACGACGCGCTTCACGTCCGGGATCTCGGTCTCGATGACGTCCATGCCAGCGCCCCTCTTGCGGATCCCGTCGCGAGGTCCAGCGGACGTCTCCGCGTCGGTCGTTCCGGGCTGCGCGCCCGCCTCGCCGACCACAACCTCGGTGATGCCCCGCGACTTCCGGTCATTCGCCGTCCGTGTCAAGGCGTGCCGGCTGCCGTGGCGTGCACGAGTGGGGCGATGACGGGCGGAGCCGGATCCGCGGTGGACAGGTTGCTGCGCGACCAGCTGGCCGATCCGGCCTGCCCGTGGAGCCTCGGCGGCTACGGGGCCGCCGCCGTGTTCGCGCGGGAGCCCGGCGAGCCGGCATGGCCGCTCGAGGACGACGCGATCGGGCTCCGCACGGCCCGCGGCGCACTCGCGGTCCGGGCGCATCCGGATCTCAGGCCGTTCGCCTACGAGACCGGCTTCGCCGACGGCTGGAGCCAGTCGGTCGCGCTCTGCCTTCCCGCCGCCGCCTGCGCGACGGGCCGGTGCACCGTTCTGACCGAGCTGGGCCCCGACGGGGCGGCGATCCGGCCGGAGGACCGCGCCGCGCGCCTGTTCGATCTCGGCCTCGGTCTGCGCGCCGCGGATGCCTGCATCCGGACCGCCGACCCCGAGCGGATCGCCGGCTTGCGGGCCCTGGCGGGCCGACCGCTCCTCGCCGCCGGCGCCGCGGCGATGCCGTCCGCCGTCATCTCGGGCCTGGACCAGATCGTCATCACCCGCATCGGTCGCGTCGAGGTCTTCGCACCGGGGGACGATCGGGCGGCTGCCGCGTCCGGGCCGCGGTGCCACGTCCTGCCGCGACTCCTGCGGCTCGGACGCACGCACGCCGCCACCGCGCCGATCCCGCCGGGTTGGGTGCCCTGCGGGACGCTGCATCCGGCGCATCCCGCGCGCGACGGGGCCGGGCGGCCGGTCCCGTTCGATGCCGGGCGCCACGCGGCGTTCGGGCGAATCCTCGACCGATGGGGCGATCCCGCGCTGGTGGCCCTGCGCCGCGCTGTGCTGGGCGGGCGGGATCCCGACCCGTCGCGCGCGGTCGGCCGGGCCGCGCGCTCGGCGATCCGCGCGGCGCGCGCGCAGCTCAGGGCTATCGTCAGATAGTGCCGTCCCCGATCGCGTCCTGACGGTTCGGAGAGACGGCGATCCCTGTCGAGCCACCCGCGCCGTAACCCCCTCTCCCGTGCGGGAGAGGGGACCGGCGCCTCGTGCGGCACCGGCTTGGCGATCACTTCGTCCGAACCCAATCCCGGGACCGAATCCGGGCCTCTCAGGGGATGCCGATCATCTTGTGGGTCTGCAGCGAGAGCCGCCAGCGGGCGTCCCGCCGGCAATAGGCGATCGCGGCCTCGGTGCTGGCCGCCCGGTCGGGCCCGTCCATGGGCTGGAGGAAGCGGTGCTGGAAGGCGAGGTCCACGAAGGCCGCAGGATCGGCGTCCGCCTGCGGGTAGACGAGCTTGAGCTCGTGGCCGGAGACCTGTGCGAGGGCGTTGCGCCCCTTGGGGCTGACGCAGATCCAGTCGATCCCCGGGGGCGCCGGCAGCGTGCCGTTGGTCTCGATGGCGATCTCGAACCCGGCCGCGTGGACGGCCTCGATCAGCGGCGTGTCGAGCTGGAGCAGCGGCTCGCCGCCGGTGAAGACCACGTAGCGGTTCGCGGCGCCGCCCGCCCAGGTCGCGGCGATCGCGCCGGCGAGGGAGGCCGCGTCCGCGAAGCGCCCGCCGCCCTCCCCGTCCATCCCGACGAAGTCGGTGTCGCAGAACCGGCAGGCCGCCGCGGCGCGATCGTCCTCGCGCCCGGACCAGAGGTTGCATCCGGCGAAGCGGCAGAACACGGCGGCCCGGCCCGCCTGCGCGCCCTCCCCCTGGAGCGTGTGGAAGATCTCCTTGACCGCGTAAGCCACAACCGTCCCAGTCACCGTCGCGCGCGATCCGGCCGGCGCGCCCGGCCTGCACATAGGCCGTGCGCCGCCCGCGGGCCATCGACAACCGCGCCGTGCAGACCCGCGATCTGATCTCGCCTTGCTCTTGCCACGGTAGGCTCGTTCATGCCGACATGCAGTCCGGCGACCGCCTTCGGCCGACCGGGCTGCGCCGCTCTCCGGCTGGCCGGCCGGAAATCCGACGCCCCGCGGCGTCGATCCAGGCGATCCTCTGACGAGTCGGGCTCGAATGTCCTCTTCTCTCTACCGACGCCTCACCGTCGGGCTTGCGGCGCTGACGGGTCTGCTCGGGGCGGGCCTCGTCGGGATCGGCGCCGCGAACGCCGTGACGGTACCGATCCTCGTGGCCGACGTGGATTCCGGCAAGGTCATCTACGCGCAGGCGCCGACCGACCCCTGGTACCCGGCCTCGATCACGAAGCTGATGACGACCTACGTCGCCCTGGACCTCGTCCGGCAGGGCAAGGTCTCGCTCGACTCGATGATCACCATCTCGGCCGCCGCCGCCGCCGAGCCGCCCTCGAAGATGGGCTTCAAGCCGGGGACGCAGCTCACCCTCGACAACGCCCTGAAGATCATCATGGTCAAGTCGGCGAACGACGTCGCCTACGCGATCGGCGAGTCGCTCGGGGGATCCGTCGAGAACTTCGCCGCGCTGATGAACGAGACCGGGCAGCGGATCGGCATGCACGACAGCCGCTGGTTCAACCCGAACGGCCTGCCCGACCCGCGCCAGTGGACCTCCGCCCGCGACATGGCGGTCCTCGCCCGGGCGCTGATCCGCGACTTCCCGGATTCCCACGACCTGTTCTCGATCTCGGCGATCCAGTTCGGCCGCGCCGTGATGGCGAACCACAACGGCCTGCTCGGACGCTACCCCGGCACGGACGGGATGAAGACGGGCTTCATCTGCTCGGGCGGCTTCAACGTCGTGGCGACCGCCACGCGCAACGGCCGACGGATCGTCACCGTCGTGATGGGGCAGCCGACCCCGCGCGAGCGCGACGTGAAGACCGCCGACCTGTTCGACTACGCGTTCGGCCAGAGCGCCGGCTGGACCAGCCCGACCCTCGACGCGCTGCCGGCCTCCGCGATCCCGGCGCCGCCGGACATGCGTCCCTTCGTGTGCGGTGGCAAGAAGCCCCCGGCCATCGAGGACGGTCCCGGCGCGCTGAGCGCCCCCGGCTCGGCCGCGCAGCTGATCGGCGGCTCGGCGGCGAACTCGCCGGCGCTGGCGCTCGCCGCGTTCTCCAACCCGGCCCTGCGGGCGCGGTCCCTGCCGCCGCGGGCGCCGCTCCAGCCGATCGCCGTCTGGGTCGGTCGCAACCCGGCCGAGAGCCAGCAGATCCTCGAGGCGCAGGAGGCCGAGCAGAAGGCCGCCGCCGCCAACACCCGCGCCGCCAAGCTCGAGGCCGCCAAGGCCAAGCGCGCGGCGGCCCTGGAGGCGGCCAAGCAGGCGCGCGCGGCGCGCCTGGAGCGTGCCGAGGCCGCGAAGGCGGCCGTCAAGTCCGCTCCCAAGGTCGCCGCGAAGCCGGGCCACGGCGTGCCGCGGAACGCCAGCGCCTACACGGCGGACGTCACGCCCGGGATGCCGGAGGCCAAGCCCGGGAAGGGCCTGACCAAGCCGGCGCCGAAGGCGGCCGCCCACAAGGCGGCGCCCGCCAAGGCCGACGCGACGTCCCACAAGGCGACGGCCAAGGCCCCGGCCAGGAAGCCGGCCGCCAAGAAGGCCGCGGCCGACGAGTAGACCCGCTCCGGTGCCCGGCGCACCGCCGCGTTGCCGCGGACGCCGACACACCCCACTTCGCCGCCTATGTCAGAGTCTCCCATCCCCGCTCCGGACCGGCGCCGCCCGGAGCCGATCCCGCTGACCGTGCTCACCGGGTTCCTCGGAGCCGGGAAGACCACCCTGCTGAACCGGCTGCTGCGCGATCCCGCGCTCGCCGACACGGTGGTGATCGTCAACGAGTTCGGCGAGATCGGCCTCGACCACCTGCTGATCGAGACCGTCGACGAGGACATGATCCTGCTCGGCGCCGGCTGCCTGTGCTGCACGGTGCGGGGCGACCTGATCGCGACCCTCGAGGATCTGCTGCGCAAGCGCGACAACGGCCGGATCCGGCCGTTCCGGCGGGTCGTGATCGAGACGACGGGCCTCGCCGATCCGGCGCCAATCCTGCACGCGCTGATCTACCACCCCTACCTCGTGCTGCGGTACCGCCTCCAGGCCGTGGTGACGGTGGTGGATGCGGCCACGGGCGCCGCGACCCTCGACGCCCATCCGGAGGCCCTGCGGCAGGCCGCGGTCGCCGACCGGATCGTGCTGACCAAGGCCGACCTCGCGGGCGACCTGTCGGCCATCCGCGCGCGCTTGGCGGCGCTCAATCCGTCCGCCCCGATCCTCGCGCCGGACGCCCCCGCGGAGACGCTCCTCGGCGGTCTGTTCGGCCTCGACGGCAAGACGGCCGACGTGCGCGCGTGGCTCGGCGACGCGACCCTGGATCAGGCGCATCACCACCGCGCCGACGTGAACCGGCACGACGCGTCGATCCGGGCGATCTGCCTGACCAGCGCGGCGCCCGTGCCGCGCCCAGCCTTCGAGATGTTCATGGATCTCCTGCGCTCCGGCCACGGGCCGAAGCTGCTCCGGCTCAAGGGCCTCCTCGCCCTCGCCGACGACCCCGAGCACCCCATCGTCGTCCACGGCGTCCAGCACGTGTTCCACGCGCCGGTCACCCTTCCGGAATGGCCGGATCCCGACCACACGTCGCGGCTCGTGCTGATCCTGCGCGACCTCGATCCGGCCTTCGTGCGCCAGCTCTGGGACGCCTTCCTCGGCCGCCCTCGGGTCGACGCCCCGGACGCCGCGGCCCTCACCGACAATCCCCTGGCGATTCCCGGCTTCTGACACCGGCGCTCGGCAGGCGGTCGGCACCGTCCTTGAAGCCCTCGACGCGAAGGGCGTCCCGGAGGCGCCGGACCGTCCCGGATCGGGACGGATCGTCGAGAGGCAGGACACACGGATGGTGCGGCGCTTCACCGTGATACAGGGCGGGCTGTCCGAGCGGCCAGAGCTCGCGGCGGACCCGGAGCTCGAGGTCGGCGCCGAGGCTGGCGGCGAGGCCGGCGTCGAGGCCGGTAGTTGGCGGGTCGATCTGCGCCGACCCGGTGCCGTCGACGCGTCCTCCGTGGCCGCGTGGCGGGCCATGCTGGTGCGCAACGCGGTGACCGACCCGCTGCGCGACCCGGACCACCTCCTCCCGCTCGCCCAGCACCACCCGGCCGGTGGTCCCATCGCCGTCGCCCTGGCCTGGAGCCGGGACGCGCGCGACGGCCACGAGACGCTGCGCGGCGTCGTCCCGCTGGCGATGCCGCATCCGGTCTGGGGACGCCGCGCCCGGCCCTGGCAGCCCGCGGAGCCGGACGCGGCCGGCCTCGTGGAGCGCGCGGCCGCGGAGGCCGTCGACCGGGCGCTGCGGGAGCGGCTCGGGGCGCTGCGTCGCCCGCTCCGTCTCGTCGGCCAATCCGCGCCCGCCCAGGACCCGGAGCCGCGCCGCCCCGTCCTGGCGGCCAGCCGCCCGGCGCGGCCGCGGCCGATCCCGGCCGGGAACCTGATCGGCGTGCGCCCTGAGGGCTGGGAGCCGTCGGAGACCGAGATGCTCGCCGTCACCGAGCCGCAGGCGGTCCGCGACGCGGTCGAGACCTTCCTGGCCCTCGACGCCCGCACCGCCGCGCGGCCGATCATCGCCGACCCGGCCGAGGCGTCGCTTGTCCGGGTGGTCACCCGGCTGTTCGCACGCCGCGGCGCGCTGCGGGTCGAGTTCCGCCGCCGGGCCGGCGCGGTCGTCGCCGGCACGCTCCACCTGTGCGCCGGCGCCAACGCGGTGCCCTGGCGCCGGGCCCGGGCCTGAGCGGTCAATCCGCCGCGTCCGGGATGCCTGTCGCCGGGATCCGGCGACCCTAGCTGCGCTCCATGACCCGCGACCTTCCCCACGGCGTCCGACCCGCTCCGCGCCGGAAGGCGGCCGCACGGACGCCGCCGCGGCCGCGCGGGGCGAGCGAGGCCGACCGGGTGGCCGCCATCCTCGCGCGCCTCGCCGACAGGAACCCGGATCCGAAGGCCGGATTCGACCGCACAGACCCGTTCCGCCTGCTCGTGACCGTGCTGCTCTCGGCCCAGTCCACGGGTCCGACCGTCTCGCGGATCGCGGAGGCGCTGTTCGCCGAGGCCCGCGATCCCGCCGGCATGGCGGCACTCGGGGAGGAGCGGATCGCCGAGATCGTCCGGCCGGTCGGGCTCGGGCCCTCCAAGGCCCGCAACATCGTCAAGCTCTCGGCGGTTCTGCTCGCGGAGTACGACGGCACCGTCCCGCGCACCGCCGCGGAGATGCGCCGCCTGCCGGGGATCGGCCGCAAGAGCGCCGAGGTCACGGCGAACTTCGCCTTCCACGAGCCGGTGATCGCGGTCGACACCCACATCTTCCGGATCTCGAACCGGATCCCCCTCGCCCCGGGCCCGACGGTCGACGCGGTGGCCGACGGTCTCGCCCGGATCGTGCCCGACGCGTTCAGGGACAACGCCCATGTCTGGCTGTTCCGACACGGGCGCGACATCTGCACGGCCCGGAATCCCACCTGCCCCCGATGCCCGGTGTCGGACCTCTGCGCGTGGCCGAGCAAGGCGACGGCCTAGACGCTACTCGTCCTCGCCGAAGCGGTTGGCCAGCAGGGCCTCGATCGCGTCGAGGCAGCTCTCCGCGTCCGGGCCGACGGCGGTGACGGCGATGCGCGTGCCCATGGCGGCGCCCAGCGTCAGCAGGCCCATGATCGAGCGCCCGCCGACCGTCTCGCCGGCCCGGGTGACCGTCACGGCGGCGTCGTAGCGCTCCACAGTCTGCACGAACTTCGCGGAGGCGCGGGCGTGGAGGCCTCGCCTGTTGATGATCGGGAGCTTGCGGAGAAGGCCGCCCTCCGGAACCGGCGGATCGTCATCGGTCTCGAAAAGCTCGTCCATCGCCCGTGGTGTTTCCCGCCCGAACGGCGGCCCTGGCGGCCGCCTGCGCCGAACCTAAACCATTGACCGGGCGTGTCGATCCCGCAGCGCCCGGGGGCGCGGTCGAACGGCCGGCCGTGTGACCTTGCCGGCTACCACTCGTACTCGGCGCCGACGCCGAGGCTGGTGCGGCCGTCGCTCCCGGCCTCGCCCTTCAGCTTGATCCGCCGCGTGACATCGAAGTCGACCCCGACGGCGGTGTCGGCCGGCTTCGCCCCGGCCTTCACGCCGACGCTGACCCGATCCGAGATGTAGCGGGACGCGCCGAGCGCCGGTCCGCCGCTCGCGCCGGTGGAGACGTCGAGACTGTCGAGGCCGAGGCTCTTGCGCGCCTGCTCGAACACGTCCGGACCAGCGGCGCCGCCCGAGAGCTGGGTGACCGCCTGGGCGAGCTGCAGCGCCTGGAACGGCGACAGGCCGGCCGAGGCCTTCTTGAACAGGATCCGCGACAGGATCTCGTCCTGCGGCAGCACCGGGTCCGAGGTCAGTGAGAATTGCGGCGCGTCCGCGAAGCCCGAGACCGCGATGCGGGCGGTCACGTCGGTGGCCTTGGTCTCGGCGACGAAATCGAGTTCCGGCGTGGTCAGGCTGCCGGCGAAGGTCAGCCGGCCGCGGCTGAAATCCAGGCGCTGGCCGACGAGCTCGAACTGGCCCCGCCGCAGCGAGAACGCGCCGTTGGCGTCGGGCGACGCGGAGGTGCCGGTGACGCGCAGCGCGCCACCGAGTTCCGCGTCGATGCCGCGCCCGCGCACGAAGATGCGGCTCGGCGCGTCGATCGTCACGTCGAGGGTGGCGTCGAACGGGACGGCCGGCTTCCCGCCCCGTCGCCCGGACCGGGTCGCGGCCTTCCGCTCCGCCCGCTGCGCCAGGCGCGCCTTCAGGGCCGGCGGCGTGTTGACGTGGCGGACGCCCGGCAGCGGCCGGATGGTGGCCGGCAGCCGGTCCGGAACCGCGACGTCGATCGACACGACGTTCACCCGGCCGGCGATCCGCGGCGTCCGCGCCAGAGGCCCCGCCAGCGTGATGTCGACGCTCGACACGGCCGTCATCAGCGGGCTCGAGACGAGCTCGGCCTTGTCGGCGACGACGTGGAAATTGCCCGGGAAGTCGGGCGCGAGGGCGACGCGGCCGGTGACGGAGACCTGACCGCCGTTGCGGGCGGTCGCGGTCAGGCGCTCGACCACGACGCTGTCGCCGCGGCCGGTGACGCGACCCTCGATCCCGGTGAAGCGGAGCCCGTTCAGCGGATCGGTGAAGCTCCCGCCGCTCAGCACCGCGGCGCCCTGGGCCCGCGGTGCCGCGAGCGTGCCGGTGACGCCGCCGTCGATGGCGACCTTTCCGGTGACGCTCTGGCCGCCGACGCTCAGGAGGGAATTGGCGAGGGCGGCGTCGAGTGTCCCGCGGGCGCGCAGGTCGAGCGGACCCCCGGCCTCCACGGGGAGCGACCCGGAGACCGTCAGGGCGACGCCGCGCCCGGCCGTGACCCGTCCGTCCAGGCTCGCCTGCCCGTCCGACAGCGTGCCCTTGGCGGTCGCGTCGATCGCCGGCAAGCCGGCCTGCCGCGTCTGCGGGGCGACGAGCTTGGCGACGCTGACCGCGTAGCGCCCCTCCGGCCGCGTCGCGGGGCCGCGGAGATCCGCCTCCCCGTCCAGGGTCCCCGAGAGGGCGAGGCTCGGCGCGGCGATCCGGGCGAGCGACAGGGGCAGCGACCGGATCGCCACCTTGAGGTCGAGATCCCGTCCGGCGCGGCCCGCGACCGCGATGCGGCCGGACCCCGCCGCGATCGACAGGCCGTCGATCACCGCGCTGCCGTCCCGGAGCGTGATCGCCGCCGGCCCTGTGAGGGCGAAGCGGTCGGTGCCGCGGGCCGCCGTCAGGCGCTGGATCTCGATCCGCGTGTCCGCGGCCGGGACGACCCGCGCGGCGCCGTCGAGATTGAACCCGCGCGCCTTGGCGGTGAGGCTCACGTCGCTGAACGCGGGGGTGCCGTTCGCGACGAGCCGGATCGTGTCGACCTGCTGGCCGCCGGCCAGGAGCCGGTCGGCCTCGACGCGCCCGTCGATGACCGAGTGGGCGCGCAGGTCGCGGCCCGTGAGGTCCGCGTCGAGCCGCGCGAGGGCGGTCTCGCCGTAGCGGAGACCGGCCCCGGCGGCGCGGAGGGTCACGTCCTGGCGCCCGCCGTCCCGGGCGAGGGTCAGCGCGGCGTCGAGGCGGCCCGCGACCGGTTCCGGGACCAGGGGCGCGATGTCCGTCAGGTCGCCGGCCTGCACGGCGAGCGCGCCCGCCGACAGCCACGTGTCGGCCGCGACCGTCGCCTGGCCGGCGACGGAGACCGAGCCGAGATCGAGGCCGAGCCGGTCGAGGACCCAGTCCCCGCCCACGCGCGCGAGGTGCGCGCCGCCGGTCAGCGGCTTGCCGCCGACATCGCCGCCGAGCCGGACCGTGCCGTCCGGCGCGAGGAGCGCGTCCCGCAGGACCGCCTCGACGCGCAGGTCCCGGATCGGCCTGCCAGCCGCGGTGGCGGAGGGGGCTGTCAGGGTCGCGGTCACGTCCGGACGCTCCAGGGATCCGGTCAGGCGCGCGTCGACGCCGGCCCTGCCGGTCAGGCGCCCGTCGAGATCCGCGAGGCTCTTGAGGTCGATCCGTCCGGTGACGTCCGCGCGCGCTGACGTCGCCTCACCCTGCAGGGTCGCGGTGACGCCGGAACCTTCCAGGCGCAGATGGTCGAAGCCGTACCCGTCGAAGGTCTGGGAGACGCGCCCCTGGAGGGTCGGCGCGCGGCCGAGGGTGCGGTCGGCCGCCCGGATCCCGGTGACGAGGCCGCTCGTCGTCACGGCGAGGTCGGCGGCGACGGCCTTGCGCGCCGGGTCGCCGCTGAGCCGCGCCTTGGCGTCGAGGCTGCCCGCGAGGCCCTGGCCCGCGAGACCCGAGAAGACGGAGAGGTCCGGCAGCGCCGCGTCCACGGTGCCGGTCAGGGTGTTCTGGCCGACCCGGCCGGCATAGGCGGCCCGCGCCGTGTCGGAATCGAGCTTGAGCGCCGCGATATCGAGAACGCCGTCGGCGCTGGCCGAGGCCCGGAGCGTCACGGTGGCCCGGCTGCCGATCGCCCGGCGCAGGGCCGGGTCGGCGAGCTTCAGGCCGTCGACCCGGCCGTCCGCCGCGATGGCGAAACGCTGCGCCGAGGGCTCGCCCTGCGGGTCGATCCCGAGGCTGGCCTCGATCCGGTCCAGGCTAGAGTCGCGGCTGCGCAGGGCGGCCGCGTCGAGACGGCCCCGGACGGTTGGCGCCGCCAGCGGTCCCTTGAGGCTGCCGTCGAAGACGAGTTTGCCGATCTCGGCCTCGCCGGCCCGGGTGACGTCGCCCTCCGTCGGCACGGCGCGCGCCTGCAGCGTCAGGTCGGCGACCCGGTCGCGGGTCAGGCTGCCGCCGGCCGTCAGGCGCGCCGTGCGGGAGGTCAGCTCCAGCCGGTCAATCCGGAAGGCGCCGCTATCCGCGAAGGCGAGGCCGCCGTCGAGCTTGGTGGTGCCGGCGAAGACCGCCGCCGCCGGACCGGGCATCAGCCCCTCGATCCGGGCCGCGAGGTCGAGGGCGAGGCGCCGCTCGGCCCCAATGCGGGAGATCTTCGCCCCGCCCCTGGCGCCGATGTCGGGACCGGCCGTGAAGTCGAGCTTGGCCCCCCAGGCATCCAGTGTCCCGGTCCCGTCGAGCGCGAAGTCGATCGGCGGGGTGCCGGGCAGGTTGGCGGCCTTCGAGAGTAGGCCGCCCGCCGGCTCGACCAGGTTCGCCTTGAGTTCAAGCCGCTCGCCGTTCGGCACGAATAGCAGCGACAGCAGGAAGCGGCCCGGCGCGTCGAGGCGCTGCGCCTTCGCCTGCAGGTCGAGCCCCTCGCTGGCGGCGCCGAGCTTCGCCCGGCCCTCGGCCGACAGCCGCGCCGGCTGCCCGGCCACCGCCTCGCCCAGCGTCAGCTCGGCCAGCTTGAACCCTTTGATCTCGACCTTGACCGGCAGGTCCGGGAGGAGCCGCCCGTCGGGCTTGGCCTCGGGCGGCGGCGGGCCTGGGATCGGCCGGCGCAGGACGTCGAGATGCCCGATCTCGAGGCTGTCGACCTCCAGCCGGCCCGACAGGAGGGCAAGCCGCCGCCAGACGATTCGGGCCCGGTCGAGCTTCAGCCAGACGCCGTCGCGGTCGCTGATCGCCACGTCCCGGATGGTGGCGTCGGACGACAGGGCGCCGTCGACGGCGCCGATCGCCACCCGCGACGACGGTGTCGACAGGGCGCGGGACAGGAGTCCGCCGAGCACGGACTTGTCACCCTCGTCGGCGCGCGTCGCCGCGAGGGTCCAGGGTAGCAGCAGGGCGAGGCAGACCAGGACGAGCGCCAGACTCCACCGGCCGTGACGGGCGGTCGGACGCGCGATGGGCGGCGTGAGTCCGGTTCGGAACACCATTCAGAACGCCTGCCCCAGGCTGAGATACAGGACGGCGGGACGCACGTGTCCGCCCTTGTAGGGGTCGAGCGGGAAGGCGACGTCCGCGCGGATCGGCCCGATGCCGGTGTAGTAGCGCAGTCCGATACCCACGGATTTGCGGATCTTCTCGTCGAAATCCGGCGTCGCCGAGGCGAAGGCGGTGCCCGCGTCGAAGAACGGCACCACGCCGATCGTGTCGGTGACCTTGATGCGCGCCTCGAGTGAGGCCTCCAGCAGGCTGCGGCCGCCGATCGGGAGGTTGAAGGGTCCGATCGGCCCGAGGGTCCGGTACGGATAACCCCGCACCGAGCCGCCGCCGCCCGCGAAGAACCTGAAATTGTCGGGGATCTCCCCCAGCGGCGCGCCCGAGACCGAGCCGAAGCCGACGCGGCCGGCCAGGATCACGCGGGCCTCGTCGTCGAGGGCGTAGTAGGTGGAGCCCTGCGCCTTGGCCACGACGATGCCGGGCGAGGAGATCGCGCCGGGATAGACGGCCAGCGACGCGATGGCCCGGACGCCCCGCGTCGGGTCGAGTAGGCTGTCGGTGGAATCGTAGGTCACCGAGGCCGGCACGCCGATCAGCCGGTAATTGACCGTGCCGAGGGCGTCCTTCGACCGGCCGGCCTGGGCATCGAGCCCGACCTGCGCCGAGAACGTGTCCGAGAACCGGTGCCGGATCGCCCCCGAGACGCCCCCGCCATCCACGAGGTAGCTCTGCTGCACCTCGCGCGTGACGAAGGCGTTCGCGAGGAAGTCGTTGCGCGTCCCCCACACGGCCGGCTGGACGTAGGTCGCCGAGAGGCGCCCGCCGAGGCCGTTCGTGCCGATCCCCGCGAGTTTGCGCTGGTTGGCGAACGGGTCGTTGCCGAGGCCGAGATAGTAGATGTCGGCGTCCACCCGGAAGGATTCGCCGCCGCCGAACAGGTTGCGGTTGGCGTAGTAGGCCCGGACGCCCGGCCCGTCGACGGTGGAGTAGCGCGCCGAGACGCCCACGAGATTGCGCTCGCGCTCGGTGACCGCGACGAACAGCGGCAGGTTCCCGTCGGCGTCGAGGGTCGTGCCCTCGCGGACCCGGACGCCGCCGATCCCCTCGATCCGCGCCACCGACCGGCGGATCGCCGCCACCGCCTGGGGCGAGTACGGGTCGCCCGGCTCGGCGTAGATGAAGGACCGGATGGTCGCCGGGTCGATCCCCGGCGCGCCGCTGACCGCGACCGGGCCGAGCGCGGCCACCGGGCCCGGCGCCACCGTGAAGGTCACGTCCATGACGTGGGCGGAATCGTCCACCACGGGGTCGCGCGCGATCACCTTCGCGAAGGGATGGCCCTGCGCGCGGAACTGGTCGACGATCTGCGCTTCCCGCGCCAGAACCGTGGCGGAGCGCGCCGGGACATCCTCGTCGACGCGGGTGACCCGCGCGGGCAGCGCGGAGTCCGGGAACGGGTTGCCCGCCGGATCGCGCACGGTGATCCGGCGCAGATGGTAGAGGGGCCCGAGATCGACCGCGATCCGCACCGGGACCAGGCCGCGGTTGCGCCACGCCTCTGCGGCGCCGACCGCGGAGGCGGCCTGGCCCGGCACCGGCGCGCCGTCGATCCGGATCGACACCGTTCCCTGATAGTAGCCGTAGCCCGACAGGACGTCGGCGAGCTTGGCGCGGTCGGTCTCGGCCCGGCGCAGCAGGCCCTCGCCGTCAGGCGGCGGCTCCTGCCGCAGGCGATAGAGCGTGGACGTGTCCTGCAGGGCCCGCAGCACGTCGGAATCGTCCGTGCCGGTGATCCGCTGCGTGTACGGCAGCGCGGTCGCGCTCGGTGGCGGCGGCTCCGGCTCGCTGCCGAACAGGCCGAACAGGTCGAAGGCGCGCGCGGGTTGCGCCCCGGCCACGACCAGCAGGGCCAGGGACAGGACGGCCAGCCTCCGCAGCGACGCGCGACGCATCACCGGGCGGGCCGGACGATGAGGAGGAGCGGAGACGCGCAAACCGCGCTCTTCAGCTCCGATCGAGGTCGGCCGTGCCGCCTGCCTGTGAGATCAATGCCATTCCCCCCTCACGCCGTATCACGGCGTACCCCGCCGCATCTTAAGGCCAGGTGCCTGCGAGGCCAACACCGCCAAGGTCGCGGCACGGAGTCCGTGCCCACGAACCTGGATCGGTTGCTCCGGGCGCGGCTGGCCGTCGGGCAATCCTGAGCGGCGTCATCGCTTCGGCACCGCGGCCGATCACCGCGCGGTTCTCGGCCTCCCCTCCCCTGCCGGAGCACGGATGCCGGCGCGGGTCCGCGCTAAGGGCGCGCCAGCGCAAGAGATCGCGGAAAACGCGAAACCCGCCGCGCTTGTGGGCGCGGCGGGTTTCGTGTGTCGGGATTTGGTTGCGGGGACAGGATTTGAACCTGTGACCTTCAGGTTATGAGCCTGACGAGCTACCGGGCTGCTCCACCCCGCGCCAAGTGTGTGCGGATGATCCGCAAGTGTGTGCGGCTGGCCCGGATGCGCCGGCTCTGGTGAGCGGGCGGTATGTCCGGGGGCCGGATCGGTGTACGTGGTGAGGGGCTGTTGCTTGCGATGTGCGGGTCTGGCGGCGACCGACTCTCCCGTGTCTTGAGACACAGTACCATGGGCGCTGGCGTGTTTAACGGCCGAGTTCGAGATGGGATCGGGTTCTGGGCACGCCGCTCAGGCCACCAGACCGGCGCATCGCAATTCTTTGTCGGACGGGCCTTCGCAGGGTGCTGCGACGGCGGGTGTCCGGTTCGGCAAGCATGTGGTGGCGGTCGTCGCGCTTTGGCGAGGACGGCCTCTGGTCTGTTTTGCAACCGCATCGTCTGGTTCGCCAGCCTTGCGGCTGCCGAACCAGTCCGGACACGGATCACGAGAGCGATCAAGCCAATCGGGCGATTAGTACCGGTCGGCTCAACGCGTCGCCGCGCTTGCACCCCCGGCCTATCGACGTGGTCGTCTTCCACGGCCCTCAAGGGAGGTCT
>NZ_JBKFAV010000130.1:0-522 GCF_053345825.1 Methylobacterium sp. C33D
TCATCGCCTCTCAGCGCCAAGGCATCCACCGAATGCTCTTAAGGCACTTGATCGCTCTCGTGATCGATGTCCGCTGACCGGCAGCCGCTAGGCTGTCGGTCACGACACGGTCACAAAAAGACCAGTGATCAGATCGTTTCCGACCCGATCACCGTATGCTTGCCGAACATGACCGCCGGGGTTCACAGCTCTCGCTGCCCCAACGGCCACATTCCCTCTTCACGATGTCACTGATGTCTTCGCCAAACGGCACGTCCAGCCGAACCTGTCGGTCCTCGCTGATCACTGCCGCGGCAAACGCAATGTCCGGACAGGCTCGACGCTCAGACACGGCGGGCGTGTCTGCGGAACTGGATCTGTCCGGTACGAGAAAGAGAAACGAGGACGGCGCGTGTCCCGCCAATGGGCTCTGACTGAGCCCTGATATCTAATGATCTTCGATGGGTCTGCCGAGGCAGAACGGCTCCGATCGCTCGGTGCCAAACCCAAAGAAGAATCCTTAGAAAGGAGGTGATCCAGCCG
>NZ_JBKFAV010000131.1:0-506 GCF_053345825.1 Methylobacterium sp. C33D
CTCACCGGTTGGCGGTGGTGACCGGGGAGGTGACGCCGCCGAGGGAGACCCAGGCGACGGCGTCCTGGCTCTCGCGCTTGATGAACACGTAGCCGGTCTTGTGCCAGGGCACGATCGCGTTGGTCTTGTTGTCGAGCACCAGGTCGCCCCGGTCGGTGATCAGGGTCAGCACGGCGTGGCCCTCGCCCTTCTCGTCGATCACCACGGTCATGCGCATCGCCCGCCGCGGCAGACCGGCCTCGACCAGCAGGTGGCGCTTGAGCAGCTGGAAGTCCTCGCAGTCGCCGATGCCGTCCTCGGCCAGGTCCCAGCGGTCGGCCACGTGCAGGTGGTCCTGGTCGGTCATCGGCTCGATCGCCTTGTTGACCCGCCGGTTCACCGACACGATCGTCGCCCAGGTCGCGGGCGTCAGGCTGATCCGGGCCGGCTCGCCCCGGTCCAGCGCGCACTCCGCCGCGTAGGTCTGGCAGAACGTCACCCACGCCGCGATCGGCTTGGCGTCGCCC
>NZ_JBKFAV010000132.1:0-504 GCF_053345825.1 Methylobacterium sp. C33D
TGTTGTTGCCCCCTAAAAACCGGACAGGGTCTCCTGGGTTGATCGGGTGATGAACTCGCGCGGCGAGCGGTAGCCGAGCGCGCGATGAGGATGAAGGTCGTTGTAGTGCGCCAGCCAAACGGGGAGCTGGCGCAGCACGCTCTCGGCATCCGGTAGCACCGAGACACGCACGTAGTCGCGTTTCAAGGTTCGCACGAACGCTTCGGCCATGCCGTTGCTCTGCGGGCTCTCCAGCGGCGTCGTCTTCGGTATCAAGCCGAGTTCGCGGGCGAAGCGGCGAGTGTCGCGGGCGACGTAGCAACTGCCGTTGTCAGTCAGCCACTCGATCAGGCTCGGTAGCTGGTTGACCGCCCCGAAGCGATGCTCGACGGCCGCCACCATCAGGTCGCGGACGTCCTCGCCCGTGATGCCCGCCGTGGTCGCCACGTAGCTCATCGCTTCCCGATCGCAGCAATCGAGCGCGAAGGCGACCCGCACACGCTCACCGTTCTCTGCTGCGATCTC
>NZ_JBKFAV010000133.1:0-434 GCF_053345825.1 Methylobacterium sp. C33D
TCGGCAGATCGGCGATGAGCGCCTGGATCGCGCCGAGCAACGCGGCGTCGGGTGCAGGCGGACGGCCGCGTCGGCCCCTGGGCTTCCAGGCGGGGGAGGCCTGCCTGGACGAGGCGAGGTGCGGGCGCGACACGCTCAAAGCTGCGGCCACAGCGCTCACCGGCCGCCCGCCGGCCACGAGGTCACGCGCGAGGGCAACTTTTTGGGGGCGGCGACCCGCTCCATCGCCTCGCGCAGGATCTCGGTCTCGAGCGTCTTCTTGCCCAGGAGCCGCTGCAGCTCACGGATCTGCTGCTGGGCAACGCGAAGCTCGGAGGCTGGCACCACCTCTTCACCGGCACCGGCGGCCGTGAACGCGCCGCGCTCCATCAGCCGACGCCACGTGAACAGCTGGTTGGCGTTCAGCCCGTGGCGGCGGGCGACGAGCGAGACGG
>NZ_JBKFAV010000134.1:0-426 GCF_053345825.1 Methylobacterium sp. C33D
GGCCGCCGTGTCGGAGGACGGCGCGAACACCCGCGCGGCGCCCGCCAGGAACGCCCCGAACGCCGCCCGCCGCTCGCCCGGATCCGGCTCCTCGAACCCGTCCGCGTCCACCGCCAGGCACGACCGGCACTCGCTGACCGGCGCCAGGCCGCAGTAGCGCCCGTCCGGCTGCACCAGGTGGTTGCGGTGGCACACCGGCGAGTAGTCGTGCAGCGTCCACGCGTAGGGCCGCCCCGCGCCCGCCACCACCGCCATCAGCGCCCGCGCCGCCGCCCAGCGCAGCCCCGCCAGCGAGTGCACGTGGATCAGAACCGGCGCCAGCTGCCCGACGAAGTCGGCGAGCTCGGCCGCGTCCCGCGGCAGGTACAGGCTGTCGAGGTTGGGCAGGTACAGGAACTCGGGGCCGCGATACGAGACGTGGACCTC
>NZ_JBKFAV010000135.1:0-423 GCF_053345825.1 Methylobacterium sp. C33D
CCATCAGGTCGCGGACGTCCTCGCCCGTGATGCCCGCCGTGGTCGCCACGTAGCTCATCGCTTCCCGATCGCAGCAATCGAGCGCGAAGGCGACCCGCACACGCTCACCGTTCTCTGCTGCGATCTCTAGCCCGTCCGAGCACCAGCGCGTGTTGCGCGTGGCCACCGCCACCTTGCCCTCGTGACGACGCGTCTCGGCTCCGCCCACATGTCGCTGCAGCAGGAGACCGTGCACCTTCATGACCCGGTAGACCCGCTTGGCGTTCGGTGCAGGCCGACCGTCCCGCTCGGCCTGTCGGCGCAGAAGGGCATGGACGCGCCGATAGCCGTAGGTCGGCAGATCGGCGATGAGCGCCTGGATCGCGCCGAGCAACGCGGCGTCGGGTGCAGGCGGACGGCCGCGTCGGCCCCTGGGCTTCCAGG
>NZ_JBKFAV010000136.1:0-410 GCF_053345825.1 Methylobacterium sp. C33D
CGTGCCGCGCCGCCGCCGGTGTTCACGCCGGTGCCGGTGTTCACCTGGACCGGCTTCTACGTCGGCGTGAACGCCGGCTACGGCTTCGACGCCAACAGCCGCAACACCACCAACTACGCCCTGCGCGGCGGCACGCTGGCGAACTCGCCCGACACCAACGCGGTGGTCAGCGTCAACAACCGCAGCAGCAACAATGGCTTCTCGGGCGGCGCCCAGATCGGCTACAACTGGCAGCTGACCCCGGGCTCGGGCGTCGTGATCGGCTTCGAGGCCGACGCCCAGTACGTCGACTTCGCCCGCCGCGCCAACGGCACGCTCAACTATGGGCTTGCCGGCACCCCGGGCTTCGCCTTCTCGGCGCCGCGCGCCTACGTGGCGACCAGCGGCAACGGCCTGGATTACTTCGGCAC
>NZ_JBKFAV010000137.1:0-396 GCF_053345825.1 Methylobacterium sp. C33D
CGCCTTGGCCTTGGCCGGGTTGCCCAGCAGCACCTCGACCTCCGCCGGGCGGAACAGCGCCGGGTCGACGATCAGGTGGTCGTCCACCGTCAGGCCGACATGCTTGAACGCGATCGCGCACATGTCCCGCACCGTCGTGGTCCGGCCGGTCGCGATCACGTAGTCGTCCGGCCGGTCCTGCTGCAGCATCAGCCACATCGCCTGCACGTAGTCCCGGGCGTGGCCCCAGTCGCGCTTGGCGTCGATGTTGCCCAGCCGCAGCTCCTTCTGCTTCCCGAGCTTGATCCGCGCCACCGCGTCGGTCACCTTGCGGGTGACGAACTCGACGCCGCGCAGCGGGCTCTCGTGGTTGAACAGGATCCCGTTCGACGCGTGCAGCCCGAAGCTCTCGCGGTA
>NZ_JBKFAV010000138.1:0-395 GCF_053345825.1 Methylobacterium sp. C33D
ACTTCCTGTTCCGGGCCGACCTGATGCTGGCCGAGCTGGAGGCGTTCGTCCCCGCGGTGCTGGCGGCCGCGCGCGCGGCCCTGGAGGCGGCGGTGACCGACCTCGACTTCGTGCGCCTCGACGCGGCGGCGTTCGCGCAGGCGCCCAAGATCTCGATCGACTACGCGGTGATGGAGCGGACCGCCCGGGCCGGGGTGCTGCCGGTGTCGTTCGCGTGGTCGGATGTCGGCACCTGGGACGCGGTCTGGCAGGTGCTGGACCACGACGCGGCCGGCAACGCCGTGCGCGGCCGGGTCTCGCTGATCGGCACGCGGAACAGCCTCGTGCACAGCCAGGGCGAGGGCCTGACCGCGGTGGTGGGCCTGGAGGACGTGGTGGTGGTCTCCACCCCCGAC
>NZ_JBKFAV010000139.1:0-391 GCF_053345825.1 Methylobacterium sp. C33D
GCTACGTGCCGGACGTGCCGCGCAAGTACAGCGTCAAGGCCAAGAACGCCCAGGAGGCCCACGAGGCGGGGCGCCCCACCGACATGGGCCGCCTGCCCAAGACGGTGGCGCGCCACCTCGAGCCCGAGCAGGCCCGGCTCTACGAGCTGATCTGGACCCGCACCATGGCGAGCCAGATGGAATCGGCCGAGCTTGAGCGGACCACCGTGGACGTCACCGCCAAGGTCGGGCCGCGGACCATCGACCTGCGCGCCACCGGCCAGGTGGTGAAGTTCGACGGCTCCCTGACCCTCTACCAGGAGGGCAAGGACGACGAGGAGGACGAGGAGAGCCGCCGCCTGCCGCCCATGAAGGCCGGTGACCCGCTCACCCGCGAGCGGATCAGCGCGAC
>NZ_JBKFAV010000014.1:0-159163 GCF_053345825.1 Methylobacterium sp. C33D
GGATCAGCGACCACAGGATCAGCGACACCGCGCCGGTGGCGGCGGCCGGCACCGAGGCGCCGCCGCTGGTCGCGGCCTTCACGGCCTCCTTGAACGCGTAGAGCGGGCTCGTGCCGATGTCGCCGTACACGACGCCCAGCGCGCCCAGCAGGAGCGCGGTGCCAGGTCCGTGCCGGGTCGCGCCGGGTTTGCGCGCGACGGGCGCCGCCGGGAGATCGACCGCCGAGGCAGCCGCGGGAGGCAGGGCGTGGCTCACGGTCGGGTCCGGTCGATGGCGTCGCGGTTGGGCGAAACCTTAGCGCGTCGGCCGCGCGGCGATAGACTCGGCAGATCTCCCGAGCGACCCCGACGAAGACTTGTCACCCGAACGTGATGACAGTCGAACGACCGCGATGGCCCCGCCGCGCCGGTGGCGAGCGGGGCCCGCCGGTCAGGCGGCGTCGAGGCCCAGGTCGATGATCGCCGCCGAGTGGGTGATCCAGCCGCAGGAGATCAGGTCGACCCCCGAGGCCGCGACCGCCCCCACCGTCTCGCGGGTGATCCGGCCCGACGCCTCGGACAGCGCCCGGCCGTCGATCATCGCCACCGCACGGGCCAGCTGAGCGGGGCTCATGTTGTCGAGGAGCACGGCGTCGACCCCGACAGAGAGCGCCTCCTCCAGCTGCTCCAAGCGGTCGACCTCGCACTCGATCTTCACGAGGTGGCCGGCCCGCGACCGGGCGCGCTCGATCGCCGGCACGATGCCGCCGGCCACCGCCACGTGGTTGTCCTTGATCAGCACCGCATCGTCGAGGCCGAAGCGGTGGTTCGAGCCGCCGCCGGCCCGGACCGCGTGCTTCTCCAGGGCGCGCAGGCCCGGCGTAGTCTTGCGGGTGCAGACGATCGACGCCTTGCCGTGCGGACGCGCCGCCTCGACGAGGCCATGGGTGGCGGTGGCCACGCCCGACATCCGGCACAGCAGGTTCAGTGCGACCCGCTCGGCGGTGAGGATCGCCCGGGCCGGACCCTCGAGGCGAAGCACCACGTCGCCCGGCGTCACGCGGGCACCGTCGCCCCGCTCGACCGTGACGGTCACGGCGGGGTCCACAAGCGCGAACGCGATGGCGGCGGCGTCGGTGCCGGAGATGACCCCGTCCTGCCGGGAGGCGATCACGCCGCGCATCCGCTCGCCCGGGGGCACGATGGCGTCGGTGGTGATGTCGCCCGCCCGGCCGAGATCCTCCAGCAGGGCGGCGCGGACCACCGGCTCCACGAGGAGCCGCGGCAGGGGCAGGATCTCGTCCGAAAGAACCGACTGGGTCATGGCGTCAGCGCCTCCTCGGCGGACGGGATCGCTTGGGGTGAGCCGGTCAGCTCGGCCAGCGTGGTCTCGGTGTGGGCCGCCGGGGCAAGGTGGGGGAAGTCGCTGCGCCAGTGAGCGCCGCGGCTCTCCTGGCGGGCGAGCGCGCCGCGGGCGATGAGCAGCGCCACGAGGGCAGCGTCGCAGGACTGCGCCTCGGGCTCCAGGGTGGCGACGGCCCCGGCGAGGCCTGCGGCGTCGCGCACGACGCCGACCCTGCACTCCATCAGCGCCCGGATCGCCGGCAGATCGCCGGCGGCGCGCGCCGACACGGCCTCGGGCACGATGGCGGCGGGCGGCGGCGCGTCGAGCCCGTCGGCGATGAACCGCGCGTAGGCGAGGCCTTCGAGCAGGGAATTGCTGGCGAGCCGGTTTGCGCCGTGCAGCCCCGTCGAGGCGACCTCGCCGCAGGCGTAGAGGCCCGGGACCGAGGTGGCGCCGTGCGCGTCCACCTTCACCCCGCCCATGTGGTAGTGCGCCGCCGGGCGCACCGGGATCGGCTGCGCGGCCGGATCGATGCCGGCGGCGGCGCAGAGCCCCGCCACGGTCGGGAAGCGCGTCGGCATCGCGGCGCCGAGCGCGCCCCGGGCGTCGAGAAAGACCGTGCGGCCCCGCTGCAGCGCCTGGAAGATGCCGCGGGCGACTACGTCGCGCGGCGCGAGATCGCCCCCCGCGATGCCGGCCATCACGGCCGCGCCGGTCTCGTCGATCAGCCGGGCGCCCTCCCCGCGAAGGGCCTCGGTCGCGAGCGGCATCGGGTCGGCGCCGGCCGCGATGGCGGTCGGGTGGAACTGCACGAACTCCATGTCGCGCATCACCGCGCCGGCCCGGGCGGCGAGCGCCAGGCCGCGGCCGACGGCGCCCGGCGGGTTCGTCGTCGCCGCGTACAGAGCGCCGACTCCGCCGGTCGCGAGCACCACCGCGCGGGCCGGAATCCGGAACAAGGCGCCGTCGCGCTCGGCCACGATGCCGGCCACGGCCCCGTTTGTGTCCCGCAGGAGGTCACAGGCGCGCGCAGTGACGATTTCGACGGAGGGCGCCTCCAGCAAGGCGCGCACCAGCCCTTCGAGGACGCGGGCCCCCGTGGCATCGCCACCCGAGCGGACGATCCGCCGGCGGCCATGCGCGGCCTCAAGCCCAAGGGCCAGCGCGCCATCGTCGGCCCGGTCGAACGGGACGCCGATCCGCACCAGCCAGTCGATCAAGGCCGGCCCTTCCTGGGCGACGCGGAGCGCTACGTCGGGCTCGGTCAGCCCGGCGCCTGCCGCCTCCGTATCGGCGGCGTGGAGTTCAGCCGCGTCGTCGGCGCCCACCGCGGCGGCGATGCCGCCCTGGGCCCAGCCGGTGGCGGTGCCGAAGCCGAGGGCCGAGGCCGTGACCAGCGTCACCGGGCGGGGGGCGAGGCGCAGCGCGACGCTGAGGCCCGCGACGCCGCCGCCGACCACGACGACGCGGTCGGCATTGACGGGTGAGATCGCGTTCATCGCGTGCGCACCTCAAGCATGCGTTCCACCGCCGCCCGGGCGCGGTCGGCGAGCGCCGGATCGACCGTGACCTCGTGGGTCATCGTCTCGAGCGAGCGACGGATGTTCTTCAGGCTCATCCGCTTCATGTGCGGGCACATGTTGCAGGGCTTGATGAACTCGATGTCGGGGTTCTGCGCCGCGATGTTGTCGGCCATCGAGCACTCGGTGACGAGCACCACCTGCTTCGGCCGCTTCTCGACGACGAAGTCCATCATCATCGCGGTGGAGCCGGAGAAGTCCGACTCGGCCACCACGTCGGGCGGGCATTCCGGATGCGCGATCACCGTCACGCCGGGATAGCTGTCGCGGACGTCGCGGATGTCGGCCGGGGTGAAGCGCTCGTGCACCTCGCAGTGGCCGGCCCAGGTCAGGATCTCGACCTCCGGGATCTCGGCCTGGACGTTCTGCGCGAGGAACTCGTCGGGGATCATCAAAACGCGGGGGGCGTTCAGCGACTTCACCACCGCGACGGCATTGCCGGAAGTGCAGCATAGGTCGGACTCGGCCTTCACGGCCGCCGAGGTGTTCACGTAAGTCACGATCGGCACGCCCGGGTACTTCGCCCGCAGGCCGCGCACGTCGGCGGCGGTGATCGAATCGGCCAGCGAGCAGCCGGCGCCCATATCGGGGATGAGCACGGTCTTGCTCGGGTTCAGGAGCTTGGCGGTCTCGGCCATGAAGTGGACGCCCGCCAGCACGATCAGGTCGGCATCGACGGTCACCGCCTCGCGGGCCAGCGCGAGGCTGTCGCCGACGATGTCCGCCACCGTGTGGAAGATCTCCGGTGCCTGGTAGTTGTGCGCCAGGATCACGGCGTTGCGCTCCCGCTTCAGGCGCAGGATCGCCTCGATGTCCGGCGCGAGCGCCGGCCACTCGATCGCGGGGACGTGCCGGCTGACACGGGCGTAGAGATCCGGAAGGGGCAGGCCCGGAATCGTCGTGCGGGAGACGGGTGCAACGGTCGCCGCCATGGCGTCCTCCATTATGCTCAGTTTGAGCATTGTGCCGTCTAACTTATGGGGGCCGCGCGTCCCTGTCCAGATATGCTAGCTGTGAGCATAAATCTTTTGCGCTGCGATGTTACGCTGCGCCGCCGAAGGCTGGTGCGCTTAGCAGAAGGTCGCCGGGTCGGGCCCGATGCGGCCGTCGGGCCGGTCGAGGCCGGCGATCCGGGCCATCTCGTCGGCGCCGAGCTCGAAGTCGAACAGCGCGATGTTCTCGGCGATGCGCCGCGGTGTGGCGGTCTTGGGGATCGCCACGCAGCCGGCCTGGATCTGCCAGCGCAGCACCACCTGTGCCGGCGTCTTCCCGCGGGCCTTCGCGATCGCGAGAATGACCGGATCGTTCAGCTCCTTGCCGCGGCCCAGCGGGCTCCACGACTCGGTCACGATTCCGTGACGAGCGTCCTCCGCGCGCGGCTCCGCGCGCTGGAAATAGGGGTGCAGCTCGATCTGATTGACGGCCGGGGCCACGCCGGTCTCGCCGATCAGCGTGGCGAGGTGCTCGGGCGCGAAGTTCGACACGCCGATGGATCTGGCGCGGCCCTCCTGTCGGAGCTCGATCAGCGTCTTCCAGGTCTCGACGAACAGGCGCCGCTGCGGGCACGGCCAGTGGATCAGGTACAGGTCGACATACGGCAGACCGAGTTGCCGCAGGCTCTCGTCGAAGGCGCGCCGGGCCTCGTCGCGGCCCTGGCGGTCGTTCCAGAGCTTCGTGGTGAGGAAGATCTCCTCGCGGGGGATCTCGGCGTCCCGGATGCCGCGCCCGACGCCCGCCTCGTTGCCGTAGGCGGCGGCCGTGTCGATCAGCCGATAGCCGGCGCGGAGGGCCTGTCCGACGAGATCCGGCGCCTGCGCGTCCGAGAGCTGCCAGCAGCCGTAGCCGATCTGCGGGATGCGGCGCCCGTCGTTAAGCGGCAAGGTCGGGATAGGCATGAGACGAGACTCCGGTGTCGTTGTCGATCAACCCAAACGCTCGCAGCGGGACGCGTTCCGCGGCGCCCCCGTCCTCACGGGCGCGGCAAGGCAACTCAGCGGGCGCTACGGTCGCCGCTGTCGCGGTGCCCCGGATCGTTTCCCCGCGGTCGGAAAGACGGACCGATCGGGTCGCGACCAGAGGCCAGCGCTCGGAGCCGCTGAGCCGCGCTGAACGGGCGCAGTCTGGACCGGATCTAATCCGGCAGGCCGCACGTTGGCGGACCAGATTCCAAGCTGCGCGGCGTTCGACGCGCGGTGAGCGGGCGGGATGGCAGCATGACAGACGCGACTCCGACGAAGCCGTTCGCTCTGACGCGGCGGGCCATCGTGGAGGGCTGCGCGGTAGCCGGCGCCCTGGGCGCATTCGGGTTCCGGCCAGCCCCCGCGGTCGCCGCGGCGGCCCCCGGCGACCCGGCTCCCCAGACCCTGCCGGTGCGGCTCACCATCAACGGGCAGGCGCACGACCTCGTCCTCGACACCCGCACGACGCTCCTCGACGCCCTGCGCGAGCACCTGGCGCTCACCGGCACCAAGAAGGGCTGCGACCACGGCCAGTGCGGCGCCTGCACGGTGCTGGTCGACGGCCGGCGCATCAATTCCTGCCTGACGCTCGCGGCGATGCACGACGGCGACCCGATCACCACGATCGAGGGCTTGGCGGACGGGGACAAGCTCCACCCGATGCAGGCGGCGTTCCTGGCGCATGACGGCTTCCAGTGCGGCTACTGCACGCCGGGCCAGATCTGCTCGTCGGTCGGCATGCTGAGCGAGGCCAAGGCCGGGTGGCCGAGCCACGTCACCGAGGACGTTGCCGCCACGCCGACCCTCTCCGACGCCGAGATCCGCGAGCGGATGAGCGGCAACATCTGTCGCTGCAGCGCCTATCCGAACATCGTCGCGGCGATCCGCGACACCGCCGCCAGCAACCTCTGAGGAGGCGGAGATGAAGGCCTTTGCCTACGAGCGCCCCGCCACCGTGCAGGACGCCGCCAAGCTCGCGGCCGAGCGGCCGAACGCCAAGTTCATCGCCGGCGGCACCAACCTGCTCGACCTGATGAAGCTCCAGATCGAGACCCCGGCCACGCTGATCGACGTCAACCGGCTGCCGCTCGACAAGGTCGAGGCCACGCAGGATGGCGGCCTGCGCATCGGCGCGCTCGTGCGCAACGCCGACCTCGCCGCCGACCCGCGGGTCCGGAAGGACTACGCCGTGCTGGCGAAGGCGCTTCTGGCCGGCGCCTCGGGGCAGCTGCGCAACAAGGCGACCACCGCCGGCAACCTGCTCCAGCGGACCCGCTGCTACTACTTCTACGACACGGCCATGCCCTGCAATAAGCGCGAGCCCGGCTCGGGCTGCTCGGCGATCGGCGGGTTCAACCGCATCATGGCTGTGGTCGGCGCGAGCGAGGCCTGCATCGCCACCAACCCGTCCGACATGAACGTCGCCATGCGGGCCCTCGACGCGACGGTGGAGACCGTCAACCCGGACGGGCAGACGCGCCGCATCCCGATCGCCGACTTCCACCGGCTGCCCGGCGACACGCCGCACATCGAGACCGAGCTGCGCAAGGGCGAGATCATCACGGCCGTGACGCTGCCGAAGCCGGTGTCCGGCACGCACATCTACAGGAAGGTCCGCGACCGGGCGTCCTACGCGTTCGCGACCGTGTCGGTGGCCGCCGTGATCGCGGGCGCCGAGGGCGGCAAGCCTCAGGCGGCGCGACTCGCCTTCGGCGGCCTCGCGCACAAGCCCTGGCGCGTGGCCGAGGCCGAGGCGGCGCTGGTCCAGACCGGCTCCGCCGACGCCGCCGCCGACGCAGTGCTCAAGGGCGCCCGCGGCTACGGCAGCAATGACTTCAAGATCCCGCTGACGCGCCGGACCCTCCGGGCCGTCGTGGCGCAGGCGACCCGCGCGTAGATCCCGGCAAGGACCGTTCCCATGGAGATGAACCAGCCGATCGGCCGGACGCCCCTCGACGACCGGCCCGACGGCCTCGTCGGCAAGCCCCTCGACCGGGTCGAGGGCAAGCTCAAGGTCACGGGCCACGCGCCCTACGCGTACGAGACCCGGGCGCTGCAGAACCCCGCCTACGGCTTCATCGTGCCGGCTACGATCGCGGCCGGCACGATCCGGTCGATCGACGCTGAGGCCGCCCGCAAGGCGCCGGGCGCGATCCTGGTGCTGACCCACGAGAACGTTCCGGAGCAGGGCGAGAAGAAGGAGCAGGTCTGGCCGCAGCTCCAGGGGACGGAGGTCCGGTTCTACGGGCAGCCGGTTGCCTTCGTGGTCGCCGAGACCTTCGAGCAGGCCCGCGCCGCCGCGATGCTGGTCGAGGTCCGGTACGACGCGGCCAAGCCCAAGGGGCTGCTCAGGGACAGCCTGGCGGCGGCCTACGAGCCGAAGCCGGTCAACTCGCCGCCGGATTCGAAGCTCGGCGACTTCGACGCTGCCTTCGCGGCCGCGCCGGTGAAGCTCGACGTGGAGTACGTCACCCCGAACCAGATCCACGCGCAGATGGAGCCGCACGCGACCATCGCGTCCTGGGAAGGCGACGGCGTCGTGCTTCACACGGCCAACCAGATGCCGAATCGCGGCCAGAAATCCCTCGGCTCGGTGCTCAAGCTGCCCCCCGAGAAGGTGCGGATCGTCAGCCCGTATATCGGCGGCGGCTTCGGCTCGAAGCTGCAGGCCCAGCCGGAGGCGACGCTCGCGATCCTGGCCTCGAAGGTGATCCAGCGCCCCGTGAAGGTGGCGCTCACCCGGCAGCAGGAGTTCCACGTCGCGACCCACCGGACCGACACGATCCAGCGGATCCGCCTCGGCGCCGACCAGGACGGCCGGCTCTCGGCCATCAGCCACGAATCGTGGTCCGACACCGCGGAGGGCGACGGGTTCTTCGAGACCTCGGCCAACGTCACCCGCTCCCTGTACGCCGCGCAGAACCGCGTGACGCGCCACAGGCTGGTGAACCTCAACATGCCGATCGCCTCGGCGATGCGCGCGCCCGGCGAGGCCGTGGGCCAGCTCGCCTTCGAGTGCGCCATGGACGAGCTCGCCGAGCAGTTGAAGATCGACCCGATCGAGCTCCGGGTGCGCAACGAGCCGGCCGAGGATCCCGAGAAGAAGGTCCCGTTCTCGACCCGCAAGCTGGTTCCGTGCATGCGCGAGGGCGCGCGCCTGTTCGGCTGGGACAAGCGGCAGGCCGCGGGCTCCCGGCGCGAGGGCAGCTGGCTCGTCGGCATGGGCATGTCGGCCGCCGCGCGCCTCAACCCGCTGATGCCGTCCGCCGCGAAGGTCAGGCTCGGGCCGGACGGCGTGCTGGTGGTGCGGATGGCGATGACGGATCCCGGCACCGGCACCTACACGATCCTGACCCAGATCGCCGGCGAGATGCTGGGGCTCCCGCCCGAGCGCGTGCGGGTCGAGATGGGCGACACCGACTTCCCGTTCGCGGCCGGCTCCGGGGGATCCTTCGGCGCCGGCTCGGCGGGCTCGGCGCTCTACGTCGCCTGCGACAACCTCCGACAGGCCCTGCTCAAGGCCGGCGACCTGAACCCGGACGGCGCCGTCTTCCGCGACGGCGCGGTCACGTCCGGCAACCGCACGGAGTCGCTCACCGACCTCGCCAAGTCCGGGCTGGAGGCCTCCGGCGAGATCAAGCCCGGCGAGATGAAGCAGAAATTCTCGCAGTACTCCTACGGCGCCCACTTCGCCGAGGTCGGGGTCGACGTCGATACCGGCGAGATCCGGCTGCGGCGGATGCTCGGGGTGTTCACCGGCGGGCGCATCCTGAACGCTAAGACCGCGCGCAGCCAGGCGATCGGCGGCATGACCTTCGGCGTCGGCGCCGCTCTGATGGAGGATGCCGTGGTCGACCCGCGCTACAGCTACTTCGTCAACCACGACATGGCCGAGTACCACGTCCCGGTCCACGCCGACCTCCCGGAGATCGACGCGGTGTTCCTCCCGGAACTCGACGACAAGGCGAACCCGTTGAAGAGCAAGGGGCTCGGCGAGCTCGGCATCTGCGGCGCCGGCGCCTCGCTCGCCAACGCCATCTACAACGCCACCGGGATCCGGGTCCGCGACTACCCGATGACCCTCGACAAGATGCTCAAGGGCTTCGAGGAGCAGGAGGGCCAAGCGCAGCGGCGGACGTGAGCGACGGCCTCCCCGGAGGCCGCGCGCGCTCGCGGGGCGTCCGCCCCAGTTGACGCAGGCGCGCCCAGGCGGGACACGCGGCGATAAGCCCGCGGGGGGGAGCGTCCGGTGTCCGACAGCCAGCACGATGATCGCCGTCCGCCGGCCCGCTTCAACGCGGCGCGGTACTGCCTGGCCGAGAACGCGCGCCTGCGACCGGACAAGACCGCCCTGATCATGGTCGGCGACGGCACCGCCGAGCGCCTCAGTTTCGGCGCGGTCGAGCGGGCGGTGCGCGGCATCGCGGCGGGTCTCCTCGGCCTCGGCCTGAGGCCCGGCGACCGGGTGATGATCCGCATGGGCAACGAGGCCGATTACGTCCTCGTCTATTTCGGCGCCCTGGCGGCGGGCCTCGTGGCGCTGCCGTCCTCGCCGCAGCTGACCGAGGCCGAGGCGGCGTTCCTGATGGAGAATTCCGGCGCCGCCGCCGTGGTGATCGGCAGCGGCTGCACCGTCGCGCCCGAGGCTTTGGGCGGCCGCCTGCTCCTCGACGCCGCCGCGGTCGCGCGGATGAAGGCCGGCCCGCCCCTGCCCGACTACGCCGACACCGCCGCCGACGACCCGGCGATGCTGATCTACACCTCCGGCACGACGAGCCGACCCAAGGGCGTGCTGCACGCCCACCGCGCCGCCTACGGACGCCGCCCGATGCTCGACCACTGGCTCGGGCTCACCGAGACCGACGTGATGCTCCACGCCGGCACCATGAACTGGACCTACACGCTCGGCGTCGGGCTGAGCGATCCTTGGTCGGTGGGCGCGACCGCGGTGCTCTACAACGGCCCGCGCGATCCCGGGGTCTGGCCGCGCCTGATCGCCGCCTACGGCGCGACCCTGTTCGCCGCCGTCCCGACGCTCTACCGCCAGATCCTGAAGTACGGCGACCTCGGCGCCCACGACCTGTCGAGCCTGCGCCACGGCTGCACGGCCGGAGAGCCCCTGGCGGTAGAGCTGCTGGAGGCCTGGGGTCAGGCCACCGGGAAGCCCCTCTACGAGGCGCTCGGGATGAGCGAGATCTCGACCTACATCTCCAGCGGGCCGACCGTCCCGGTGCGCCCCGGCTCGCCCGGCAAGCCGCAGCCCGGCCGGCTTGTGGCGATCCTGCCCGTGGCGGGCGAGCCGGCGCCGCTCCCGGCCGGCGAGAGCGGTCTCCTCGCCGTCCACCGCACCGAGCCTGCGCTGATGCTCGGCTACTGGAACCGCCCCGAGGAGGAGGCTGAGGTGATGCGCGGCGACTGGTTCGTCGGCGGCGACCTCGCCCACCTCGACGCCGACGGCTACCTCTGGTTCGAGGGCCGCAACAACGACCTGATGAAGGCGATGGGCTACCGGGTCTCGCCCAATGAAGTGGAGGCAGTGCTCTCGACCCACCCGTCCGTGGCGGAGGTGGGCGTCGCCGAGCTGCCGGTCCGGGCGGACGTCTCGGTCATCTGCGGCTTCGTGGTGCTCCAGCCGGACGCCGAGCCCGACGCGGAGGGTCTTCTGGCGTGGTGCGCCGAGCGGCTCGCCGCCTACAAGCGCCCGCGGGAGATCCGCTTCCTCGACGCCCTGCCGCGCACCGCGAACGGCAAGGTGCAGCGCAAGCGCCTGGCCGAGGCGGTGGCGCGCTGAGGCGCGGCCCCCTCCCCTACAGCAGAGTCCCGCGCAGGATCAGCAGCGCCACCGAGAAGTAGATGACGAGGCCGGTGACATCGACCAGCGTCGCCACGAAGGGCGCCGAGGCGGTGGCCGGATCGAAGCCGATCCGCTGGAGCAGGAACGGCAGCATCGAGCCCGCGAGGGAGCCGAAGGTCACGATCCCGACGAGGGCCGCACCGACCGTGGCGGCGACCAGCGGCCAGTGCGTGCCGTAATCGTAGAGGCCGAGCTTCTGCCACGCCACGATCCGGACCACCGCGATCACGCCGAGGATCGCGCCGAGGACGATGCCGGTGGGCAACTCGCGCAGCGCCACCCGCCACCAGTCGCGCAGGCGGATCTGGTGCAGCGCCAGCGCCCGGATCAGCAGCGAGGTCGCCTGCGAGCCGGAATTGCCGCCGGAGCTCATGATCAGCGGGATGAACAGGGTCAGGACGATCGCCTTCTCCAGCTCGCCCTCGAAGCCCTGCATGGCCGAGGCCGTGAGCATCTCCGACAGGAACAGCGCGCACAGCCAGCCGGCGCGCTTCCGGATCATCGTGAAGAAGCCGATATCCATGTAGGGCTCGGGCAGCGCCTCCATGCCGCCGAAGCGCTGCACGTCCTGCGTCTGCTTCTCGATCATCGCGTCGATCATGTCGTCGACGGTGACGATGCCGATCACGTGGCCGACCGCGTCGACCACCGGCAGCGCCAGGAGGTCGTACTTGGAGATCAGCCGGGCCGCCTCCTCGCGGCTGGCCGTCGGTGAGACCGCGAGCGGCCGGCGCCCCGGCGCGACGCTGAGCACGTTGTCGCTCGGGTCCCCCGAGATCAGGCGCCGCAGGGGCACCGCCTTGGTGAGCGCGCGGGTGCGCGGGTCGAGCACGAAGATCGCGTAGATCGTCTCGCGGGTCTTCTCGACGTGGCGGATGTGCTCCAGCGTCTGGCCCACCGTCCAGGTGCCCGGCACGGTGACGAACTCGGTGGTCATCAGCGAGCCCACGGTCTCCTCGCCGTACGCCGAGAGCCGGTCGACGGCACCGCGGGTCTCGGCGTCGAGGCGGGCGCGCAGGTCGGAGCGGCCCGGCTCCTCGATCTCGCGGAACACGTCCGTGACCCGGTCGGCCGACATGCCCGACAGGTAGCCGGCGACCCGGTCCCGCGGCAGCATCTCGATGATGTCGGCGGCGCAGTCGAGTTCAGGCTGGTCCAGCACCTCGATCGCCCGCTCCGTCGGCAGGCCGAGCAGGATGGCGGCGGCGACCTCGGGAGCCTCGTCGTTCAGGGCCTCGACGATGTCGGGCGCCCGTTCGTCCGACAGGCGTGCGGCCAACACGGAGGGATCGACGCGCGTGTCGAAGGGGGCGATCTCGTTCATGGCCTCGCCTCGTGGTTACGAGGCGACGCGGCGCCGGTCATCCTGGGTTCAGGGCCGTGACCGGCCGCCGCGTCGGTCGCCCCGCGGCCAGGCCTCTCAGCGGCTCAGGCGGGACGACGGCATGGGGCCGGGCACGGCAGGCACGATCGGTCGGGCACGTCGCTTCGCGGGTCGCTGCTGGAATGGGAGCGCGACACCGTCGGGGACACCGTCGCGCGGGTGCGTCGTGCGCCCGCGCGCAGGGCCCGTCAAGCCGAAACCGCGCCCATCCGCAGCCGATGCCGAACAGGGCTCGGGCGGGTGGCCGCGCGGCCACGGGGCGCCGATGCGCAGTCACGGGGCGGCCGCGGGGCGGCACACGGCCGGGCTCCCTATGAGAAATATAAGTGTTGTGCTCGCTTGTATTGCGTCCAAGATATTGCCTATATGGGTCTCACCAACAGCGAGGAGAAACGCCATGGCCTGGTCCGCCCCGATCGTGTCCGAGATCTGCGTCGGCATGGAAGTCACCAGCTACGAGTCGGCCGAGATCGACACGTTCCACTAAGTCGCGCGGCCTGGAGCGCGCGTCGCTCCGGCCTCCGTTGACCCTCTATCCATCGCTTCAATTTACCTGGAGGAAATCATGGCTTGGTCCGCCCCCGTCGTCTCCGAGATCTGCGTCGGCATGGAAGTCACCAGCTACGAGTCGGCTGAGATCGACACCTTCCACTAAGACGTCGCTCCGACGTTCGCGGGCGCCGCTTCATCCGGAGCGGCGCCTTTTCTGTGCGCGCTCGACAGCAGGCGCGCCTCGGCTTGACGGACCGCGCCGAACCTGTGCCGCTGCGGCGATCCCGGACCATCCGGGTCTGCGGAACGAGCGAGGACCGGTTTGGCGGAGAGCGCGCGCACGGCCGATCAGGCGATACCGCCCTGCCCGATCACCGGCGCTCCCGCCCTGCGCTGTGTGGAGCGCCTGGACGCCGCCTTCCTCACCCTCCTGTGGCACTATTCCGGCCGCGTCGATGTCAGGCCGCTGCTGCGCCCCGCCGGCACGTTCCGGCTCTGGGAATCCCCGACCGGGCTGCTCTTCTTCGACCCGCCGGTGGCCGGCGACGCGGCCTTCTACCGGGCGTTCTACGGCCGGATCGCGGCGCACGATAAGCTCGCCGGACCGGGGACGGAGCGCCTGGAGTTCCGGCAGGCCGCCGCGCACGTGCCGTTGGGCGCCCGGGTGCTCGATGTCGGCTGCGGCCACGGCGGGTTCCGCGCCTACGTGCCGGACGCCACCTATACCGGCCTCGACCCGAACTTCTCCGCCGAGGACCCGACCGGCGCGATCCTCGACGAGACCGTGGAGGCGCACGCGGCGCGCGTCGGCCCGGTCTACGACGTCGCCTGCGCGTTCCAGGTGATCGAGCACGTGGCGGACCCGCTGGGTTTCGCCAGGGCGCTCGCGGCCTGCGTCAAGCCGGGCGGCACGGTCCTGATCGGCACCCCGCTCTGGCCCTCGCCCAACACCACGATCCCGAACTTCGTCATCAACGCGCCGCCCCACCACCTGACATGGTGGACGCCCAACGCCCTGGAGGCGCTGGCCGGGACGCTCGGCTGCACGCCCGAGGCCGTCCACGCCATCGGCATGGACCGGCACGATTCGCTGATCCACTGGATGGCCAAGATCAGCCCCGTGCGCTGCCGCGACCGCTTCTTCCGGCGGACGTGGTCCTGGGCGGCGGCGCTCGCCTTCGCGTACGGGGTCGGCGCCGTCCTCGACCGCGTCCTGCCGGTGCCGAAGCGGACGCGCCCGAACGCGCTGCTGCTCGCGGCGCGCAAGGGCACCTGATCGGTCACGCCACGAACAGCCCGGCGATCGCCGCGCTCGTGAGGTTCGAGAGCGTCCCGGCGAGGATCGCCCGCAGGCCGTACCGGGCGACCTCGGAGCGCCGCTCCGGGACGAGGCTGGAGAAGCTCGCGAGCTGGATCGCGATCGACGCGAAATTCGCGAAGCCGCACAGGGCGAAGCAGGCGATCGCCTGCGCCCGCGGCTCCAGGGTGCCGGCCTTCAGCACCGGCGACAGGTTGGCGTAGGCCAGGAACTCGTTGAAGGCGAGCTTCTGGCCGATCGCGCCGCCGACGAGGGTCGCCTGGTCCCAGGGGACGCCCAGGAGCCAAGCCAGCGGGGCGAGCGCCCGACCGAGAACGCCCTCGAACGATGCGGAGGGGTAGCCCAGCCAGCTCCCGAGGAAGCCGAACAGGCCGTCCGCCAGGGCGATCAGCCCCACGAAGGCGATCAGCATGGCCCCCACCGACACGGCCACCGCGAGCCCCTTCTGGGTGCCGTCGGCCGCCGCCTCGATGATGTTGGCCGCCCGCGTCTCGCCGAACTCCACCCGGGTGGTGGCGATCCGGGTCGGTTCGGTGGAGGGCACGAGGATCTTGGCGTAGACGAGCCCCCCCGGAATCGCCATCACGGAGGCCGCGAGCAGGTAGGTCATCGGCACGCCGAGAGCCGCGTAACCGGCCAGGATCGAGCCCGCCGTCGACGCGGCGCCGCTCGACATGACGGCGAACAGTTCGGCACCGGTCAGCAGCGCGAGGAACGGGCGCAGGGCGACGGCGATCTCGCTCTGGCCGATGGCGATCGTGATCACCGCCGCGAACGACTCGATCGGCGACGTGCCGAGGATCCGCCGGAGCACCGCGCCGAGCCCGCGGGCGAGCGCCTGCATCACGCCGAGATGGTAGAGCACGCCGATCAGCGCGGAGACGTAGAGGATCTGTGGCAGGACCCGCAGGGCCAGGATGAAGCCCGAGCCGCCGAACAGCTCGAACATCTTGGGCTCGACGAGCCCGCCGAACAGGAAGGCCGTGCCGCGGTCACCGTAGGACAGCACGGTGACGACCCCGTCGGCGGCGGTCCGCAGCGCGGCCTGCCCGGCGGGCAGGAACAGGACCAGCGCGCCGAGGCCGACCTGCAAAGCCAGCCCCGTGAGGACCACGCGGGGACTGATCGCCCGCCGGTTCGTCGAGAACAGGAACGCGACCGCGAGCAGCACGAGCAGGCTGAGGCCGGCATGGGTCAGGCGGTCGAGCATCGCGTCCTTCGGGTCCGAGCTTGGCCGGAGCGCATGGAAGGATCGGGCCAGTGGCCGTCAAGTGGGGCTCTCGGGCGCGAGATAGGGCGCGAAGAGGTCGCGGACCTGCGCGAAGCCCCAGTCCCGGTCCGCCTCCGTCAGGGCGGTGCCGCCCTGGAGGCGGTGGCTCATCCAGTGGCTCGACACGATCCAGGCGTTGTCGATGAGCCGCCCGAGGGCGTCCGGGGCGACGCGCAGCCGACCCGCCCGCACGGCCGCCTCGAACACGCCGCGGGCCAGCGCCTGGGTCTCGGCCCGGAGCGTGTGGATCCGGGGGCGCAGGCCCGGCGCGATCTCCACCATGGCGATGCCGTCGCGATAGACGCAGCGGTAGCGCCACATCAGGTCGAACCAAGACCTCTGGTAGGCGAGCAGCGCCTCCGGCGCCGCGGGGTCGGCGGGCATGCGGCTCGCCACCGCCACGGCCTCGGTCTCGAAGGCGGCGAACAGAGCCTCGACGAGCCCGCGCTTGCGCGGGAAATGGTACTGCAGATTGCCCTCGCGGATCCCCGCCGCGGCCGCGATCTCCGCCGTCGTGACGTGGCCGAGGCCGCGGGCATTGAACAGCGCGAGGCTGACGGCGAGGATCCGGGTGCGCGTGTCGGCAGACGCGGCGGCGGGACCGGCCTCCGGGCCGACCTCCGGGCCGACCTCCGGGCCGACCTCCGCCTCGCACCCGCCCCTGCGACCCTCGCCCCGCGACATGTCCCCGTCCCCGTCTAGGGTGTTCACCCTAGACAATCCCGCCGGCCGGGCCTATCCCCCGAGAACCGCCCGATCCAGATCGGCGGCACGGGGAGGCGCGGTTTGGCACAGCGGTTCCAACTCGCGGGTGCGGTGGCCCTGATCACCGGCGCGGCGAGCGGCATCGGCGCGGCGCTGGCCGCGGGCCTCGCCGCGAAGGGCTGCAACCTCCTCCTCGTGGACCGGGACGTGACCGGCCTGGCGGCCGTCGCCGCCCAGATCCGCGGCGTCACGGTTGAGACGCGCGTCCTCGACCTCACGGATGCCGAGGGGATCCGCGCGCTGCCCGCCTGGGTCGCCGAGCGGTCCGGCCGCCTCGACCTGCTGATCAACAATGCCGGCGTCGCCCTCGGCGGCCGGTTCGACGAGACGCATCTCGACGATTTCGAGTGGCTGCTCGACATCAACCTGCGCGCCGTCGTGCGGATGTGCCACGCCTTCCTGCCGATGCTGCGCGCCCGGCCGGCGGCGCAGATCGTCAACCTGTCGAGCCTGTTCGGCCTGATCGCGCCGCCCGGGCAGGTCGCCTACTGCACCAGCAAGTTCGGGGTGCGCGGCTTCTCCGAGGCCCTGCGGCACGAGTACGCCGGCACCGGCCTCGGGGTGACGGTGGTCCATCCGGGCGGCGTCGCCACCGCCATCTCCCGCAACGCCCGCGGCCGGCGGCCGCCGACCGACCCGGAGGCGGCGAAGCGCGCGGCCGTGGAGGACGAGAAGGCGCGGGAGGCCTTCGGCAAGCTCCTGACCCTGGCGCCCGCCGACGCGGCCGCCGCCATCATCCGCGGCATCGAGGCCCGGGCGCCCCGGATCGTCGTCGGCAAGGACGCCAAGAACGCCGCGCTGATCCAGCGCCTGATGCCGGTGGGCTACTGGAAGACGATCGTGCGCCTGTCCGGCGGGACGCTCTGAGATGGCGAGCCTGCGCGCGTATCTCGCCACCTACATGGTCCGCAGCCGGGTCCGCGGCCCCCTGTCCCGGGCACGGGATGCGGCCGCGTTCCGCCGCATCTTCGAGGCGCCGACCTTCCCCGATCCCAAGGGCGTCACCTACGAGCCGGGCGTCGTCGGCGGCGTGAAGGGCGAGTGGGTCCGGCCGAAGGCGGGCCCCGGCCGGCGGATGCTCTACATCCACGGCGGCGGCTTCATCGCCTGCTCGCCCCGCACGCACCGTCCCGTCACCGGCGCGCTGGCGAACCGGGGCTTCACCATCTTCGCGCCCGAGTACCGCCTCGCCCCCGAGCACCCGTTCCCCGCGGCGGTCGACGACGTCACGGCCGCCTGGGCGGCGTTCAGCGCCGAGGGCGCCGCCTGCGTGGCGGGCGAGTCGGCCGGCGGCAACCTCGCCCTCGTGCTGATGGGCCAGGCCCGGGCCCGCGGCCTGCCGATGCCCTGGGCGGCCGCCCTGTTCTCGCCGGCCACGGACTTCGTCTCCGAGGACGGGTCGCGGGTGACCAATGCGTGGCGCGACGCCATGTTCGACCCGCAGGCGCTCGCGGCGATCCGGCCGATGTATCTGGGCACCACCGCCGATCCGGCCGATCCGCGGGTCTCGCCGCTCTACGGGGACCCGACCGGCTTCCCGCCGCTGCTCTTCCATGTCGGCGCCCGCGAGGTCCTGCGCGACGATTCCGTGCGCATGGCGGAGCGCGCCCGCGCGGCCGGCGTCGAGACCGAGCTCAAGCTGTTCCCGGTCGTCTCCCACGCCTGGCAATTCGCCGCCGGCGTGCTGCCGGAGGCGCGGACCTCCCTCGACGAGGCCGCGGCCTTCCTGACGGCGCACGCGCCCCACGCCCCGTCCGGGAGCCCCCCACGATGACCGAGCCCGCGCCCGAGACCCTGGCCGTCCTGATCGTCGGCGCCGGCTTCTCGGGGCTCGCGATGGCGATCCGCTGCCGGCAGGCGGGCATCGGCCCGCTGCGGGTGATCGAGAAGGCCGACGGCATCGGCGGCACGTGGCACGACAACACCTACCCGGGGGCGGCCTGCGATATCCCCTCGCATCTCTACTCGCTGTCCTTCGCCCCGAAGGCCGACTGGAGCCGAATGTACGCGCCGCAGCCGGAGATCCTCGCCTACCTCCAGGACACTGCCGAGCGGAACGGGCTGATGCCCCTCATCCAGCTCGGGACGACCTTCACCGGCGCCACCTGGGACGCGGCGCGCGCCCTGTGGCACGTTGAGACCGACCGGGGCCCGATCACGGCGCGCGCGATCGTCGCGGGCATGGGCGGGCTGCACCATCCGGCCTACCCGGACATCCCGGGCCGCGACGCGTTCGCCGGGCCCGCCTTCCACACCGCGGCCTGGGATCATTCCGTGTCACTGGCGGGCAAGCGCGTCGGGGTGATCGGCACCGGTGCGAGCGCGATCCAGGTGGTGCCGGAACTCGCGGCCGTCGCGTCGCACCTGACGCTGTTCCAGCGGACCCCGCCCTGGATCATGCCCAAGAACGACCACGCCATCGCGGAACGGGCCCGGGAGCGCTACCGGCGCCTGCCGCTCAGCCGGCGGCTCGAGCGGGCGCGGCTGTTCTGGCTGCACGAGGTGCGGGCGCTGCTCGGCTTCACCAAGGTCTCGAAGCTCACCGGCCAGGCCGAATCCCTGGCGCGGCACCATCTCGCCAAGGCTGTCCCCGACAAGGCCCTGAGGGCGAAGCTGACGCCGAACTACCGGCTCGGCTGCAAGCGGGTGCTGATCTCCGACGAGTACTACCCCGCGCTCCAGCGCCCGAACGTCACCCTGGAGACGGACGGCATCGCCCGGATCACCGAGACCGGCCTGACCACCGACGCCGGGCAGCATCACGGGCTCGACGTGATCGTCTACGCCACGGGCTTCGACGTGGCCGCGACCTTCGCGCGGATGCACCTCGTCGGCCGCGAAGGCCGGAGCCTGACCGAGGCCTGGGCCGACGGCGTGGGTGCCTACCAGGGCATCACGGTCGCGGGGTTTCCCAACTTCTTCATGCTGCTCGGGCCGAATACCGGGCTGGGCCACAACTCGGTCGTCTCGATGATCGAGATCCAGGTGCAGCACGTCCTCGACTGCCTGAAGGCCCTGCGCCGCGGGTCGAGCACCGTCGAGGTCCGGCCGGAGGCCCAGGCCCGGTTCGTCGACCGGATCCACAGCCGCATGGCCGACAGCATCTGGCAGGCCGGCGGCTGCCGCAGCTGGTACCTCGACGCGAGCGGGCGCAACAGCACCCTCTGGCCCGACTCGGTCATGGCCTATCGTCGGAGCGCCCGTCGGGCCCGGCTGGGGGATTACAGGCTGGGCTGATCGGAGCCTGCCCGCGCCGCCGCGGAGCCGCCCGCGCGGACGGAAGCGGAAGCGATCCGGCGGCGCGCTGTCAGAACGCGAAGCCGGCTTCCGCCGCGAAGGCCTCGAGACCGGGCAGCGACGCGTCGAACAGCGGCCGGGCCCCGAACGCGTCGCCGGCGCGCACGAAGAGCGTCACCTTGGCGTTGCGGTGCGGGCCGAACACGCAGACCAGACGGCCGTCGTCCTTGAGCTGGTTCAGCAGCGCCTGCGGCCGGACCTCGACGCGCCCGTTGATCAGGATGACGTCGAACGGGCCGTGCTTGGGGGCGCCATCGGCGATCGGGCCCTCGACGACCTGGGCGGAGGCGCCGAGCCGGGTGCGCGCCGCCGCGGCGAGATCGGGCACCGATTCCAGGGCCGTGACCTGCGCGCCGAGCTGCGCCATGATCGCGGCGGCGTAGCCGTAGCCGGTGGCGACGTCGAGGGCGGCCACGCCCGGTCGGACCCGCAGGGCCTGGATCATCCGGGCCACGACCATCGGGGCCGGCATGCAGCGGGTCTCGCCGGCCGCCTCGCCGAGAGTCAGGGTCTGGTCGATATACGCGAAGGGCTCGCGGCCCTTCGGCACGAAGGCCTCGCGCGGCACGGTGTCGAACGCGTCGAGGACCGTGTTGTCGTTCACGTCGAAGGTCCGCAACTGGCAGTCGACCATCATCCGCCGCGCCTGCGCGTAATCGATCATCGATACGTGTCCTCGAACCGGATCGGAACGCCGCGTCGGCCGGGCCCCGGCGGACGGCCGGCAGCCCCGGCCAAGCCTAAGCTTCCCGGACGGGGGGCGTTTTCGGAGATCGTCGCCCAAAACGCAAGGTGAGCCGACGCGACAGCCGACGATGGCCCCGGTGGACGCGGCGCCGCGCCCGGTCCCGTCCCCCGTTACGGTGGCAGCGGAGTGTCGCCTCTGCGCCATCCTGCCCGGTCGCGCTGCCCGGCCGACCGTTGAATAAAGAGTGCAGAGCAGGCGGGCGGTCCGCGAGGCCGCCCCCACCGGGAGACACCATGACGCCGATCAGCCAGCCGATCCTGACCCGCAGCCTCGCCGCCCTCGCCGGACTCGGTCTCGGCCTGATGGGATCGGGCCCGGTCGCCGCGCAGGAGACGCCCGCGACCGCAGCCCCGCCCCCCAGCGTGCAGGTCGATCGCGGCTCGGCCCTCTACGGCCGGCCCGAGGGCGGCGCCGCGGCCAGGCTCGCACCGGTGGCCGGACCGCCGCTGGCGACCGCGGCCGCCAAGCTGCCGCTCGACAAGCTGAAGGTGCCGGAGGGCTTCAAGATCGAGGTCTACGCCAGCGGCCTCGCCAACGCCCGCGAGATGACCCAGGCACCGGACGGCACGCTCTACGTGGGCACCCGGACGGTGGGCAAGGTCTACGCGGTGCTGCCGAAGGCGGACGGCGACGGGAAGCGCGCGGTGAAGACCATCGCGACGGGGCTGCATCGGCCGAACGGCGTCGCGTACCACGACGGCGCGCTCTACGTGGCCGAACTCTCGAAGATCTGGCGCTACGACGACATCGCCAACCATCTCGACGGCGCGGCGAAGCCGACCCTGGTCTACGACGACCTGCCGAAGGACGAGGCCCACGGCTGGAAGTTCATCGCCATCGGCCCGGACAACAAGCTCTACGTCCCGGTCGGCGCGCCGGGCAACATCGTGATGCCGCCGGACACGCACGCGCAGATCCGGCGCATGGACCTCGACGGCAAGAACGCCGAGGTGATCGCCCGCGGCGTGCGCAACACCGTCGGGTTCGACTGGAACCCGAAGACCAAGCAGCTCTGGTTCACCGATAACGGCCGCGACTGGGTCTCGGAGGACATCCCGAACGACGAGCTGAACGTCCTCACGGAACCGGGCAAGCAGCATTTCGGCTATCCGTACTGCCACCAGGGCACGTTCACGGATCCGGAATACGGCTGGGGCCATGCCTGCTCGGAATTCACCGCGCCAGCGGCGCTCCTCGGCCCGCACACGGCCTCCCTCGGTCTGCGGTTCTACACAGGGACGCAGTTCCCGGAGGCCTACCGCGACGCGATGTTCGTCGCCCGGCACGGCTCGTGGAACCGCACGACCAAGCTCGGCGGTGACGTGGTCGTGGCCAAGCCCGGAGCTGACGGCAAGATCGCCGCGGTCGAGCCGTTCCTGACCGGCTTCCTCCAAGACAACAAGTATGTCGGCCGGCCCGTCGACGTGCTGGTCGCCAAGGACGGATCGCTGCTCGTCTCCGACGACTACAACGGCGCGATCTACCGCGTCAGCTACGGCCAGTGATGCGCCGTCACCTGCGCGCGCTCCGCGGACCGGCCACGGCCCTCGGCGGCCTGCTGCTCGCGGGCGGCGCGCTCGCCGCCCCGGACGCGGCCACGCAGGAGCGCCTCGCGCCCTGCATCGGCTGCCACGGGGCCGGTACCTCGGCGACGGAGGGCGTGCCCTCGCTGGGGGGGCAGCTCCCGGACTACGTCGTGACGCAGCTCTTCCAGTTCCGCGAGAAGCAGCGGGAGGCGCCGCCGATGAACGAGGTCGCGGCGGGCTTCTCCGACGACGACCTGCGCGCCTACGCCGACGCGGTTGCGACGCTGCCGCCGCCCGACCGGTCCGGGCCGCCGGCCGATGCGGCCGTGACGGCGCGCGCGCAGGCGCTCGTCGCCAAGCACCAGTGCAACTCCTGCCACGGGCCGGATCTCGCGGGCCGGGACGCGATCCCGCGGATCCGGGCGCAGCGGGAGGAGTATCTCGCCAAGGCGCTCGCCGGCTACAAGTCGAACGCCCGGCCCGGCTACGACCCCGCCATGAACGAGGTCGCGCAGGGGCTGAGCGAGGCCGACATCCAGGATCTCGCGGCCTACGTGTCGCGGCTCTGACACGACGTCCACTGGACCGCGTCCACCCGTCATCACGAGCGCAGCGAAGTGACCCGGGGCGGCGCGCGGCTTGTCAGCCTAGCGCTGCCTGGATCGCTTCGCTGCGCTCGCAACGACGGCAGCGCTGGGACACCCGTCGCGCGTCACCCCACCACGCGCAGCGCGTCGCCCCTCGCCAGCGCCCCGCCGGCGATCACCTCCGCGTAGACGCCGAGGTCGCGGTGGCCGAGCCGCGCGTCGAGGGTCCAGGGGATGTCGCCGTCGCGGATGCCGCTCACCGGGTCGACGTTGGTCGCCGCGCAGCGCACGGTCCGCTTGGTGATCTTGAGGCGCAGCCCGCTCGGCGCCTCGACGACCTGCCCGACCATCTCCAGCTCGGCGAAGGGGGCGAGCCCCTCGACCAGCAGGTTGCCGCGGAAGCGCAGGGGATCGACGGGCGCGCCGAGGTAATCCTCGACCGCGGCCACGCTCGCCCGGTTGATCAGCGATACGTAGCCGGTCGGGGAGTCGGTGAATCGGTACTGCGGCGGCGCGGCGAGGACCTTCGGCTCGCCCCGGAGGCTCTCGGGGACGTAGCGCCGCATCAGCTCCGCGAGCCCCTCGCGGCCCGCCTCGGTGTCGAGCCGGAAGGCCTGCGGTTCGCCGTGCCCCTCGACGGTCAGCGTCGCCGTGGCATCGTCGTAGCGGGTGCGCAGGCGGGCGAGCGCCTCGTCGCGCATGAGCATCAGGTACTTGGTCTTGGGCTGGTGGCGGGGCGCGACCGCGTTGAAGCCCGAGGGCCCGTTCTCGATGGCGTAGAGCCGGTCGCCCGGGAAGTAGCCGCTGGTCTCGAGCTCCGCCCGGTCGACCGGTTCGGGGCTCAGGCCCTTCACCGGATAGCGGTACAGGGCGCTGACATGAATCAATGCGGTCATGCGCGGAGCGTGGCCCTGAAATGATCCGGCACGCAAGAGCTTCGCCGCCCCTTGTGGTGCTCAATTGCAACACCACATCGGGTCTACCGGCGGCCACCACGGCGCCGGGGCCCTCGCGCGGCGGATAGCCGGAGGGCGACGTTTCGGTGGCGCCGCGCCTCTCATCGGGCGGCGGATGCCGGTACGGGAGGGTTGTGCATGAACTTCGAAAAGTACACCGAGCGCGCCCGCGGCTTCGTGCAGGCGGCTCAGAACCTCGCGATGCGCGAGGGACATCCCCAGCTTCAGCCGGGCCACCTGCTCAAGGTGCTGCTCGACGATCCGGAGGGCCTCTGCGCCGGCCTGATCGACCGCGCGGGCGGCCAGTCCCGGGTGGCGCTCGCTCAGACCGAGCAGTGGCTCGCCAAGCAGCCGAAGGTGTCCGGCAACGCGTCCGCCCCGCAGGCGACGCGCGAGCTGATGCGCCTGTTCGACACCGCCGAGAAGGCCGCCGAGAAGGCGGGCGATTCCTACGTGACGGTGGAGCGGCTGCTCCTTGCCCTCGCCGTCGAGAAAGATTCCGAGGCCGGCCGCGCGCTCCAGGCGGCGGGTGTCACCCCGGCCTCGCTCAACGCCGCGATCAACGCGCTGCGCAAGGGCCGCACCGCCGACAACGCCTCGGCCGAGAACGCCTACGACGCGCTGAAGAAGTATGCCCGCGACCTCACCGAGGCCGCCCGGGACGGCAAGCTCGACCCGGTCATCGGCCGCGACGAGGAGATCCGGCGGACCATCCAGGTCCTGTCCCGGCGGACCAAGAACAACCCGGTCCTCATCGGCGAGCCCGGCGTCGGCAAGACCGCGATCGTCGAGGGTCTGGCCCTGCGCATCGTCAACGGCGACGTGCCCGAGTCCCTGCGGGACAAGAGCCTGCTGGCTCTCGACATGGGCGCGCTGATCGCCGGTGCGAAGTACCGTGGCGAGTTCGAGGAGCGGCTGAAGGGCGTGCTCTCCGAGGTCACAGCGGCCGAGGGCGGCATCATCCTGTTCATCGACGAGATGCACACGCTCGTCGGCGCCGGGAAGGCGGACGGGGCCATGGACGCCTCGAACCTGCTCAAGCCCGCCCTCGCCCGCGGCGAGCTGCACTGCGTCGGCGCGACCACGCTCGACGAGTACCGCAAGCACGTCGAGAAGGACGCGGCGCTCGCCCGGCGCTTCCAGCCGGTCTTCGTGTCGGAGCCGACCGTGGAGGACACGGTCTCGATCCTGCGCGGCCTCAAGGAGAAGTACGAGCAGCACCACGGCGTGCGCATCCAGGATTCCGCCCTGGTCGCGGCCGCGATGCTCTCGAACCGCTACATCACCGACCGCTTCCTGCCCGACAAGGCGATCGACCTCGTCGACGAGGCCGGCTCGCGCCTGCGCATGCAGGTCGATTCGAAGCCCGAGGAGCTCGACAACATCGACCGCGAGATCGTGCGGCTGAAGATCGAGGGCGAGGCGCTCAAGAAGGAGACCGATTCCGCCTCCCGCGACCGGCTGGTCCGGCTTGAGAAGGAGCTCGGCGACCTGGAGGAGCGCTCGGCGGCGATCACCGCCCGCTGGAAGGCCGAGAAGGACAAGCTCGGGACGGCCGCCGGCCTCAAGAAGAAGCTCGACGAGGCCCGCAACGACCTCGCCGCGGCGCAGCGCCAGGGCCAGTACCAGCGTGCGGGCGAGCTCGCCTACGGGGTGATCCCGGGCCTCGAGAAGCAGCTCGCCGAGATCGAGGCGAAGGCCGAGAACGGCCGCGACGCGATGATGGAGGAGGCGGTCACGCCCGCCCACGTCGCGGGCGTCGTCTCCCGCTGGACCGGCGTGCCGGTCGACAAGATGCTGGAGGGCGAGCGCGAGAAGCTGCTGGCCATGGAGGACGCGCTCGCCAAGCGCGTCGTCGGCCAGCGCGAGGCGGTGGAGGCGGTCTCGACCGCGGTCCGGCGCGCCCGCGCCGGGCTGCAGGATCCGAACCGGCCGATCGGCTCGTTCATGTTCCTGGGCCCGACGGGCGTCGGCAAGACCGAGCTGACCAAGGCCCTCGCCGGCTTCCTGTTCGACGACGACACGGCGCTCGTGCGCATCGACATGTCCGAGTACATGGAGAAGCACGCGGTCGCCCGGCTGATCGGCGCGCCTCCGGGCTATGTCGGCTACGAGGAGGGCGGCGCCCTCACCGAGGCCGTGCGGCGGCGGCCCTATCAGGTCGTGCTGTTCGACGAGGTCGAGAAGGCGCATCCGGACGTGTTCAACGTCCTGCTGCAGGTTCTCGACGACGGGCGGCTCACCGACGGCCAGGGGCGGACGGTCGACTTCCGCAACACGCTTCTGATCATGACCTCGAACCTCGGGGCCGAGTACTTGGTGAACCAGCCCGCGGGCCAGGACACCGACGCGGTCCGCGAGGAGGTGATGGGCGTGGTCCGGGGTCACTTCCGGCCGGAATTCCTGAACCGAGTCGACGAGATCATCCTGTTCCACCGCCTCGCGCGGTCGGAGATGGGCGCGATCGTCGAGATCCAGCTCGGGCGCCTGCAGAAGCTCCTGGACGATCGCAAGATCACCCTGGAGGTCGACGAGGAGGCCAAGAACTGGCTCGCCGACAAGGGCTACGACCCGGCCTACGGGGCGCGGCCGCTCAAGCGGGTGATCCAGAAGAACGTCCAGGATCCGCTGGCCGAGCTGGTGCTCTCCGGCAAGGTCCACGACGGCGAGACGGTGCCGGTCCGGCTCGGCCCGATGGGCCTGATGATCGGCGACGTGACGGTCGGGGCCGAGCGCAGGCCGGTCAACGCGACGCTGAACTGATCGCTCCTGAGGCCCACGGCCGGGGCGGCGCGCCACGCGACGGCGCGCCGCCCCTTTTTTTCCGCGCCCGGGGTCGGGCCGGCGGTGTGAGCGGGCGATGAGCTAGTCGACTGGACAGGGCCGACGCGACGGAGAATCCTGGCGTCGCGCCATCGCGGCCCGAGGCGATCCACCGCCCCGGGCGGCTCAGGCGAGGCGCTCGCGCTGCCGGGTCGCGGCCGGCGGCCCGAATCCGCCATTACGTCCGCGCAGGCCGCGGCGAACGGCGCTCGAACGGGAGGCAGACGATTTGGTGACGTCTCATGTCGTGTGGGCCGGTGTTCTGCTGTGCATGATCGCGGCCGCGCCGCCCCTGATGGCGGCGTCCCCGGGGGGTATCCGCGCCGTCACCCTGTCGAGCGGCGGCCTCGCCGAGGTCACCCAGCTCCATCCGGTGGACGGCGACGCGACGATCGGGCTCAGCGTCCGGCCCGAGCAGATCGACGACATCCTCAAGAGCCTCGTCGTGCGCGATCCCGTCGGGACCGTCGGCGCCCTGCGTCTGGACGGGGTGGATCAGGCGGACGAGACCCTGCGGACGATGCCGTTCACCGCGGACGACCTGTCCGCGCCGGCACGCCTCGTGGGCAAGCTGCAGGGCGTCCCGGTCCGGGTGCAGAGCGGCGGGCGCGCGCTCGAGGGGCGAGTGCTCGGCGTGTCCGAGCGGAATGCCGGGACCGAGACCGGCGAGGTCGCGATCCTGACCGTGCTGACCGGGGCGGGCACGCTCGAATCCGTGCCGATCGAGGACGGCGCCTCCGTGACGATCCAGGACCCGGCCGTGGCGGCCAAGATCGCCGAGGCGGTCGCGGCATCCGGCAGGGCCAAGGCCGGCGACGCCCACCGGGTCGAGGTCGACGTCTCGGGGCGTGGCCAGCGCGAGGTCCGGTTGACCTACGTCGTCGCCGCGCCCGTCTGGAAGACGAGCTACCGCATCGTGGACGGCGGCGGCGGACGCGCGAACCTTCAGGCCTGGGCCATCATCGAGAATGCCCTCGGCACCGACTGGACGGGCGTCGACGTCACGCTCTCGTCGGGGTCGCCGGTGGCGCTCCTCCAGCGCCTGCACCGGCGCTACTGGCGCAAGAGGCCGGAGGCGCCGGTGATGGTCGAGGATGTCGGCATGCCGGACCTCGACCCGGGCACGGTCGCGCCGAAGTCGGTCGCGCGCCTGCGCGCCCCGGCCGCCGCCGCCGCGCCGCTTCCGGCACCGATGGCGCGGATGGACACCCACGACAGCCGCATGGAGGCCGCGGAACCGAGCTACGACGCCGCGGCCGCCACCGTGGGCGCCGCCGCCAGCGAGGGGGATGTCGCGGCGAACTTCACGCTGCCGCATCCGGTCGATCTGCGCGCCGGCGGCACGCTGTCGGTGCCGTTCCTCGACACCGAGATCGAGGCCGAGCGGGTCGCCCTCTGGAAGCCGGGCCAGGGGGTCCATCCGATCGCGGCCCTCCGGATCCGCAACAGCTCCGGCGCGACCCTTCCGGCGGGCCTCATCACCCTCTACGACCGCAGGGCCGGCTACCTGGGAGACGCCCGCCTGCCCGCGACGCCCGTCGGCGAGCAGCGGCTCGCCAGCTTCGCCCTGGACCGCAAGGTCGCCGTCCAGGCGGAGACCGCGCCGAGCGAGGCCCTGACCAAGATCACGGTGGTCGACGGCGTGGCGCGCGCGACGGTGATCGCCCGGGAGGTCACGACCTACACGATCAAGGGCGCGCCGGACGCCGCCCGCTCGGTCATCATCGAGCATCCCCGACGGGATGGCTGGACCCTCACCGCGTCCGCCCGCGACAGCGAGACCCCCACGGCCTATCGCCTCAAGGTCGCGGTTCCGGCCGGCGGGACGGCCGAGACCCGGGCCGTGCTCGAGCGCGTCCGGATCGACTCCTACGACCTCGTCGACGCCGACGCGGCGCTGCTCGTCCGGTGGGCCTCCCTGGCGACCGACCCGGAGCTGGGCGGCAAGCTCAAGACCCTCTCCCAGGCCCGCGCCGAGGTCGGCGCGGCGACCCGGACCGTCGAGGAGATCGGCGAGCGCGCGGCGAAGGTTCAGGCGGAGCAGGAGCGCATCCGCAGCAATCTCGGCGCCGTTCCGAAGGACAGCGAGCTGGCGCGGCGCTACCTCACCCGCATGGGTGCGCAGGAGGACGAGCTGGCGAAGCTGGATGCTGCGAGGGCCCAGGCGGAGGATGGGCTCAAGGCATCGCAGGCACGGATCCGGTCGCTGATCGCGACGCTCTGAGACCGGGCCCGGACCGTCCCGCGATCCGGGACCGCCCGATCGACGGCCATCCCCCACGCTGTCCTAGGCACGGCGGATGGCCGTCGCCAGATCGGCGGCCTGCGCGCGGTCCCGGCACACCAGCCAGAGATCGTCGTGGGCCGACAGCTCGGCGTCGAACAGGTCCACGAAGGCCGCCGGCGGATCCCCGAGGTCGGGCCAGAGGAACAGGCGGAAGCCCAGCGCCTCGAACAGCGGGAGGATCGGGCCCAGGTCCCACAATCGGTTGTTGCTCAGGGTCGCGTCGAGGCGCCCGGTGGCCAGGAGCGCGGCGTCCGAGATCGCTCCGCCCTCGCTCCAGGGGAACCAGCCGCGGCCGTAATCCAAGGTGTAGCGCTGCGCCGTGACCGACAGCCAGCCGACATGGCCGGTCCGGCGCTCCGGGCGCTCGAGCGGGCGCAGCGCCGCCGTCATGCGGCCGCCGCGGGTCGGGGCCCAGTAGGCGCGGCCCTCGCTCGCCGCCAGCAGCAGACCCTCCGTGGCCTCCGCCGGCACGCTCCCGGCCGGTGCGGAGCGGTCTTCGTTCCAGGCCGGCAGGCTCATGACGCAGGCGCGGGGCCAGCCACCGCGGCAGGCCGCCACCATCACGCCCCAGCCCGACAGGCCGCCCGCGAAAGGCCGGGTCCCGTCGATCGGGTCGCCCACGAAGGTCCAGGCGTCGCGGGCGAGCAGCGCCCGGGCCGACGCCTGTCCGAGATCCTCGGCGGTCTCCTCCTCGATCAGGTCGGGGCCCAGCCGCGCGTGCATCAGCCGGCTGACGGCGAGGTCGGCCTCGGTCAGGGCCTGGCCGAGATCCGGACCCTTGTTGCTCATCGCGAGGCCGCCCGCCCGCAGGGCGAGGGCCAGCGGGGCCGCCTCCTCGGCGAAGGCGAGCATCGCCGCGAGGACATCCGGCGCGGGTGCGGTGGGCGAGAGGGTCATGCGGCGAACAGCTCGGGGCTTCGGAGCATCAGGGCCTGGACGAGGACCAGGGTCTTGAGGTCGGGCAGGCGTCCGGCCCGGGCCTGATCCGCCAGAGCGGCCAGCGGCACCTCCATCACCAGCACCTGCTCGCCCTCCGCGTGCAGGCCGCCGCCGGGGCCGACCCGGTCGGCCGCACCGTAGGGCGCGAGGTAGAGCCAGAGGCGCTCGGAGGACACGCTCGGCATGCTGTAGGCGTGGGCGACCGGCTCCAGCCGGGTGAGCCGGACGCCGGCCTCCTCCATCGCCTCGCGGATCGCAGTCGCCTCGGGCGCGTCCCCGTCGAGGCCGCCCGCCGGAGCCTCGTCGAACTCGGCGGACTCGCCCCAGAAGGCGGGCCCGACCCGGGCCTGCCGGACGAGCAGCGCCACGCGCCGCTCGGGATCGTAGGGCAGCACGCAGGTCGCCTGCCCGTGATCCTCCAGCGCCCGCCGCACGGTGCTGCCATCCTGAAGCGTCAGCGTGGCGATGCCGAAGGTGTTCCAGCCGCGGTGGATCACCTCCAGCGGCAGGGCGGGCAGGCTCTCGGTCATGGTCCGGTCAGCGCTTGGTATTGGAGGCGGTCTGGCCGAACATCACCTTCTTGGCGTCCTCGCTCATGGTCTTGCCGTAGTCGGGATTGACCTCCGGGGCGCGGGCATAGGCCACCTTGGTGGCAGGCCGCTCGGCGATCGCCGTGAACCAGCGCTTCAGGTGCGGGTGTTCGTCGAGATCCTGCCCCTGCTTCTCCCACGGCACGATCCAGGGATAGCAGGCCATGTCGGCGATTGAGTAGTCCGGCCCCGCGACGTAGGCGCGGTCGGCCAGCCGCCGGTCGAGGACGCCGTAGAGGCGGTTGGTCTCGTTGACGTAGCGCTTGATCGCGTAGTCGATCTTCTCCGGCGCGTACTGCGAGAAGTGGTGGTTCTGACCGAGCATCGGGCCGAGGCCGCCCATCTGCCAGAACAGCCACTGCAGCACCTCGGCCCGGCCGCGCGGGTCGCTCGGGATGAAGCGCCCCGTCTTCTCGGCGAGGTAGAGCAGGATCGCCCCCGACTCGAACAGCGTGACCGGCGCGCCGCCGCCCGCCGGCTCGTCGTCCACGATCGCCGGCATCCGGTTGTTGGGCGCGATCTTGAGGAAATCCGGGTTGAACTGCTCACCCTTGCCAATATTGACAGGATGAATGCGGTAGGGAACGCCCGCTTCTTCGAGAAACATCGTGACCTTATGGCCGTTCGGCGTCGGCCAGTAGTGGAGTTCGATCATCGGCTGGTGTCCCGCAATGCCCCCGGCGGACGGGAAGTGGGTCGGCGCGCCGCTCCGGTCAAGCACGACGCCGGCGGCGCACCATGCGCCGGGCATCCCGGCCTCATCCGCCCGCGCAGCCCTGGACGTCGACGTGGACGGCGTAGAGCGACTGGCTCGCCGCCATGAACAGCCGGTTGCGGTGTCGGCCGCCGAAGCAGAGGTTGGCGCAGCGCTCCGGCAGGCGGATGCGGCCGATCGGCCGGCCGTCGGGGTTGAACACCATGACGCCGTCCAGGGCGTCGTCGCCCATGCCCCACCCGCACCAGAGATTGCCGTCGACGTCGCAGCGCAGACCGTCCGGCGTGCCCGGCCCGGCATCGATCAGGACCCGCCGGTCCCGGAGCGCGCGGCCGGCGACCACGTCGTAGGCGACGATCCGCCGGGTCGGCTGCCCGCGCGATTCCACGAGATAGAGCACGCGGCCGTCGGGCGAGAAGCACAGGCCGTTGGGGCCTGCGAGGTCGGTGGCCACGGCCTCGAGCGCGCCGGTGACCGGGTCGAGCCGGTAGACGTTCTGCGGCAGTTCGGGCTCGGCGCGCACGCCCTCGTAGAAGCCGCCGATGCCGAAGGGGGGATCGGTGAACCAGACCGCGCCGTCGGCGGCGGTCACCACGTCGTTGGGGGAGTTGAGCCGGCGGCCCTCGAACGTGTCCGCCAGGACGGTGATCGCGCCGTCATGCTCGGTCCGGGTGACCCGACGGCCCCCGTGCTCGCAGGTGACGAGCCGACCCTGCCGGTCGCGGGTGTTGCCGTTGGCGAAGCCCGACGGCCTCCGGTAGAGGCCGACCGCCCCGCTCTCCTCGTCCCAGCGCAGGATGCGGTCGTTCGGGATGTCGCTCCAGAGCAGGTAGCGCCCGTCGCCGAACCAGACCGGCCCCTCGCACCAGCGGAAGCCGGTTGCCAGCCGCTCGACGGCCGCGTTGAACACCCGGTAGCGGGCGAAGGCGGCGTCGAGGATCTCGACCGCCGGGTCGGGGTAGCGCGGGCTCGGTGTCCACACGGGCAAATCCCTGTCACTCGCGGCGATCGTCACCGTTTCGACGCGGACCGGCAAGGCCCGCCGCGCCGGCACGGTCCAGCGCCGCGGCGACGAGGACCGGAGCCGCCCGGCACGGCGATCCGAGCGCACCATCCTCCACCCCCCAGTGATGGCAGGCGCCGGTTCGACGGCGGGGAGGGCCGGCCCTCGCCCCCCACGGACGCTAACGCCCCGGAATTTGTCTGACAAGTTCGGCGGGCCGCGCCCTTCGCGCGGACAGCGGCTCCCGGCAGGGCCAGCCCGCGCCGCGCCTTGCGGGGAAACGGCGGAACCGCTACGGCATTGAGGCCGTGTGGCAGTCGGGGTGTGGCGCAGTCTGGTAGCGCACCTGGTTTGGGACCAGGGGGTCGTAGGTTCGAATCCTATCGCCCCGACCATTCGATCAGGAGCTTGTCGAGTCAGATGCCGAGCGCCCGCATCTTCCGTCCGTCTCGGGATGCCACGCAGTCGGGCCTCGCCCGGACCAAGCAGTGGATCCTGGAGTTCGACCGGACCAGCCCGCGCGAGATCGATCCGCTGATGGGGTGGAACGGATCCTCGGACATGCTCCAGCAGGTGCGCCTGGAATTCGACACCGAGGAGGAGGCCGTGGCCTACGCGAAGCGCGAGGGGATCGCGTTCCGCGTCGAGCAGCCGGCCAAGCCCGTTCAGCGCAAGGGCCTGTCGTATTCGGACAATTTCAAATTCAACCGCACCGCCCCCTGGACCCATTGAGGCCGTCGCCGCCGCGTCAGGCCTCGCGGCGCGCCTTCCACGCCGGGTAGGGCGAATCGCCCGGGGGCCGGAGCTGCGTGACCCGCATGGGCTGCGCGTCGAGGGGCTGGCAGAGCTCGGCGTAGATCGTCGCGCCGCCGGCGCTGTATGTCTCGGCCTCCTCGGCCGAGTAGGCGAAATAGCCCTCCCGGAAGCCGGCGAGCCGCATCGCTGCGTGGCACATCGGGCACGGGCGGCCGCTCGCGTACATCACGCAGTCACCGAGGTCGCGGCGGCCGAGCACCCGGCTGGCCTCGCGCAGCGCCACCATCTCGGCGTGGGCGCTCGGATCGTTGGTCGCGTGCACGGTGTTGGCGGCGCGGACCAGGACGGCACCGTCCCGCACGATCACCGCGCCGTATGGGGCGCCGCCCGCCTCGACATTCGCCGCGGCGAGGTCGACCGCCTCGCGGATATGGTCCTCGTGCGTCGGCATGGCTGAACTCTCCTGCGCTGGCGCGCCAACGCCGCGGGTGGCCGGAAGTTCAGCCCTCCGCGCTCAGAACGCGTAGCGCACCGTGCAGTAGGGCATCGTCTCGGCGAGCAGGGCCTTGAACCGGGCGAGCCACCGGCCCTTCCAGCCGGACCGGTAGCGCAGGTTGGCGCCCCCGCCCTCCGAGACCTTGGCCTCCTGGATGTCCGGCCGCCAGAGCAGGTCCTCGGCCTTCGGGTGCCAGCCGAGATTGACCGCATGGAGATCCGCGTTGTGGGTCAGCATGATGATCTCGCACTTGAGCTGCGCCTTGGCGGCGTCGGACAGCGTCGCGTCGATCTCGGCGAACAGCGCCCGCCAGTCCGCCTCCCAGCCCTCGTAGAGGATCACGGGCGAGAAATTGGCGTGGACCTCGTAGCCGGCGGCCACGAACTCGTCGATGGCGGCGATCCGCTCGGCGATCGGGGCGGTGCGCACGTCGACGATCCGGGCGATCCGCGCCGGCATGAGCGAGAAGCGGATGCGCGTCTTGCCCTGCGGATCGTAGGCGAGGAGGTCGCGGTTGACGGCCTTGGTGGCGAAGGAGGCCTTGGCGTTGTGCAGGGTGCGGAACAGCGCGACCAGGGCGCGCGCACCGTCGCTCACCGCGGCGTCCACCGAGAGGTCGCCGTTCTCGCCGATATCGTAGACCCAGTGCTCCGGGTCGATCGAATCCGGCTCCGGCAGGCGCCCCTGGCGCCCGGCATGCCGGGCGATCGCCGCGCAGGCCTGCTCGACGTTCACGAACAGCGAGATCGGGTTGGAGAAGCCCTTGCGGCGCGGCACGTAGCAGTAGGCGCAGGCCATCGCGCAGCCGTTGGAGGTCGAGGGCGCGATGAAGTGGGCGCTGCGGCCGTTGGGGCGCATGGCGAGGCCCTTCTTCACGCCGAGGACCAGCGTCGAGCGCTTGATCCGCACCCAATCCTCCACCGAGCCCGCATTGCCGTGGAGTTCCGGGATGTTCCAGTGCGACGGCACGACGATGCGCGCGGCGTCGGGGAAGCGCGCCAGGATGTCCCGGCCCAGCGGGAAGTCGCCGACGGCGGGCTCGTGATAGATCGTCCGGATATCGAGCAGGTCGCGGGTCAGGGCCATGGACGATCCGGGGCCCGGCAGCGGCCCGGGCCCCGATATGGTGCGCGCGGGCGCGGCCGGAATGCCTTGCGACCCGTCGTCCCTGCCCGCGCGGCGCGCGAAAAGCGCGGGATCGTGCGCGGCGAGCATTGATCGTTCAACGATATCTTACGATTCGGTGCCATGAGTCCCTCACCTTCGAGTGGACATGCGATGATCGTTTGGGAGCAGGAGAGATCCGAGCCGGGTTCACCCGGCTCCGGTGATTCTCTCCATCCTGCGGATCCGAGGTGGAACGCGCTGATCCGGCGGGACCAGCTGGAAGCCATGCGCGGGAGCGTGCTGGCGGCGATCCCGGTCAACATGCTGCTCGGCCTCGCGAGCGTCCTGGTCGCCTACCGGAGTGGACACGGCACCGTCGGCGCCGTCTGGTTCGCGGCCTCGACCAGCGTCAATCTCCTGCGAATCGCGCTCTGCCGTATCCCCTGCCTCGGCCTCGCGCTGACCGCCGACGTGACGCCGAGCCTGGCCACGGCCGCCGCGCGCTCCGTCGACCGGCACCTGCGCACCTGCACGGTCGCGGCGTTCCTCTCCGGACTGGTCTGGGCCTTCCAGCCGCTCCTGTGCGACGGTTACACCACCGCCGAGACCCTGTTCTATCTCACGATCACCTGCGGCGTGACCGCGGGGGCGGTGACGCACGGCATCGCGTACGCGCGCATTCCCCTCGCCTTCATCGCCCTGCCGCTGCTGTCCGTCGTCGCCTGCCTCGCCTATGCCGGCGACTTCGACCGGAACTGCCTCGCGGCCTGCGTCCTGCTCTACTTCCTCGCCCTGACCCACACGGCGTTCCGGAGCGAGGCGGTGTTTCGCGAGGCGAGCCGGCTCAAGAACGAGGCCCACGCCCTCGCCCGGTCCCGCGCCGAGGCCCATGCCAGCGCCAGCGCCCTCGTCGACGAGATGCGGTGGCGCGCCACGCACGACGACCTCACCGGCCTGCTGAACCGCGCGGGCTTCCTCCAGGCCACGGAGAACCGACCGCGCACCGGTCATCTCAGCCTGCTGATGCTCGACCTCGACGGGTTCAAGTTCGTCAACGACGTCTACGGCCACAAGGCGGGGGATCGGGTCCTCGTCGAGGTGGCGCGCCGGCTGAAGGACGCGCTACCGGAGAACGGGCTCGCGGCCCGGCTGGGCGGCGACGAGTTCGCCGTGCTGTACGATCCCGTGACATCGGGCGTGCCCGACGACGTCATGGCGGCGAATCTGATCACCGCGGTGTCGCAGCCGTTCGACGGCTTCGACGCGGGCCGCCTCGGGGTCAGCATCGGCGTCCACGCCAGCGCGGAACCCAGTCTGACCGAGATGCTGAGCTGCGCCGACGAGGCGCTGTACGCCGCGAAGGCCGCCGGGCGGAACCGCTACCGGGTGTTCGATTCGGGCCTGCGCGAAGGGCTTCAGATGCGGCGGGACCTGGAGCGCGACCTCTCCCAGGCCCTGGTCGAGAACGCACCGAAGGTCTGGTTCCAGCCGATCTACGCGGCCGACGGCCGGACCCTGGTCGGTCTGGAAGCCCTGATCCGCTGGCAGCACCCGCGGCTCGGCTGGATCGCACCCCCGGACCTGATCGCCGCCGCCGCGATGGCCGGCCTGACCGAATCGCTGCTCCGATACATCCTGGAGCAGGTCTGCGCGATGCTGGAGATCCTGCATCGCCGCGGCCTGGGCGGCGTGCGCGTGGCGATGAACGTCTCACCCCGGGAGATGGCGCAGGTGCCGGTCGACGAGATCGTCATCGAGCGCCTGGGCCTCCTCGGCCTGCCGCCCACCATGCTGGAGATCGAGATCACCGAGGAGACGGCCCTCGACATCGGCGCCGTGCAGGGAAAGCTGCAGGCGCTGTCCCGCGCCGGCATCCGGGTCGCCCTCGACGATTTCGGGATCGGCTACTCGTCGCTCTCCTCGCTGCGGCAGCTCAAAGCGGACCGGATCAAGATCGACCGGAGCTTCGTCACCGGCCTCGGTGCGAGCGACGACAAGCGCGGTCTCGTCCTCGCCGTCCTCGGCCTCGGCCGTCTGCTCGGCCTCGACGTCGTGGCGGAGGGTGTCGAGTCGGCCGAGGACCTCAACATCCTGCAGGCGATGGGCTGCCCGTTCCTGCAGGGCTACCATCTCGGCCGCCCGATGCCGGTTGAGGCTCTGGAAGCCACCCTTCTCGGCACGCGCGTCGCCGCGGCCTGAACCGGAGCCGGCACGCGGAGAGGCCGGGCCCGCGCTCAGAAGCGCTCGGCATCCGCCGGATTGCGGCGCATGAGGCGGCGCGCCGCCGCGCGCCACAGCCGGTCGGGCATCCCGTAGAGCCACACCAGCGCCGCGCAGCCGGCGATCGCCAGCAGGAACAGCCAAGCGAGGGCCTCGAGGATGGCCCCCGGCGGCGTCACCGACTCCGTCCGGTCGTACCAGAGTGGGTCCGTGTCCCAGGGCGGGTCGTTGTCGTCCACGGCTGAACCCTCCACCCCGTGTCCGACTGCGGACCCGGTGCGCTCGCGAGGCGCCGGCCGGCGTATCGACGCGCACCACGCCTCGAGCCGGCCCGGTCCACGCACGCCCGATCCGGTCCCGCCCGGGCCACGCTACAGGCCCCGCCGCGCGCCCTTCGAATACCCATTTCGGATTACGGCGGTCGACCGGCCGCGTTTTTCCACATCCAACTTTCTCCGCAATTTATTGCTTAGTTTGCGGGCTATGGCATTCTGACCGTCGAAAAGACTGTGTGACCTGCCATGAGATCTGCCAAGCGCCTGGGGCGCGAGCGCTGGGCGCTGTGTTCGATGCTGGCCCTTTCGGCCGCCTGCGCTGTGCCGGCTCACGCCGGGGACATGCGCATCGAGGCCGCCAAGATCACCGGCGGCGATCTCTGGATCATCGGCTACGCCGACGATCCGGGGGTGGAGATCACGCTCGACGGCCAGTTCCCGCACCGGACCGACAGCCGCGGCTATTTCGAGTTCCGCGTCGTCTACCATCCGGCCACCTGCATCGCGACGCTCCGGACACCGAAGCAGACCCGCAGCATCGTGGTCGGCGAGTGCGGCCAGCAGGGGCCGCAGGCGCCCGGGCTCGCCGGACCGGCCGGACCGCGCGGCGAGACGGGCCCGCGTGGCGAAGCCGGGCCTGCCGGCGAGCGGGGCGCGATGGGGCCGCCCGGCCCGCAGGGTCCAGCCGGCGCACAGGGCGTCGCCGGACCGCCGGGTCCGCCGGGCGAGCGCGGTCCCCCCGGCATCGCCGGAGCACCGGGGCTGATGGGCGCCATGGGCCCGGCCGGCCCGGCCGGACCACCCGGTCCTGCCGGCTCCCGCGAGAGGCCGTCTCCCCCGAGCGCGGCATCGAAGCCGAAGCCCTCGGCCGCGATGACCGGGTCGGTCCCCAAGCCGCGCCCGCCGGCGCGCGCCCGGCGCGCGCCCGAGCCCGAGTCGGCTCCCGAGGGACCGCTGGATCTGGAGCCCGACGCCGGCGGCGGCGGGATGGACCGGTACTAGGTTAGGATCGGCGCCGCCGAGGCGTCGGGAAGTCGCTGTCGGGTCCGCCCTCCCCTGCCGGAGGCGATCCGCCAGCTCTGAATTCTCACGTCCCGGCAAGTCGGCAATAGTCTCTGTGGGGAGCGTATTATGAAACTAGACAACTCAATACGCCTGCGCGCCGCGCTGAGTATGCGGGGTGTGTCACCTTAAAGCCCCAACGCCGCACATTCCGCCGCCGAGCCCGCGTCGAGGCGAGCCAAAGCGTCCGGTTTGCGCTAAGCGTGACGGTGGGGCGGGCTTGATCGGAGACGAGCGAAACGCCGTACCTTGGCCGTTTTCGTCTCGGACATCCGGACCGAAAGAGACCGCAAGGGCTTGTTCATCGTGACACGACGTCCACCAGCGAGTTGCTCGACATTCCGCCTGGCCGGGATGGTGTCCGGACTGGCGATGCTGGCTGCCATGCCGGCGTCCGCCGAGACCCTGGAGAGCGCTCTGTCGAAGGCCTATCAGGGCAATCCAACCCTGAATGCCGGCCGCGCGGGGGTGCGCGCCATCGACGAGGGCGTGGCGATCGCGCAGTCCGGCTACCGGCCGACCGTGACCGTCAACGGCTCCATCGGCGTCCAGTACCTGCAGACGCGCTCCTCGAGCACCGTCGCCTCCGCCGGCACGACCGGAACCAGCGCCGCCTCCTCCCTCGGGACGGCGGGTACCGGCGCCGGAACGACGACGGGCGTCGGCACCACCGGCGTCGCGACCACGGGTGTCGGGACGACCGGTGTCGCGACCACGGGCGTCGGAACCACCGGCACCAGCGCGACCGGGGCCGCGACGGGCGCCGGCGGTCTGTCCTCGGGCGCGACGGCCGACATCGCGAGCCAGGTCATCACCTCGAGCCGGACAACGCGCACGACGTACCTGCCGAGCTCCGCCAGCCTGAACGTCACGCAGACGATCTTCAACGGCTTCCAGACCGACAACACGGTCCGCCGCGCCGAGTCGCAGGTCTACAGCCAGCGCGAGACCCTGCGCTTCACCGAGCTGACCGTCCTCTACAACGCCGTCCAGGCGTACATGAACGTGCTCAGCAACACGGCGACGCTCGAGCTGAACCGGAACAACGTCGAGGTCCTGGAGGAGCAGCTCCGCCAGACCCGTGACCGGTTCAACGTCGGCGAGGTGACCCGGACCGACGTCGCGCAGGCCGAGGCCCGGCTGGCCGGCGCGCGCTCTCAGGTCAGCGCCGCCGAATCCACCCTGCGCACGAGCATCGGCGTCTACCGGCAGAATATCGGCGTCGAACCGCGCCAGCTCGCGCCGGGTCGGCCGCTGGACCGGTTCGTGCCCCGCAATCTCGACTCGGCGATCGCCATCGGCCTGCGCGAACATCCGCAGGTTGTCTCGGCCATCCACAACGTCGATGTGTCCGAAGCCCAGGTGAAGATCCTCGAGGGTCAGCTCGCGCCGCAGCTCAGCCTGCAGGGCTCGCTCAGCCAGCTCTACGACCAGAACGGCCCGAATCAGAGCTTCTTCGTGGGCTTCGTCGGCGGCCGGCTCTCGATCCCGATCTACGAGGGCGGCCAGACCTACGCGCAGATCCGGCAGGCCAAGGAGACGGTCGGCCAGGCCCGGATCCAGGTCGATCAGATCCGCGACCAGGTCCGCGCCCAGATCGTCGATTTCTGGGGTCGCCTCGAGGCCGCCAAGGCGCAGGTGATCGCCGCCCAGGCCCAGGTCCAGGCCAACGAGGTGGCGCTGAACGGCGTGCGCGAGGAAGCGCGCGTCGGCCAGCGCACGACCCTCGACGTGCTCAACGCGCAGCAGGAACTGCTGAACTCCCGCGTGAGCCTCATCGTCGCCCAGCGCGACCGGGTGATCTTCTCCTACGGGGTGGTCCAGGCGATCGGACAGTTGACCGCGCGCTTCACGGCGCTGCCGGTCGAATACTACAGCGCCAAGGTCCACTACGATCAGGTCAAGGATCTCTGGTTCGGTCTGCGCACGCCGGACGGCCGCTGACGGCTTTTCCACGGGGAGTGTGTTGCGGGCGCGCTTGCCGCCATGAAACGGCATGGAATACTGATTGAACATCGATCCGTTCGGGTCGCTTTCCAGTCTCCCATGCCCGAGTGCGCCTGCCGATGAGTGCAGCAAGCCCCAAGATCCCGGACTCGAAATTCCAGGACAAGGCTGCCGATAAGGCGCACGAGCCTTCGATGGAAGAGATCCTCGCGTCGATCCGGAGGATCATCGCCGACGATCAGGCCGCCAAGCCGGCCGACGTCCCCGCGCCCGCGCCGGAGCCCGACGACGTGCTCGACCTCGCGGAGGTCGCCGAGCCGGTGACGCGCCCGCGCGTCGTCGAGCCGGAGCCGGAACCCGAGCCGGCCCCCGACCTGCTCGACTTCGACGCGATCGATTTCGAGGCCCCGGTCACGGCCGCGCCCGAACCGGAGCCGGAGCCCGAACCGGTCCCGGAGCCGCCGCCCCCACCGCCCCCGCAGCCCGTGCTCCAGGCGGCCCGCGCGCCCGAGCCGGAGCCCGAGGCCCTGGTCTCGCCCGCCACCGACGCCAGCGTCAGCGGCGCGTTCAACCTGCTGGCCCATACGGTGCTGACGCAGAACGCCCGGACCCTGGAGGATCTCGTCAAGGAGATGCTCCGACCGATGCTGAAGTCGTGGCTCGACGACAACCTCCCGGCCGTGGTCGAGCGCCTCGTGCGCGCCGAGATCGAGCGGGTCTCGCGCGGCCGGTGAGCCGGCGGCCGGGGTGCGGTGGCCGCGGGGGCCTGTCCGCGTGTTGACGGGAGCGGCGTGACGGTCGAAAGCGGGGCACCCCCCCGTTTGGACAAGCGCCGGCCCGTACCCGCGATGATGGACAAGACCTTCGAGCCCACCTCCGTCGAGGCGCGGATCTCCGCCGCCTGGGCCGATGCGGACGCCTTCCGTGCCGGCCGGCCCGAGCGCGCCGGGGCCCCGCCGTACTGCATCGTGATCCCGCCGCCGAACGTGACGGGCTCGCTGCACATGGGCCACGCCCTCAACAACACGCTGCAGGACATCCTCTGCCGCTTCGAGCGCATGCGCGGCAAGGACGTGCTCTGGCAGCCGGGGACGGACCACGCCGGTATCGCCACCCAGATGGTGGTCGAGCGGCGGATGATGGAGCGTCAGGAGCCCGGCCGCCGCGAGATCGGCCGCGCGGCCTTCGTCGAGAAGGTCTGGGCCTGGAAGGCGGAATCCGGCGGCGCGATCGTCAACCAGCTGAAGCGGCTGGGCGCCTCGTGCGACTGGTCGCGCGAGCGCTTCACCATGGACGAGGGCCTGAGCCGGGCCGTCCTCAAGACCTTCGTCGACCTCCACCGGCAGGGCCTGATCTACCGCGACAAGCGGCTGGTGAACTGGGACCCGAAGTTCCAGACCGCGATCTCGGACCTGGAGGTCCAGCAGATCGAGACCCGGGGCCACCTCTGGCACTTCGACTACCCGGTGGTGGACGAGGCCGGCAACGAGACCGGCGCCGTCGTCACGGTGGCGACCACGCGGCCCGAGACGATGCTGGGCGATACCGGCATCGCGGTCCACCCCGAGGACGCGCGCTACACCGCGCTCGTCGGCCAGCGCGTGCGCCTGCCGCTGGTCGGGCGGCTGATCCCGATCGTGGCCGACACCTACTCGGATCCCGAGAAGGGCACGGGCGCGGTCAAGATCACGCCCGCCCACGACTTCAACGACTTCGACGTCGGACGCCGCCACGGGCTCGGCCTGATCAACGTCCTCGACCCCGAGGGCCGGATGCTGCTCGCCGGCAACGCCGACTTCCTCGACGGCGTCGCGCCCGAGCCGGAGGCCCTGGCGCTCCACGGCCTGGACCGGGCGCAGGCCCGCAAGGAGGTGGTGGCGCTGATGGAGGCGCGCGGGCGCCTGCGCGCGATCGAGCCGAACACCCACGCGGTCCCGCACGGCGACCGCTCGGGCGTGGTCATCGAGCCGTACCTGACCGACCAGTGGTACGTGAACGTCAAGCCGCTCGCGGAGCGCGCCCTGCAGGCGGTGCGCGACGGGCAGACCAAGTTCGTGCCGGAGAATTACGAGAAGATCTTCTTCCAGTGGCTCACCAACATCGAGCCGTGGTGCATCTCGCGCCAGCTCTGGTGGGGGCACCAGATCCCGGTCTGGTACGACGACGAGGGCGGCATCTTCGTCGCCGAGAGCGAGGCCGAGGCGCAGGCCGCGGCCGGCGCGCAGCACGGCCGACGGGTCGCGCTCACCCGCGACGAGGACGTCCTCGACACGTGGTTCTCCTCGGCGCTCTGGCCGTTCTCGACGCTGGGCTGGCCCGACACGACCCCGGAACTCGCCCGCTACTACCCGACCAACACCCTGGTGACCGGCAAGGACATCCTGTTCTTCTGGGTCGCCCGGATGATGATGATGGGCCTGCACCTGACCGACCGGGCGCCCTTCGACACGGTCTACCTGCACACCCTGGTGCGGGACGCGTCGGGCGCGAAGATGTCGAAGTCGAAGGGCAACGTCGTCGACCCGCTGGAGCTGATCGATCAGGTCGGCGCCGACGTCCTGCGCTTCACTCTCTGCGCCCTGGCCGTCCAGGGCCGCGACATCAAGCTGTCCACCGACCGGGTCCAGAGCTACCGCAACTTCGCGACCAAGCTCTGGAACGCCGCCCGCTTCGCCGAGCTGAACGGCTGCCGCCTGGATCCGGCCTTCGACCCGCGATCCGCCACCGGCGCCATCAACCGCTGGGCGCTCACCGAGGCGGCCCGCGCGGTCGACGAGGTCGCGGGCGCCCTCGAGGCCTTCCGCTTCAACGACGCGGCGGCGGCCGCCTACCGCTTCGTCTGGAACATCTTCTGCGACTGGTATCTCGAGCTCGCCAAGCCGGTGCTCCAGGGCGAGGGCGTCGATCCCGCGATCCGGGCCGAGACGCAGGCGAGCGTGGCGTTCCTGATCGATCAGGTGGCCAAGCTGCTGCACCCGTTCATGCCGTTCCTCACGGAGGAGCTGTGGGCGATCAAGGGCGCCGACCTGCCGGAGCGCGGCCTGCTGACCCTCGCCTCCTGGCCGGACCTCGGCGGCCTCGCCGACGCGGCCGCGGAAGCCGAGGTCGGGTTCGTGGTCGATCTCGTCAGCCAGATCCGCTCGGCGCGGTCCGAGACCAATGTCCCGGCCGGCGCGCAGATCCCGCTGGTCATGGTCGGCGCGGCGCCGGAGGTCCGGGCGCGGGTGGAGGCGTGGCGCGACACGCTCCTGCGCCTCGCCCGGCTGTCGGAGATCACCTTCTCGGAGACGCCACCGAAGAACTCGGTCCAGCTCCTGGTGCGCGGCAGCGTCGCCGCGCTGCCGCTGGTAGGCGTGGTCGACCTCGCGGCCGAGGTCGCGCGCCTGAAGAAGGAGCAGGGCAAGGCGCAGGGCGAGATCAAGAAGATCGACGCGAAGCTCGGCAACGCCGACTTCGTGGCCCGGGCGCCGGAAGAGATCATCGAGGAGAACCGCGAGCGTCGCGAGACCGAGTCGGCGCGGCTGGCGAAGATCGAGGAAGCTCTGGTCCGGCTCAGCGGGGACTGAGGGCCCGTCCGGGGCGCGCCCCGGTCCGTCAAGGCCGCGTCCGGGCCTCGCCCGGGCGCCGGACGGAACCGCCGCGCTTCAGCGGCGGGTCCCGAGAGTGCCGGTGAACGCCCGCGGCCCGCCCCAACTGGCGGCAGCGGCGTCGTTCGGGGTCCAGAAGCCGTCCTGCGACGCGCCCCGCGGATGCAGGGAATAGTCCGGCGGCACGTAACCGCCCGACTGGTTCCAGTAGCCGGGCCGGAAGTTGGCCGCCGATTTCGCGGCGCGTTCGTCGCCGGGGCGGCGCGTGTCGACGCCGTACGTCCTGTCGGAAACGCTGCACGGCGCGCGACTTCTGACGACAGGCTTCGCGTCGAAGTAATCACGGTAATCCGCGTACGACTCGACCGCCAGCGCGCCGACAGTCGAGCCGAAAATCATGGCGGCCGCTAACAGCACCTTCATCGTCAATTCCTCTGCCTACACACTCGGGTCTAGCAGCGCCAAGTTTACGCCGGCCTGCCTAACTCAGCGGTATTTTAGATCGGCTCCCGGAAACTGCGGTGCTGGTTAGCACGAGCCTGGATCCGGCCCGGCCCGCGCCGGAGCGTCGGTTCTCCGATCTCGGTCGCTCGCCGCGATCGCGCTGGGGCTCCGCGACCGCTCGCCCACCTGTCCAAACGGTAATTTGATCGCCACGCCCGGGTCAGGCGCCGCCCCTTAGACAGATCCCATCGACGGCCGCGACCGCCGGCGTCGTCCCGATCAGTCCCGAGAGGTTGAGCCCCCCCATGACCGAGACCCGTCCCACTGGCCGCACCTCGCGCCGCGCCCTCGCCTCCGTGGCGGCCGCCGCGCTGATCGCCGGCGGTGCCATCGGCAGCGGCTATCTGCCGGCCGCGACCCCGGCCTACGCGCAGGCCCTGCCCAAGTCGCCGATCGAGGCGCCCGAGCACCCGCCGGGTTCGTTCGCCGGCATCGTCAACAAGGTGAAGCCGGGCGTGGTCTCGGTGAAGGTGAAGCTCGACGACTCGGCGAGCAGCGACGACGACGATGGCCCGAGCCAGGGCCGCAACCTCCAGAACGTGCCGCCGCAGCTGCGCGAGTTCTTCAAGCGCTTCGGCCAGAACGGTCCCGGCGGCATGCAGCCCCAGCATCAGGGCCCGCGCGGCGCGGTCGGTTCCGGCTTCATCATCTCGGCCGACGGCTACGTGGTCACCAACAACCACGTGGTCGACCATGCCAAGACCGTGCAGGTGACGCTGGACGACGGTCGCACCCTCGACGCGAAGGTCATCGGCAAGGATTCCAAGACGGACGTCGCTCTGCTGAAGATCACCGAGGGCTCGAACTTCCCGTACGTCCAGTTCGGCAAGGCCGCGCCGCAGGTCGGCGACTGGGTGGTGGCGATCGGTAACCCGTTCGGCCTCGGCGGAACCGTGACCGCCGGCATCGTCTCGGCCCGCGGCCGCGACATCGGCGCCGGTCCCTACGACGACTTCCTGCAGATCGACGCGCCCATCAACAAGGGCAACTCGGGCGGCCCGACCTTCAACGTCAACGGCGAGGTGGTCGGCATGAACACCGCCATCGCGTCCCCGTCGGGCGGCAGCGTCGGCCTCGCCTTCGCGATCCCGGCCGAGACCGTTCAGGCGGTGGTCGACCAGCTCCGGACCGACGGCAAGGTCGCCCGCGGCTACCTGGGCGTCCAGATCCAGCCCGTGACGCAGGACATCGCCGAGGGTCTGGGCCTCGACAAGGCCAAGGGCGCCCTGGTCGACCACGCCGAGAACGGTACGCCGGCGGCCAAGGCCGGCCTGAAGGCGGGCGACGTGATCGAGAAGGTCAACGGCGACACGGTGGACAGCGCCCGCGAGCTGTCGCGCAAGATCGCCGGCCTGAAGCCGGGCGCCAAGGTCGAGCTGAGCTACCTGCGCGGCGGCAAGACCGACACCGCCACGGTGACGCTGGGCACGATGCCGACCGACGGCACCAAGATGGCGAGCCGCGACGACGACTCGGGCAACGGCCAGCCGCGGCTCGGCCTGCAGCTCGCCCCGGCCGGCGATGTCGGCCTGTCGGATCAGGGCGTCGCGGTGGTCCAGGTCGATCCCGACGGCCCGGCGGCCGCCAAGGGTATCGAGGCGGGCGACGTGATCCTCGATGTCGGCGGCCAGAGCGTGTCCCGTCCGGCGGACGTGGCGACGCAGATCCGGGCGGCCGAGTCGAGCGGACGCAAGGCCGTGCTGATGCGGGTGAAGAGCGGCAAGGGCCAGACCCGGTTCGTGGCGGTCTCGCTCAACAAGAAGGCCGGTTGAGGCCGGTCTGTCCCGGCGCGGGGTCCGCCCCGCGCCGTCTCGTGGTGACCTCCGACTCGCGCCGGCCGTGCAGGCCGGCGCTTTTTCGTGGCCGCCTCACCGCGTCTGCGCGTCTCAGCGCCCCGGGACCGGGATGCCGAGGCCCGGCCCGAGCCGCGCCCGGCACCGTCCCAGCGCCGCGAAGGCGGCGTTCGAGTCCCGGGCGAGGCGCATCAGGTCTCCCAGGCGTGCCCGGCCGCGCGCGAAGGCGAAGAACACGGCGGCGATGTCGGGTTCGCCGTCCGGCGTGAGCGCCGAGGCCGCGAAGGCCGGCAGGGCCTGATCGGCCGGATCGCAGATCACCCGCACGGCCGCGAAGGGCAGGCCGTGCCGGCCCGCGAAGGACGCGGCCACGTGCGATTCCATGTCGACGGCCGCGGCGCCGGTGGTGGTCCGCAGATCGGTCTTGCCGTCGACCGCGAGAACCGCGGTGTCGACCCCCGCCAGATCCGCCGGGATCACCCGCGCTCCGACGCCGGACAGGAGGTTGAGGAGCGTGGCCGAGAGGTCGAGATCGGCGGCGCGCCGCCCCTCCTCGCTGACCACGCCGGTGCCGACCACGACGTCGCCGGGCCGGAGCGACGGGTCGAGGCCGCCGGCGATGCCGAAGCTGACAACCGCCCGGCAGCCGGGCTGGCCGCGGGCCTCGAGCAGCTGGCGGAGCCGGTGCGGGTTGCCGCCGGCCCCCACGGCTTCGACCCCCTCCCCCGCCGCCATGCGGCGCTCGCGGGCGAGGCCTGTGACGGCCAGGACGGGTGCGGTGGGCTCGATCATGGCGCGCTGGTGGACGAGTCCGGCGAGGTCCGCAAGCAGGCGCGAGCGCCGGGGCGGAGTCCGGGCCGGATCCGGCGCGGGGGGCGGCTCGTCCGGTCCCGCGGGATCGCTGTCTGAGGAGGCCACGTGTCGGGTACCGGGGCTCGCGGATCGGCTGTCGAGAGGGTCGAGCGCGCTGCGATCCGGCGGAGCGGGACCGGCCCGTCGGGCCGGTCCCAGGACGTCGGTGGACGTCACATGCCGAACTGGACGCGCCGGCTGTTGCCACGCTTGAGGTTGCGGAACCGCGCCATCGCCCAGAGCGGGAAGAACTTCGGGTATCCATGGTAGCGCAGGTAGAACACCCGCGGGAAGCCCGTGGCGGTGTAGCGCTCCTCCTTCCAGAACCCGTCCGCGCCCTGCGTGCGGGTCAGGAAGTTGATGCCGCGGGTCACGGCCGGGTCGTCGACCGCGCCGGCCGCCATCAGGGCGAGCAGCGCCCAGGCGGTCTGCGAGGCGGTGGACGAGCCGGGCTCGAAGGCCGGGTCGATCTTGTACGAGGAGGCGTCCTCGCCCCAGCCGCCATCCGGATTCTGGATCCGGATCAGCCAGGACACGGCCTTCTGGATGCGCGGATCGGCCGGGTCCACCCCGGCGGCGTTGAGGGCGCAGAGCACCGACCACGTGCCGTAGATGAAGTTCATGCCCCAGCGGCCGTACCACGAGCCGTCCTCCTCCTGGTCGTTCAGGAGGTAGTTCACGCCGCGGTCGAGGGCGCGGGAGGTCTCGCGGGTCTCGCCGAGCTGGGACAGCATCCCGACCACGCGGGCGGTCACGTCCGCGGTCGGCGGGTCGAGCAGCGCGCCGTGATCCGAGAACGGGATGTGGTTGAGATACATGTGGTTGTTGTCGGCGTCGAACGCCGCCCAGCCACCGTCCTCGGACTGCAGCCCCTCGACCCATTCGCGGGCGCGGGCGATCGAGGCCTTGTAGTCCGGCATGCCGGCGACGAGGCCGTGCTGGTGCATGGCCCGGTCCATCGCCATCACCACCACGGCGGTGTCGTCGAGGTCGGGATAGTGCGCGTTGGCGTACTGGAACGCCCAGCCGCCCGGCCGGACCTTCGGCTTGCGCGCCGCCCAGTCGCCGACGATGTCGAGCACCTGGCGGGGCTTCAGCCAGTCGAGGCCGGCGCGGGCCTGGGCCTCGGCCTCGGGGCCGCCGGCCTCGAGCAGCGCGTGGCTCGCGAGCGCCGTGTCCCAGACCGGCGAGACGCAGGGCTGCACGTAGGCCTCGTCCGCCTTCTCGACCACGAGCTTCTCGATCGCGTCGCAGGCCACGCGGACCTGCGGGTGATCGGGCCGGTAGCCCATCACCTCGTACATCAGCACCGAGTTGACCATGGCGGGGAAGATGGCGCCGAGGCCGTCCTCGCCGTTGAGGCGCTCGCTCACCCAGGCGCGGGCCATCTCCATGGCGCGCTGCCGGCTCTTGCGCGGCAGGTGATTCTCGACCCGCTGCAGAACCCGGTCGATGAAGCCGAAGATCGGCGTCCACGGCCACGTGGCGTGGGGCGAGCCCGGCCAGGAGCGGACGCTCTCCGGTGGCGTGACGAACAGCTCCTGCACGCTGATGCCGCGCAGGTTGCGCGCCCGCGGCTTGGTCGCCTGGAGCACGAACAGCGGCACCACGGTGGTGCGGGCCCAGTAGCTGATCTTGTCGAGGTGGAACGGGAACCACTTCGGCAGGAACATCACCTCCACGGGCATCACCGGCACGGCGCGCCACGGCACCTCGCCGTAGAGGGCCAGCATGAAGCGGGTGAACACGTTGGCGTTGGCCGCGCCGCCGCGGGACAGGATGCCCTCGCGCGCCCGGCGCATGTGCGGCGCCTCGATGTCGTCGCCGATCATCTTGAGGGCGAAGTACGCCTTGACCGTGCAGCTCATGTCGAACGGACCCTCGTGGACGAGGGCCCATCCGCCGTGCCGCCCCTGGGTGCGGCGGAGATAGTTGCCGATCTTGGCCTCGAGGTCGCCTGGGACCTGCGTGCCGCGGAAATGGTGGAACAGGATGTACTCGGACGGGATCGTGGCATCCGCCTCGAGCTCGAAGCAGATGTGCCCGTCGTCGTGCGCCAGGGCGGTCAGCGCGCGCGTCGCCTGCGCCACGCCGCGCTCGACGTCCTCGAGCGAGATCCCCTGAGTCTTGGAGCGCTGCAGCGCCTCGACTTTGCTTACGGCCTCTCTCATAGTCCTCGCCTCGAACGACCGCCTCGCGGCGGACGCCATGCCTCAAGCTGCGCCGCGCACCTGGGTTCCAGCGCGCACGACAGATCCCGCACGCAAGGAACGTGCGGCCGTCTGGCCCGAGCGGATCGCTCCCTCGATCGTCGACGGCAGGCCGGTGGCGGTCCAATCGCCTGCCAGGACGAGATTGTCGTAGGCGGTTTCGGCTTTCGGGCGCCGCGCGGCCTCGGCCGGCGTCGCCGCGAAGGTCGCACGCTTCTCCTTTACGATCTGCCAGCTGGGCAGGTCGGGTGCAAGGTTGCACAGCTGCGCGATCTCGGCCCAGATCTGCCGCGCGAGGTCTTCGCGGGGCACGTCGAGGAGCCGGTCGGCACCGCTGATCGTGACCGAATACCGGTCCGGATAGGCGAAAAGCCACTCCGTCAGGCTGTTGACGACGCCGAGGACGAGGGGGCTGCCGGGCTTCGGCACCAGCGCGAAATGCGCGTTCACGATGGAGCGGAATTCCGTCGGGGCGAGGAGACCGGGCAACACCTCCCGGGCCACCCACGGCGGCAGCGCCAGCACGACGCCGTCCTCCGGGCCGAGGCTCTCCGGGCCGTCCGAGAACACGAGCTGCCCGACCCGGCCGTCCGCGATCTCCAGCCCGCGCAGGCGCCGGCCGAGGCGGATCTCGCAGCCGCGCTCCGTCAGGTAGCGGATCGCCGGATCGACGAAGGCGTAGGACAGGCCCTCGACGGCGACGAGGGGGCGGCAGGCCTTGCCGCCCGCGCCCAGGGTCTCGCGCAGGATCCGCGCCGCCAGGCCGACATCGCTGTCGCGGGGCTCGGTGTTGAGGGCCGCGAGCAGCACCGGGTGCCAGAGGCGCCGGTAGAGCGTGCCCTCGCAGGCCATGTGCGCGCCGATCGTCCCGCCCGCACCCTCCGCCTTGCCGGAAGCCGCACGCAGGATCCCGAGGGGCGCGAGGTAGTCCAGCGCCCGCGTGCCGGGGACGCGGCGGGCCGGGCTCATGACCCACCAGGGCAGCCGCCCGGCATTGGGCCGCAGCCGCCAGCGCTCGCCGGTCTTCAGGTCGGCGAAGTCGAACTCCGCCACGTCCGGGCCGACCAGGGCGTCGGCCGGCGCGCCGATCGTCCGGAGGAACCCGAGGGAATCGGCGTTGCCGGACAGGAGCAGGTGGTTGCCGTTGTCGATGGTCAGGCCGAGGGCCGGGTCGTAGTACGAGCGGCAGCGGCCGCCGGCCTGTTTGGCGGCCTCGTGCACGACCACCCGGGCGCCGGTCTCGGCGAGCGCGACGGCCGCGGAGAGGCCGGCGAGGCCGGCGCCGACGACGTGGACCGTGCCCATCAGATCAGGCCGTGCCGGACGGCGACGCCCAGCAGCGCGAGCTTGCCGGGCTTCACTCGGGCGCGGGGCATCGCCCAGCCGCGCGCGAGGACCGCCTTCAGGTAGAGGTGATAGGCGGCGGCCATCAGCCGGGCCGCCTTGGTCGCCTTGCGGGGGCTGCGCCGGATGATCTCCCAGGTCGCTTGGTAATGGTCCTCGGCCTCGCGGGCGAGGGAGATGCAGACCTCACCGATGCGGGGATGGCCGATCGCCTCTGCCGGCGTGGGGTCGGTGAGGCCGATCGCCCGGAGTTTCTCGCGCGGCAGGTAGAGGCGGCCGCGCTCGGCGTCCTCGTCGATGTCGCGCAGGATGTTGGTGAGCTGGAGCGCGCGGCCCTGGTGCCACGCCAGCCGGATGCCGTCCGCCTCGGGCATGCCGAAGATCCGCACCGACAGCCGGCCGACCGCGCTCGCGACCCGGTCGCAGTAGAGGTCGAGGGTCTCGGCGTCGGGGGCGACGATGTCCGCGACGGCGTCCATCGCCATGCCGTCGATGACCGCCTGGAAATCCTCGCGCTTCAGGCCGAAGCGGCGCACGGGCTCCACGAGGTCGCGCACGCGCGCGGCCGGCCGGCCGGCGTAGAGCGCGTCGATGTCGGCCCGCCAGCGGTCGAGCTCGACCTGCCGGACGGCCCGGGTGCCGCCGTCGTCGGCGACGTCGTCGACGGCGCGGCAGAAGGCGTAGACGGCGTACATCGCCTCCCGCCGCTCCTTCGGCAGCAGGCGCATCGCCGTGTAGAAGGACGAGCCGGCGGCGGGCAGCGCCGGGGCGGCGCTCTCCGGGTCCTGGGCGGGCGTGGCGGTGGCGGTCACGAGCGGATTCCCTGAGCCGCGGCCCGGACGGTCCGGCCGCGGAACGGCCGGCGCGCCAGGGTGGCGGCGACGCCGCCCAGCGCCGTCAGCGCGAAGGCGGCCTTGCCGTGATGGACTTTCTCCGAGAGCGGGTCGCGCTCCAGCAGGCCCCGGCTCAGCACGACGGCGAGCCGGTGGATGGCGGCGATCTCCAGCGACAGGCGCAGGTCGTCGATCAGGTCCGGCAGGACCGCGCCCTCGTCGAGGAGGTCGAGGCAGCGCTGCGCCAGCTCGCGGATCGCGGCCCGGAGCTGCGGCGGCGCCTTCGGCTCGCCGAGCATCGCCACGGTGGCGCCGTGACGGTCGAGGCAATCCTGCGGGAGGTAGACGCGGTCGAGCGCGGCGAAATCCTTGCCGCAATCCTGGAGGTGGTTGATCACCTGGAGCGCCGCGCAGATGGCGTCGGAGGCGCGGTAGACCCGGGCCGGGTCCTCGCCGTGCACGTCGAGGACGTAGCGCCCCACCGGCATGGCCGAGTAGCGGCAATAGTGGATCAGCTCGTCCCAATCCGCGTAGCGATTCTTGCGCGCGTCCATGCGGAACGCGTCGAGGAGCTCCAGGGCGTGCCGGGGCGGCAGGCCGCGGGCCGCGAGCTCGCGCTTCAGCGGCGCGGCCTCGGGATCGGACGGCCCGGCGCCGGTGAGCGCGTCGGCGAGGCGATCGAGCAGCTCGATCTTGCGCTCGGGCGACAGGGCGGCGTGATCGGCCACGTCGTCGCCGGCGCGGACGAAGTTGTAGAACGCCAGGATCGCGCCCCGGTGGCGGGGATGGATCAGGTGCGAGGCGACGGGGAAGTTCTCGTCGCGGTGCCCCTTGCCGGAGCGCGTCGCGGTGGCGGAATCGAGGGTGCTCATGCGAGGTAGCCCGCCTCCCGGAACCACGTGATCGCGTCCGACAGGCCCTCGCGGTACGGCCGGGCCGTGTAGCCGAGTTCGGCGCGCGCCTTCCTGTCCGAGAAGAACATCCGGTAGCGCGACATGCGGATCCCGTCGATCGTCGCGAAGGGCTGCCTGCCGGTGACCCGCGCTGCGAGCTGCGCGAAGAACGCCACCGGGTAGACGGCGGCCCGGGGCAGGTTCACGGTCGGCGGCTTGCGCCCGACCATGCCGGCGATGTCGGCGAGCATCTGCGAGAGGAAGACGTCCTCGCCGCCGAGGATGTAGCGCTCGCCGATGCGGCCCTTGCGCAGCGCCAGCAGGTGGCCCTGGGCCACGTCGTCGACATGGGCGAGGTTGAGCCCGGTATCGACGAAGGCCGGCATCTTGCCGAGCGCCGCCTCCTGGATGATCCGGCCGGTCGGCGTCGGCTTGACGTCGCGGGGGCCGATCGGCGTCGACGGGTTGACGATCACCGCCTTGAGCCCGTCCCGGGCAACCATCTCCTCGACCACCCGCTCGGCCACGACCTTGCTGCGCTTGTAGGCGCCGATCGCGGTCTCGGGCGTGAGCGGCATGGTCTCGTCGGAGGGCGTGACGCCGTCGGCCGGCGGTTTGATCGTCGCGACGCTCGACGTGTAGACCACCCGCTCCACCCCGGCCTCGAGGGCCGCGCGCATCATCAGGCGCGTGCCGTCGCGGTTGGTGCGGACGATCTCCTCCATGTCCGGCGCCCAGAGCCGGTAATCGGCCGCGGCGTGGATCAGGTAGCGCTGGCCGCGCATCGCCGCCGCCACGGCGGCCGGGTCGCGCATGTCGCCCTCGGCGATCTCGACGTCGGTCCAGGTGAGGTTCCGGCGGGGGCTCGACGCGCGCACGAGGATGCGCACCGGGAAGCCGGCCCGGCGGAACACGTCGACCAGGGCTGAACCGAGGAAGCCGCTCGCGCCGGTGATCAGCACGGGACCGACCTCGGAAGGGCCGGAAGATGGGGCCTCTGCCATCGCGGATCTGGAGGATTACCGAGAAACCAGCGCGGCCGGGGATCCCGGGCCGCGGCGCGCTTGTGTCATCGAACCGCCCGAGCGGCAAGCTTAGGCGGTGCCGGACAGGGCAGCGCCGCGGCGCGGCACGCCCCGCTGGATGTGTGACGCACAGACAGGGCCGCGCCGGAAGGGCCCGGCTCGGGGCGCATGTCCTGATCCACGCCGCCGCGCGCGGATCCGGGCCCGCGATCCGAGCCGCGACCTTGCCAGGTCGCGAAAAACCGACTATGCGCCGCCCCTCGCGTTCGCTCCGGCCGGGGGCTGAACGGACGGTGCCGCTCGCGGCACAGGGCTCTCCCAGATCCCGTCGTCCGGTGTCTCCGCCTTCGATCAACCGCTCGGGCCTGAAAATCGGCTCGAAGGGCTTGGCGCCGAGCGTAGCGCGAGATGAACCGGCCCGAATCAGCTGCCCTCCGGCGGCCGGGCTCCTATTGACGATGAAAGGCCCGACAATGCCTCTCTACGAGCATGTGCTCTTGGCCCGCCAGGACGTGACGTCCCAGCAGGTCGAGACAATGATCGACACCTACAAGGGTGTGATCGAGCAGAACGGTGGCCGTCTCGAGAAGATCGAGATGTGGGGCGTGAAGTCCCTCGCCTACCGGATCAAGAAGAACCGCAAGGCGCATTTCGCGCTCCTCAACATCGACGCCCCGCCGGCCGCCATCGCCGAGATGGAGCGCCAGATGCAGATCTCCGAGGACGTGCTGCGCTTCATGACCATCCGGGTCGAGGAGCTCGATTCCGAGCCGTCCGCCATGATGCAGAAGCGCGACCGCGACGACCGCAAGGATCGCGAGCGCGGCCGTCGTCGCGATGACGAGGGCTTCGGCGGTGGCGGCTTCGGCGGCGACCGGGGTGACCGCGGCGATCGCGGTGACCGCGGCGAGCGCAGCTTCGGCGGGGAGGGCTAACCCATGGCATTCGGTGCTGGTGCGGGCGGCGGACGCCGTCCCTTCTTCCGTCGTCGCAAGACCTGCCCGTTCTCCGGCGCGAACGCGCCGAAGATCGACTACAAGGACGTCAAGCTCCTGTCCCGCTACGTGTCCGAGCGCGGCAAGATCGTGCCGTCGCGGATCACCGCGGTCTCGGCCAAGAAGCAGCGCGAGCTCGCCCAGGCGATCAAGCGCGCCCGCTTCCTCGGCCTGCTGCCCTACGTGATCAAGTAGGCCATCGGAACCCGCCGGCCCGGGCCTCTGCCCGGGCCGGTCCTCCCAGAGGGCGGCTCGCGCCGCCCGATCGTTGGGGCGCGTTGCCGCCTCTAACCCTGCCGCGCCGGCAGCGGGACAGCGGACTTCATGGCACAGCACATCGGCATCGGTATCGGCGCGGGCCTCGTCTCCGCACTCCTGTTCGGGGTGCTGCTGAAGGCGACGCCGCTCGCGATCCTGCTCTACCTCGTGGCGCCTCTGCCGATCCTGATCGTCGGCCTGGGCTGGAGCCACAAGGCCGCGCTCGCCGCGGCCGCCGCCGGCAGCCTCGCGCTGGTCCTGGTGATCGCGCCGTTCCTGGGGCTGGCCTTCGCGGCCTACATCGCCCTGCCCGCCTGGTGGCTCGCCTACCTCGCGCTCCTCGGGCGCGAGACGCAAGCCGGCCTCGAATGGTACCCGACCGGCCGCCTGCTCGGCTGGATCGCCGCCACGGCCGCCCTCGCGTTCATCGCCATCGCGGTCCTGTCCTCACCGAACCACGCCGCCTTCGACGCGCAGCTGCGCGGGCTCGCCCAGACTCTGGTCCAGACGCGGCTTCCCGCCAACCGCCCACCCGCCGAGACACGGCGCGCGGACGGGCCCTCGACCGGCAGCGATGTGGCCGGAAAGGACGGAACGGCCGAACCCGATCCGGCGCCGCAGGCCGACGCCGATCCTGCGGACGTCACGCGGGCCGAGGTGGCGGACGCCCTCGCCCGCGTCGTGCCGGCCTTCGCGGCGAACGGCCTCGCCCTGCTCCTGGCCTTCTACCTCTGGGCCTCGGCCCGGATCGTGAAGATCTCCGGCCGCCTGCCGCGGCCCTGGCCCGACATCCCGTCCACCGCCATGCCGCGCAGCACGCTCGTGGCGGTCGCGGCGGCCGTCGCGATGTGCTTCGCCCCCGGCTATGTCGGCGTGTTCGGGGTCGCCCTCCTCGGCGCGTTCAGCGCGGCCTTCGCCCTCCAGGGGCTCGCCGCCTTCCACGACCGCTCCCGCGGCCGGCCGGGGCGCGGGCTCATGCTGTTCGGCATGTACCTGATCCTGTTCGTGACCCAGGGCATCGCCCTGGTCGCCCTCACCCTGTTCGGCCTCGCCGACACAGCCCTCGACCGCCGACGTCCCAAGGGCGATCCGGCGCCGTGAGACCCCGGCCCGCGCGGCCGAACACCTGAAGGAGAAAGACCATGGAAGTGATCCTGCTCGAGCGCGTGGCCAAGCTGGGCCAGATGGGCGAGACCGTGAACGTCCGCCCGGGCTTCGCCCGCAACTTCCTGCTCGCCCGCGGCAAGGCCCTGCGCGCGACGGAAGCCAACAAGAAGCACTTCGAGGCCCAGCGCGCCCAGCTCGAGGCCCGCAACCTCGACCGCAAGAAGGACGCCGAGGTCGTCGCCGAGAAGCTGAACGGCCAGAGCTTCATCCTGATCCGCCAGTCCGGCGAGACCGGCGTGCTCTACGGCTCGGTCTCGACCCGCGACCTCGCCGAGGTCGTCTCGAAGGAGGGCTTCACGGTCGATCGCGGCCAGTTCACCCTGAACCAGCCGATCAAGACGCTGGGCCTGCACACGGTCCCGGTGGTTCTGCACCCCGAGGTCGAGGTGGAGATCACCGTCAACGTCGCCCGCAGCCCCGAGGAGGCCGAGCGTCAGGCCCGCGGCGAGTCGGTCACCGAGCGCGAGGCGTTCAACCTCGACGACCTCGGCCTCGAGGTCGGTCAGGCGCTGGCCGATGCCGGCGAGGGTGCCGACGACCGCGGCTGATCCCCGCTCGCACGCCCGACCGGTCGGCCGTTCGGCCGGTCGGGCCCGCGGCGGCAACGCCGGGCGGCGGGGTCCACCCGGACGTGTATACCGGTGAACATCGGGGATGATCGCCCCCGAGACTTGACACGTTCCAGTTTTGTTCCAGCATGGACGCCCGCCCCTCGCGAGAGTCGGCGGGCGTCCGCTTTTCCGCGCCCCGGCCCGGGAGAACCGGCCGTCGGCTAGGCTTCGGTAACCATACCGGCGCCAAGGTCGTGCGGTGTGATCCTGGCGCGCCCGCCGCGGCGCCTGATACGGAGTCGTCCGCCGATGGCCCTGCCCAATGCGCTCACGGCCAAGCTCGAAGCGGTCCAGGCCGAGTACCGCGTCGCCCCGCACAACATCGACGCGGAGCAGGCGCTGCTGGGCGCGATCCTGGTGAACAACGACGCCTATTACCGGGTGTCCGATTTCCTGCTGGCCGAGCACTTCATGGAGGATGCCCACCAGCAGATCTTCACGGTGGCGGCCTCCCTGATCAAGGCCGGCAAGCTCGCCACGCCCATCACCATGAAGACCTACCTGGGCGACGCCGATTTCGGCGGCCAGACGGTGATGCAGTACCTCGCCCGCCTCGCCGCCGACGCGACGACGGTGATCAACGCCGGCGAGTACGGCCGCACGATCTACGACCTCGCCATCCGCCGCCGGCTGATCACCATCGGCGAGGATCTGGTGAACGGCGCCTACGAGGCGCCGGTGGAGCAGGCGCCCCGCGACCAGATCGAGGAGACCGAGCGCCGGCTCTACGAGCTGGCCGAGGCCGGTCGCTACGACGGCGGCTTCCAGAAATTCTCGGACGCCCTGACCGCCGCGGTCGACATGGCCGCCAAGGCCTACCAGCGCGACGGCAAGCTCTCGGGCATCGCCACGGGACTGTCCGACCTCGACGCCAAGATGGGCGGCCTGCAGCCCTCCGACCTGATCATCCTCGCGGGCCGCCCGGCGATGGGCAAAACCTCGCTGGTGACCAACATCGCCTTCAACATCGCCAAGGCCTACCGCGGCGAGAAGCAGCCGGACGGCACGACCAGGACCGTGAACGGCGGCATCGTGGGCTTCTTCTCGCTGGAAATGTCGGCCGAGCAGCTCGCGACCCGCATCATCGCCGAGCAGTCGGGCGTGCCCTCCTACAAGATCCGCCGCGGCGATATCCGGCCCGAGGATTTCTACAAGATCACCGACGCCGCCCGGGACATGCAGACGATCCCGTTCTACATCGACCAGAGCGGCGGCATCTCGATCGCCCAGCTCGCCGCCCGAGCCCGGCGCCTGAAGCGCCAGAAGGGCCTCGACCTGCTGATCGTCGATTATCTCCAGCTGCTGTCGGGCTCCGGCAAGCGCAGCGACAACCGCGTGCAGGAGATGACCGAGATCACGACGGGTATGAAGGCGCTCGCCAAGGAGCTGGCGGTGCCGATCATCGGCCTGTCGCAGCTCTCCCGTCAGGTGGAGAACCGCGACGACAAGCGCCCGCAGCTCGCCGACCTGCGCGAATCGGGCTCGATCGAGCAGGACGCCGACGTCGTCATGTTCGTGTTCCGCGAGGAGTACTACGTCGGGAACAAGAAGCCCCGCGAGGGCACGGAGGAGTTCTTCGCCTGGGAGGCCGAGATGCAGCGCGTCCACGGCAAGGCCGAGGTGATTCTCGGCAAGCAGCGTCACGGCCCCACCGGCACCGTGGAGCTGCAGTTCGACGCGAACATCACCCGGTTCTCGAACCTCGCGCAGACGGACCGGATCCCCGAGCAGATGTGAGCGTGGCGCCGTCATCGCGAGCGCGGCGAGGCGACCCAGGGACGCGGTGCCGCTCGGAGTCTGCGCGGGTTGGAGAGTGCGGCGCCGCCGGGAGCGCACGGGGCGTGATCGCCTCCGGTCTGCGTGTCCGCGAACCATCGCCAAGCCCGGCCGTTGTGGGAGGGTGTGTCCCGCCGCGGCAGGAGCGACGATGAGCGAGCCGACCCCTCCGAAGATGCCGTACTGGCACGTCTACACCGATGCGGAGGGTGTGAGCCGCCAGGAGCTGTTCCACCTCGAGCGCTTCAAGTTCGAGGGGATCAACCCCGAGACCGCGCCCCAGTGGAACGACAAGATGGATCCGGCGCCGTCGGTCGTGACCTTCACGGTGCTGCCGGTCGGCTGGGTCGGCGAGTGGCACGAGAATCCGCGGCCGCAATGGATCGTCGTCCTCTCGGGGCGCTGGTTCGTCGAGACCATGGACGGCCACCGGGTCGAGATGGGCCCGGGCGAGCTGATGATGGGCGAGGACCAGAACACGAAGGCGCGCGACGGCCGGAAGGGCCACCTGTCCGGCACGGTGGGCGACGAGCCCTGCACGATGATCGTGACCGGGCTCCAGGTCGAGTCGACCGTCAATCAGCCCGGCCGCTTCAAGTAGGGGCGGCTCCATGGACGGCTTCGAACTCACGCAGCCGCGCTTCAAGGCCTACATCCTGCCGAACGCGCCGCTGCAGAAGCTCGCCGACGGGTTCCGCTGGACGGAGGGCCCGGTCTGGTTCGGCGACCGCGACGAGCTGCTGTTCTCGGACCTCCCCAACAACCGGGTGATGCGCTGGTCGGAGACTGGCGGCCTCAGCGTCTACCGGGAGGCGGGCGACTTCGAGAACGGCCACGCCCGCGACCGCCAGGGGCGGATGCTGTCCTGCTCGCATCGCGGCCGGCGCATCCATCGGACCGAGCTCGACGGTCGGGTCACCAGCCTGGTGGAGCGCTACCGGGGGCGGCGGCTGAACTCGCCCAACGACGTCGTCTGCAAGTCGGACGGGACGATCTGGTTCTCGGATCCGCCCTACGGCATTCAGACCGACTACGAGGGCGGCAAGCAGGAATCCGAGCTGCCCGCCGCGGTCTACCGCTTCGACCCGCGCGACGGCTCGCTCCGCGTGGTGGCCGACGATTTCCAGGGCCCGAACGGGCTCTGCTTCTCGCCCGACGAGCGGCGGCTCTACATCGTCGAGACCGGGCTGCAGTTCGACACCGACCCGGTCCAGCACGTGCGCGCGTTCGACGTGGCCGAGGACGGCGGCCTGTCCGGCGGCGGGGTGCTCTTCAGGATCGCGCCCGGCAATGCCGACGGGATCCGGTGCGACGAGCACGGCAACATCTGGTCGAGCGCCGGGGACGGGGTTCACTGCATCGACCCCGGCGGCGAGCTGGTCGGCAAGATCCGCGTGCCCGCGACGGTCGCCAACCTCACCTTCGGCGGGCGCTACAACAGCCGCCTGTTCCTGTGCGCCTCGCAGGCGCTCTACGCGATCTACGTGAACGTGCGGGGGGCACCGTCGCTGTGAACGGCACCGCGCCCGAGAGCGGCGTGCGGGCCCTCGTCGGGTTCGGCCGCACCGTCGCGGACCTCGCCGTCACGGAGGACTTCTACCGCGACGAGCTCGGCTTCGCGCGAGTCGCGCCGCCGGAGCCGGTTCCCGCCGCGCAGGCGGAGGCGATGGGGCTCGCGGACCGGCGCGCCGTCCAGCTGCGCCTGCGGCTCGGCAGCCAGACCGTGACCTTCCTGACGGTGGATCCGCCCGGCACGCCCTACCCGGCCGATCCCGCGGCGACGGACCCGTTCTTCCAGCACCTCGCGATCCCGGTCCGCGACATGGAAGCCGCAACGGCGCGGCTGGCGCGGTTCGCCCCGGTGCCGATCAGCCGCGGCGGGCCGCAGCGTCTGCCGGCCTCCACGGGGGGCGTGACCGCCTACAAGTTCCGCGACCCCGACGGGCATCCCCTGGAGTTGATCTACTTCCCCGGCGGCCCCGCGGCCGCCCGCTGGCGCGACGCGCCGGGCCTGTTCCTGGGGATCGACCACTCGGCGATCACCGTCACCGACCTCGACGCCACCCTGGCCTTCCTGACCGGCCCCCTGGGATTGACGGTGGCGGCGCGGGGCCTGAACCGCGGGCCGGAGCAGGCGCGCCTCGACGGTGTCGACGATCCGCAGGTCGACGTGATCGCCCTCGACCCCCCGGCCCCCGCGCCGCACGTGGAACTCCTGCATTACCGCACACCCGCGACGGAGCGGCGCCTCGCCTTCGGGCCCGCCGACCGGGCGTCCACCCGGTACGTGTTCGCCGCCGCGGATCCGCTGGCCCTGTCGCAGCGCCTGCGCGAGAGCGGACGAACGCCGCGGGCCGCCACCGACGGCACGGCAGCCTACTGCGCCGGACCGGACGGACACGGGTTCTTGTTCGTGCGCGGCTGAGGCCTCCGCCGCGCGAGCGGGACCCCGGGCTTGACGCGTCGCCCCTCCGGCGTCCAATCCGGCCGCCCCGGAGGTGAGAAAGATGCCGCTCCTCGCCCTGCCCTTCCCGGCCATCGATCCGGTGGCGATCGCGATCGGGCCGATCACGATCAAATGGTACGCGCTCGCCTACATCGCCGGCCTGATCGGCGGCTGGTACTACGCGCGCCGCCTCGTCATGGCCGACAGCCTCTGGGGCGTCGTGAAGCGTCCGCAGGTGGTCGACATCGACGACCTCGTCGTCTGGGTCGCGCTCGGCGTCGTGCTGGGCGGCCGGATCGGCTACGTGCTGTTCTACAATCTCCCGATGTACATCGCCGATCCGTGGGAGATCCTGGCGATCCGCAACGGCGGCATGTCGTTCCACGGCGGCTTCATCGGGGCGATCCTGGCCTTCGTGCTGTTCGCCCGCGGCAAGGGGCTCAACGCCTACACGCTCCTCGATATCGGTGCCGTGGTGGTGCCGATCGGCCTGTTCTTCGGCCGGATCGCCAATTTCGTGAACGGCGAGCTCTGGGGCCGTGTCGCGCCCGACTTCCCCTACGCGATCGTGTTCCCGAGCGGCGGGCCGCTGCCGCGCCACCCGAGCCAGCTCTACGAGGCCGCCACCGAGGGCCTGCTGCTGTTCATCGTCATGGCGCTCAGCGTCCGCCGGTTCGGGTTCCGCAAGCCCGGGCTCCTCGGCGGCATCTTCGTCCTCGGCTACGCGCTGGCCCGGACATTCTGCGAGTTCTTCCGCGAGCCGGATCGCCAGCTCGGCTTCCTGTTCGGCGACCATCTCGGTCCGATGGGCGGCGGCGTCACCATGGGCATGCTGCTGTGCGTGCCGATGATGGTCGTCGGCCTGACCTACATCGTGCTGGCCGCGACCGGCCGGACGCGGCCCCGCCATCCGGTGGAGGCCTCGGCCGCCGAGGCGGCCCGCAAGGCGGCCGTCGAGGCGTGACCCCCCTCGGAACCGAGATCGCGGCGCTGATCCGCCAGAACGGGCCGATCGGCGTCGACCGCTACATGGCCCTCTGCCTCGGCCACCCGGTCCACGGCTACTACCGCACCCGCGATCCCCTCGGCGCCCAGGGCGACTTCACCACCGCGCCCGAGATCAGCCAGATGTTCGGCGAGCTGCTCGGCGCCTGGACAGCCTACGTCCGCGGCCTGATGGGTGGGCCGGATCCCCTCCTCCTGGTGGAGCTGGGGCCCGGCCGCGGCACGCTGATGGCGGACGCGCTGCGGGCTCTGCGGGCGGCGCTCCCCGGGGTGCGCGTGGCACCGCACCTCGTCGAGACGAGCCCGGTGCTGCGGGCCGCGCAGGCGCGCGCCCTCTCCGGGACGGGCGCCGCGTGGCACGACAGCGTCGAGACACTGCCCGAGGGACCGGCAATCATCCTGGCCAACGAGTTCTTCGACTGCCTGCCGGTGCGCCAGTTCGAGCGCCGGCCGTCGGGGTGGCACGAGCGGCAGATCGGCCTCGCTCCGGCGGGCGGCCTCGCCTTCGGCCTGTCGCCGGAGCCGGTCCCGGGCCTCGCGGCGGACGGCCCGGACGGCGCGCTGATGAGTGTGCCGGCGGCCGGCCTCGCGCTGATCCGCGCGCTGTCCCGGCGCCTCGTTTCCGGGGGCGGCGCCCTGCTGGCCATCGATTACGGTCATGTCCGCCCGGGCTTCGGCGACACGCTCCAGGCGCTGGCGGGGCATCGCTTCGCCGATCCGCTGGCGGAGCCCGGCGCGGCGGACCTGACGCATCACGTCGATTTCGCCGCCCTCGCCCAGGCCGCGCGGGCCGACGGCGCCGCGATCCACGGACCGGTCGATCAGAGCGACTTCCTGACCGCCCTCGGTCTCGGCGCACGCGCCGACCGACTTCGGGCCCGGGCCAGTCCGGCGCAGGCCGCCGCGATCGACGCGGCCGTCACCCGCCTGACCGATCCGGGCCGGGGCGGGATGGGCCGCCTGTTCAAGGTGCTGGCGGTGAGCGGCCCGTCCCTCGGGCCGCTCCCGGGATTTCCGGCGCCCTGAGCCGCCGGGACGATCCTCGACCCCGGGCGGGGCCGGGATCGCTCAGCCGAAGGAGCCGAAGCCGGAATCGGTCTGGCTGGCGGGCCGCGGGGTCGGTGGCGCGGGCGGGTTGGGGTCGGTCGGGTCGAAGGCGGCGGGCTCTCCCGTTACCGGGTGGGCAGGCGCGCTCGGGATCCGCGGCTCTTCGGCCTCGGGCGTCTCGGGCAGGGCGTCGGTCTCGATCCCTCGTGACATTGCGATCCTTCTCAAGGCGGAGCCGGATCGGCTCCATACTGCAATGCAGCAAGAATCTGACGCTTGAACGACATCGTCAAGGGTCCGCCCATGCGCTATCGGGGCGCGACAGGGGCAAGCGCGAGGCCGACCGTGACCGCAGGGATGTTCATCGAGGCGCCGGAACTCTCCGCCCATGCGGGCGTGCGCCACGCCTTCTTCACGCGCGTCGGCGGGGTCTCGGAGGGCCTCTACGCGTCGCTCAACGGCGGTCTCGGCTCCCAGGACGCGCCGGAGCGCGTCGCCGAGAACCGCGCGCGGATGTGCGCGCAGCTCGGCCTGCCGCCCGACCGGCTCGTGAGCCTGTATCAGGTCCATTCGGCCGAGGTGATCGCCGTCGAGGCGCCTTACGCGGCGGAGCGGCCGAGAGCCGACGCCATGGTGACGCGGGTGCCGGGCCTGGCGCTCGGCATCGCCACCGCGGATTGCGGGCCGATCCTGTTCGCGGATCCCGAGAACGGCGTCGTCGGTGCCGCCCACGCGGGCTGGAAGGGCGCGCTCACCGGCGTGATCGGCGCGACCGTGGCGGCGATGGAGGGGCTCGGCGCGCGGCGGAGCCGGATCGTCGCCGTCCTGGGGCCGACGATCGGGCAGGCCTCCTACGAGGTCGGTCCGGACTTCGTCGCGCGGTTCCGGAGCGAGGCCCCCGGCATGGAGCGCTTCCTCGGCCCCGGCACGCGGCCCGACCACGCGCAGTTCGACCTACCGGGCTTCATCCTGGCCCGACTGGGCGAGGCCGAGATCGGCGAGGCCGCCGCGCTCCATCTCTGCACCTACGCCGATCCGGAGCGGTTCTACAGCTACCGGCGTACCACCCATCGCGGCGAGGCGGATTACGGCCGCCTGATCTCGGCGATCGCGCTCGTTCCGTGACGGCACGGTTCCCCGCGGACAGGGGATGCGACACTCTGTCAGTCGGAGGCCTGGAAAAAAGCGTAGCCGTAAATGAACCTTGGCCATTCGCCCGCGTTTAGGGGTCAAGGTGCCGGGGAAAACGGCGGGTCGTCACAAGGGGCCGCGAGAGCGGTCGGCGACACCGCGGAGCGCAAAGCAACCCTGGAACCGCTGGAACGCAGCCAGATCCGGCTCCGCAACCGTCCCCGCGTGGGGCGGCGCGGACCACCAGTGAGGACCAGATCATGAACTCCATGCTCCGTGTGACCACGGCCCTCGCGGGCGTTGCCTTCGCGGGATCGGCCTTCGCCGCCGACCTGCCGCGCCGCGCCGCCCCGCCGCCGGTGTTCACCCCCGTTCCGGTCTTCACCTGGACCGGCGCCTACTTCGGTATCAACGCCGGCTACGCCTTCGACGCCAGCGACCGCAACACCGGCAACACCTTCGCCGTCCCCTTCCCGTACGCCGCCCCCGGCACCGTCGCCTCCTTCCGCAACCGCAGCCAGGACGGCTTCTCCGGCGGTGGACAGATCGGCTACAACTACCAGTTCACCCCGGGCTCCGGCGTCGTGATCGGCTTCGAGGCCGACGCCCAGTACCTCGACTTCGGCCGTAACCGGAACAACGCCTTCGTCTCCGGCGCCGTCGCCCCCGGCTACTACCTCACCGACCCGCGCGGCCTCTCCAGCCTCGACTTCTTCGGCACCGTCCGCGGCCGCCTCGGCTACGCCTTCGACCGCACCCTCGTGTACGGCACCGGCGGCTTCGCCTACGGCTCGGGCAGCGCCGACCGCTCCTTCGGCGGCTTCGCCGGCAACGACAGCTTCCGCACCGGCTGGGCAGCCGGCGGCGGCATCGAGTACGCCCTGCCCACCGACTCGTTCCTGAACTTCTTCCGCTCCTCGGCCGTGACGCTCAAGGTCGAAGGCCTGTACGTCAACCTCGACCGCGGCACCCGCAACCAGGGCGCGTTCGTCATCAACGCCGCCAACAACTTCCCGGTCGTCTACAGCGGCGTCGGACGCCGCTCCGACGAGTTCGCCGTCGTCCGCGCCGGCCTGAACTACAAGTTCGGCACTTTCTAGGATCGGGCCGGCGCGGCCGCGGCCGCGCTGCCTCCGTCCGCGTGCAGGAAGCCCGGCCCGCAGGCTGGGCTTCTCGCGTTTCGGGACGTGCGGATGAAGTTTTCGCAATCCCCCTGACAAAGCGTCGCCGCGCACCCATGTCCTAGCTGCCATGCGGCGCGTTCGGGCCCGCGGGTGAGATTCGAGGAGGACGACTCCATGAACAGCGAAGAACGCGACGTCATTTCGGGAATCTTCCAGCGGCTGGAGCAGGCGCAGACCCAGCCCCGCGATGCGGAGGCGGAGCGCTTCATCGCCGACAAGCTCCGCGCGCAGCCCTACGCGCCCTACGCGATGGCGCAGCTGATCTACGTCCAGGAAGAAGCGATCAAGAGCCTGAACCAGCAGCTGGAGCAGGCCCGCAGCCAGGCGGCCCCGGCGCAGTCCTCCGGGGGCGGCGGCTTCCTGTCGAGCATCTTCGGCGGCGGCAGCCAGCAGCGGCAGGAGCCCCAGCCCGGCTACGGGCAGCCGCGTCCGGGCGGCCAGCCCTGGGGCAATCAGGGCGGCCCGCCGCAGGGCTACCCGCAGCAGGGTTACCCGCAGCAGGGCGGCTACCCGCAGCAGCAGGGCGGGCCGTGGGGCGGCCAGCCCCAGGCTCCGGCGCGCGGCGGCGGCTTCATGGCGACGGCGCTCCCCATGGCGGCCGGCGCGGCGGGCGGCATGCTCCTCGGAAGCGCCCTCTCGAACGCCTTCGCGGGCGGCCATTCCAGCCTCGGCAGCGCCGCGGCGGCGGGCCTCGGCGGCGGTGGCGGCGAGACCATCGTCAACAACTACTACGGCGACGGCGGCGGCAACCAGGATCTCGGCTCGGCCCTCGACAACAGCGGCGGCGACATGGGCGGCTTCCAGGACGCCGGCTACAGCGATCCGGGCGGTGATTTCGGCGGCGACCTCGGCGGCGGCGACGACAGCGACTGGACCTGATCGTCCGTCACGCCGAAGGGAGGCCCGGTCGCGTCAGGCGCGGCCGGGCCTTCCTCGTGTCCGGGGCGGCGTCAGGCGCTCAGAGAACCTCGACCCGCGTTCCCACGGGCACGCGCTCGTAGAGATCGATGACGTCGTCGTTCATCATCCGGATGCACCCCGACGAGACCGACTGCCCGATCGTGTTGGGCTCGTTGGTCCCGTGGATCCGGTAGAGCGACGAGCCGAGATAGAGGGCGCGGGCACCCAGCGGATTCTCCGGGCCCCCGGCCATGTGGCGCGGCAGGTCGGGACGGCGGGCGAGCATCTCGGCCGGCGGCGTCCAGTCCGGCCACTCCGCCTTGCGGCTGACCGTCTTGAGGCCGCTCCAGGCGAAGCCGGGGCGGCCGACGCCGATCCCGTAGCGCAGGGCGCGCTGCCCGGCCTGCACGAGGTAGAGGTGCTTGCCGGCGGTGTCGATCACGATCGTGCCGGGCTTCTGCCGCCCCGGGAAGGCCACCTCCTGGCGCTGGTACTCGGGCGAGACCGCGCGGCCGATCCGGGCCGGATCGGCCTGGGGCGCACCGTAGGCGGCCGCGGGCGGCGCGCCGTAGGGCTGCTGGGGTGCCGCGTAGGACTGGCCGTACGCCTGCCCATACCCCTGGGTGGGCTCGGTCTCGACCGGCACCAGCTCGCCGGAATAGGCCGCGACCCGCTGCTGCGGCGCGGCGCGCTGCGGCCACCCGCGCCCGGCGTTCCCGGTGCCGGCGCTGCCGGTGACGAGGTACTCGATCAGCCCGCCGCCGTAGCCGCCCTCGGAGTAGCGCGCCTGCTGCGCCCGGGCAGGGCCGCACAGCACGAACGCGGCCGCGGCCGCCCCCATTCCCAAACGGACTGAACGCCGCATCGTCGCCTGCTCCCGAGCCCGGAGCCCGCGCTCCCGTCGCGCGAACGATCCCGTCGAATTTGACCGAATCAGGTGAACGAACGTGGTGAATCGCCGGTTCGGACCGGCCACTCCCCGGCCGGTCGCGGCCAGCGTGAATCGGCGGTTAACCCCTCCCGGCCCGCCCCGCCCCGGCGGACGGAGTCCCGTGGAAGAAGCGCGGCAGTCACAGTCCGCTAACCGTTATGGTAGACAGTCGCGGCGACGGAACCCGAACGCTCACGCCCGGACGATGACCCAGAAGCGCTATCGCATCGAAGACAGTCTCGGGCTTCCCGCGGCTCCCCCTCCCGGGCCCGGGGCAACCGCCTCGAGCGAGCGCCTGGAGGATATCTTCAACGCCATCCAGGACTTGCGCCGCGTCACGCAGATGAGCGCGAGCGAGACCATCGAGTCGTGCCGCCGCGAGCTGCACGAGGCGCTGGCGATGCGCACCGAGCTCGACGTGATGAAGGAGGCGATCACCCGCACCAAGTCGGAGCTGGCAACGCTGCACCGGACCGAGAACACCGGCAAGGGCATGCGCCGGGCGGCCGACGAACTCGACGCGGTGGTCGACTCGACGGAGCGCGCCACCACGCAGCTCCTCGGCGCGATCGAGGAGATCGAGAGCCATGCCGGCATGCTCAACGCCTCGACGCTGCCGCCGGGCACGAAGCCGCACGTCGACGTGATCCTCGAGCGCGTGATCACCGCCTACGAGGCCTGCAACTTCCAGGATCTGACCGGCCAGCGCATCACCAAGATCGTCAGCGTGATGAAGTTCATCGAGGAGCACCTCGACCGGCTCATCGCCACGTGGTCGGAGCTCGACAGCTTCAAGGAACTCATCACCGTGATGCCGGTGCCGACCTCCCTGGACGACGAGAGCTCGCTCCTCAACGGTCCCAAGCTCGATCACGACATCGGCCACGTCGACCAGAGCGACATCGACTCGCTGTTCGACTGATCGATCGGACCGGGCGCGCGATTTTTGTCGCCGCCCCGGTCCCCCTCGCGGTCCGGAACGCCTAAATCTGCGGTATGAGCCGCAGAGCCCTCTCAGACCTGCCCCCCGACACCTTCGACGACGGCCGCGACGCCGAGCGGGACGAGACCGCCGACGAGGCTGAGGCCGGCCTCCCCGACACGGAGGCCCCGGAGATCGATTTCGACTTCGAGCCGGGCGCCGTCCAGGCCGGCACCGAGGTGATCCGCCGGTTCTGGTCGACCCTGCCGTCCTCGCCCGGCGTCTACCGGATGTTCGACCATCGCGGCGACGTCCTCTACGTCGGCAAGGCCAAGAACCTGAAGGCGCGGGTCGGCTCCTACGCGCGGGGCCAGGCGCACTCGAACCGCATCGCCCGGATGATCTCGCAGACGGCGGCGATGGAGTTCGTCACCACGGCGACCGAGACCGAGGCGCTCCTCCTCGAGGCCAACCTGATCAAGCAGCTGAAGCCCCGCTTCAACGTGCTGATGCGGGACGACAAGTCGTTCCCCTACATCCTGGTCACCGACGACGGCCCCGCTCCGCAGATCGTCAAGCACCGGGGCGCCCGGCGCCGGAAAGGCAACTATTACGGCCCCTTCGCCAGCGTCTGGGCGGTGAACCGGACGGTGAACGCCCTGCAGCGCGCCTTCCTGCTGCGCACCTGCACCGACAGCTACTACGAGAACCGCACCCGGCCCTGCCTGCTCTACCAGATCAAGCGCTGCTCCGGCCCCTGCACGGGTGAGATCGCCGCGGACGACTACGCCGCCATGGCGGATTCCGCCCGTGCGTTCCTCGCCGGCAAGTCGAACGCCGTGAAGGACCGGATGCGCGCCGAGATGCAGGACGCGTCCGAGGCGATGGAGTTCGAGCGGGCCGCCCGGTTCCGCGACCGCATCGCCGCCCTGTCGGCGATCCAGGGCGTGCAGGGGGTCAACACCCAGGGCGTCGAGGAGGCGGACGTGTTCGCCCTCGACGAGCAGGCCGGCCAGTTCTGCATCGAGGTGTTCTTCTTCCGGAACTTCCAGAACTGGGGCAACCGCGCCTATTTCCCGAAGGCCGACCGGACGATGACGCCCGACGAGGTGCTGGGCTCGTTCATCGGCCAGTTCTACGACGACAAGCCCGCGCCCCGCACGGTGCTGACGAGCCACGCGATCGAGGATGCGGAGCTGGTGGCGGCGGCCCTGTCGAGCCGGGTCGAGTACCGCGTCGAGATCCACCGGCCGAGCCGGGGCGAGCGGAAGAACCTCGTCGACTACGCCCAGCGCAACGCCAAGGAGGCGCTGGCGCGGCGCCTCGCCGACACGGCCTCCCAGGGCAAGCTCCTCGCCGCGCTCGGCCAGGCCTTCGGGCTCGACGGCGCGCCCCGCCGGATCGAGGTCTACGACAACTCCCACATCATGGGCACGAACGCGGTCGGCGGCATGATCGTCGCCGGTCCCACCGGCTTCATGAAGGCGCATTACCGCACGTTCAACATCAAGTCCGAGGACCTCACCCCGGGCGACGATTACGGCATGATGCGCGAGGTGCTGCAGCGGCGCTTCAAGCGGCTCGTGAAGGAGGCGCCGCGCACAGAGCGCGAGGCGGCCGTGGCCGCCGCCGAGGGCGGCGCGTCGGAGCCTGTGCCCGCCCCGGCGGAGGAGAGCGAGGCATTCCCGGCCTGGCCGGACCTCGTGCTGATCGACGGCGGCAAGGGTCAGCTCGACGCCGCGCGGGCCGCGCTGGAGGAGGTCGGCGTCGCGGGCGTGCCGCTCGTCGGCGTCGCCAAGGGCCGCGACCGGGATGCCGGCCGCGAGACGTTTTTCGTGCCCGGGCGGCCGCCCTTCAAGCTTCCGCCGCGCGACCCGACGCTCTACTTCGTGCAGCGGCTCCGCGACGAGGCGCACCGCTTCGCCATCGGCAGCCATCGGGCCAAGCGGAAGCGTGAGATGGTGAAGAATCCGTTGGACGAGATCGCCGGCATCGGGCCCAGCCGCAAGCGCGCGCTGCTGCACCACTTCGGGACCGTCAAGGCGATCGAGCGCGCCGCCTTCGAGGATCTGGCCAAGACCCCGGGCGTGAACGCCGCCACCGCGCGGGCGGTCTATGACTTCTTCCATGCCGGCGCCTGAGAACCCGGCCGCGATGGCCGAGGCGGAAACTGGGGCGTTGACGCCCGGGGCCCACTCTGATTTCACCCCTGCGATGAACGCCGTCCTTCCCCGACGACGGTCGCCGGCCTGGACGCTCGCGAATTGCCTGACCTACGGGCGCCTCGTTGCCGTGCCGGTGATGGTCGCGCTGCTGTTCTGGCCCGAATCCCACACGGCGCGGTGGACGGCGCTGGGGGTGTTCGTCGCGGCCGCGATCACCGACTACCTCGACGGCTACGTCGCCCGGACCTACCACCAGAGTTCCGCGCTCGGCCGGATGCTCGATCCGATCGCCGACAAGCTCCTGGTCTCGGCCTGCCTGCTGATGCTGACGGCGGACCACACCATCGTCGGCTCGAACATCTGGGCGGCCATCGTGATCCTGTGCCGCGAGGTGCTGGTCTCCGGGCTGCGCGAGTACCTCGCGGAGCTCAAGGTCGGCGTGCCGGTCAGCCGCATCGCGAAGTGGAAGACCACCGTGCAACTCGTGGCGCTCGGCTTCCTGGTCGCCGGCCCGGCGGGCGAGACGGTGCTGCCGGGAACCGAGCCGATCGGCCTGACGCTCCTGTGGCTCGCCGCCGCGCTCACGCTCTGGACCGGCTGGGACTACATGCGGGCCGGGATCAAGCACGTCATCGACGATCCGCGCTGACGGATCCGCCCGCGTGGCGCGCGGTCTGCGGCGCGCGCCGCCCCTGCCCTGTCTCCGGTACGGTGATGCGATGAAACTCGTCTATTTCGCCTGGGTCCGCGAGCGGATCGGCCGCTCCGAGGAGGAGCTGGCGCCGCCGCCCGAGGTCGCCACCGTCGCGGATCTCGTCGGCTGGCTCCGGGGCCGGGGCGAGGAATACGCCCACGCCTTCGAGGATCCCGGCGTCGTCCGCGCCGCGATCGACCGGGCTCACGCCAAGCCGGACGCGCCGATCGCCGGGGCCCGCGAGATCGCCTTCTTCCCGCCGATGACCGGCGGCTGAGACCCGGCCGTGCCGCGCACGTAGTCCGCCGGGGTTGCCACGGGCCGGCTTCCGCGGTCATTGGCGCCGTCGCTCCGGTTGCCCGTCAGCCGAACGGCGCGCGGGCCGAGCCAAGTTCGTTACGGGTTCGGCCCGCCTCACGACACTTCGCGGAACGCCCAAGCTGGCATCGCCGTTACTCGCTACCGAAATCGGTATGGGAGTTTCCGCATGCGCACGATCTTGCTCGCGACCGCCGCCCTGTTGAGCCTCGGCGCCGCCGCGCAGGCCCAGACCACCGTCATCGAGCGTGACCGCCCGGCCGTCGTCGTCGACCGCCCGGCCACCGAATCGAAGTCCGTGACCGTCCACGACCACGGCGACGGCTGCGTCACCAAGACGGTGCGCAAGGAGAACGACATGGGCGACACGAAGACCGTGAAGAAGGAGACCTGCGACTGAGGCGCGGGAGCGGGCCGGCCCGGAGCGCCTCGTGGCGCCGCCGGTCCGGCCGGTCTCCGGCCTGGCGCGCGTTCACCGCCAGCCCGCGTCGATGACGTAAGGGTGGCCTGTGCACATGCGCGCGTCGTCCGAGGCCAGGAACAGGACCAGCGCGGCGACGTCGGCCGGCTGGATCCGTCCGTCGAGGCACTGCGCGGCGATGATCTCGGCCTCCCCCTCCTGCGAGTACCATCTCTCCTGGCGGGGCGTCTGAACGTTGCCCGGTACGATCGACACCACCCGAATGTTGTCGCGGCCGAGGTCGCGGGCGAGGGCTCGGGTCATCCCCTCGATCGCCGCCTTAGCGGTCTGGTAGAGCGGCATCGCCTTCAGGCCGAGATGCCAGCTGATCGATCCGAAATTGAGGATGACGCCGCCGCCGGCGCGGCGCATGGGCGGGACTGCCGCCTGCGCCGCGAAGAACAGGTGGCGCAGGTTCACAGCCATCCGATCGTCCCAGTAGGCGGGCGTCACCTCCGCGAGAGCGTGGCGGTCGTCGTTGCCGGCATTGTTGATCAGGACGTCGAGCCCGCCCAGGACCGTGTCGGCCTCGGCGACCAGCGCGCCGACCGCCTCGACATCGGTCAGGTCGCAGCGCCGGTAGAGCGGCGTGTGCGCGGCGGCGGGCGCGAGACGCGCGACCACGGCTCGGGCCGCGTCGTCCGCGATATCGCAGAACAGCACCCGGGCGCCCTGCCCGACGAAGGCCTCGACCAACCCCTGGCCGATGCCCGAGGCGCCGCCGGTCACGAGGACGCGCTTGCCGGCGAGGCTCGGATACCGCGCGCGCTGGTCGGGCTGAACCGTCATCGGACTTCCTCGGCAGCGTCCCGTCGACCTGATTTGTCTGAGTTTACCAGGGCGGCCGCCTGTCGCAACGGCGACGCGGCGGCGCGAAATTCGCGGAACGTTAACGGTTCGCGAATGAGATCGGCGGGTCTTCTAGAAAGGAACGCCCGATGCCCCTGCGCCTGGAACTCAAGCCGTTCGAGCGGCTGATCATCAACGGCGCGCTGCTGCGCAACGGCGATCGTCGCTCGACCTTCCTGATCGAGACGCAGTGCAAATTTTTGCGCGAGAGCGAGATCATCACGGAGAGCGAGGCCGACACGGCCTGCAAGCGTCTCCACCTGACGCTGACGGTCATCTACCTCGCCGACGACCCGACGCAGAGCATCGACCTGTTCTTCCGGCAGGCCACGGACCTGCTCGGCCTGGCGCCGGCCGCCGCCGGGCAGATCGCCGCGATCGCGCAGGCGGTCGAGGCCGGCGAGTATTACCGGTCACTCAAGCTGAGCCGCAAACTCGTCGAGTGGGAGGCCGCCGGCTCGGCATCGCTCGCCGAGGTGCCGGACCGGGCGGCAGCTCCCTAGTCGGGCCGCCCGGCCTCAGCCGGGATTGCCCTGGAGGCCGGCGGCGATGTGATTGTTGATCGACACCAGCGTGGCGATCTTCTCAGGCGTCGGTGCGATCATGGTGTCGATGCAGCTCTGGAGCACGAACACGCCCAGGCGACCGACGCCCTGCTTCACGTCGGCGGGGAGCGGGTTTTCCGCGGACGTCGCCTCGGAGGTCAGCAGCGTCCAGACCCGCTGATTGAACGACAGGGCCTCGTTGATGCGCCCGGCATCGCCGCTGGCGAGCCCCTGACTTGCGCCGATCAGCTTCTGTGCCGCCTTCAGCAGCACGGCGGATTCGGCTTCGCGGGGCGACAGCGCGCTGTGGGAAGTCTTGGCGTAGGCGTTGGCGGCGTAGTTCATCGGCGGTCCAGCCCCGTCGTCGGGCCTGCCACGGAGGCAAGCTAGCGCGTAGCTGTCGCAGATCAGGAGTTAAAAGCGCGTGAGCGCCGCATCCGCCATGATCCCGCCGGGTTGGTTATCAACGACGCTGTGCGGCCGAAAGGAACCGGCCCCCGGATCCCAACCCCGATGTTGAATTTCGTTCTCGGAACTGTTGCCGGCGGGCTGATCGCCTGCGTGCTGACCATCGCCGCGGCGCGGCAGCCCGAAGTGCAGTCCCGACTCGGGCTGATCCCGGCCACGGCACCGGCGACCCTGGCCGCTGTCACGAAGCCGCCCGAGCCCGATTGCGGCCGACGGACGGAGCCGGCTCCGAAGATCGGCTCCCAGGAAATGCTGTTCAACCGCCAGCGGTTCTGGTCGGTCGCACCATGATCAGAACGTGCCGATCAGCATGAGCAGCATCGTCGTGGCGACGGTGGTGCTGACGAAGCCGCACAGGGCAGCCGCGAAGGACGGGCCGGTGCGGGTGACGGCGGGCTCGATGTCGTTCGAGAGCGTGGCGGGGGTCATCGGCGCAGAACCTTCTCGGCGACAAGCGTCGCGCGTAACGGGGTGATGCTTCAGGAACGGGACGTCCGAGGTGCGGTCGCGCACCCGGTCAGTCGCAGCGGTTGATTTTCTTGGCGATCCGCAAACCCCGCAGCTCACTGCGGAGGTCGATCGCCACGACGCCCTCGCCGCATCGCTCGAACGCGTCGCGGGCATCGTCGTAGCGGTCGCCCACCTCGTCGAGCGTGTCGCAGACGCGGTCATGGTTACCCAGGCGGGCTTCCTGACGCGCCTGGAAGCGCAGGGCGTTCGCCTCGTCGACCTTGCGCTGGGCTTCGATGCAGGACGGCAGGGCCGACGCGGCGGAAGTCAGGGCGAGGCCTGCCAGGAGGCTGGCGAGGCAGCGGGTCAGAGTGACCGACTTGGCACTCACGGGAACACTCACACACGGTTCGTGATGGCAGGCCCGCGAGCGGCCCTGCCGGGTTTCTCGGAGCGGCTCAGGTCCACTCCCTCTCTGTCCGCTGAAACAGTGAAGCTGACGTGAAAGTTCCGGCGAATCACGGCTTCCGGCGCAGGCGCGAGGTCAGGATGGCGGAGAGTGGCACGGGGGCCGCACCCATCGGATCGACGCCGACATCGTACTGCTTCGGCATCGGCTTGAGCTTGCCGTGGCTGTGCCCGTGGAGGTTGAGCGCCCCCCGGCTCATGCCGTTCCAGGTGCGGAACGCGTAGTGGCAGAGCACCACCATCCGCCCCTCGACATCGAGTTCCGCGTAGTGCCGGACCGATGCCCAGCCGGGCGCCGTGAGCGTGTCCGGCCCGTCATTGTTGCCGGCGATCAGGTGCTTCTCGCCGTTCAGCCCGTCGAGGATCGCGCGGATCCGGTCGCCGCTCGGACCGAGGGCGAAGTCGCCGAGGTGCCAGACCGTGTCGCCCGGCGTCACCGTCGCGTTCCAGGCCGCGATCAGGCCGGCATCGTGGGCCTCGAGATCGGGATAGGGCCTGTGGTCGAAGCGCAGCGCCCGCGGGTCGCCGAAATGCGTGTCGCCCGTGAAGAAGGTGGTCACCGCTCTGCTCCGCCTCGCCCGGGAGGACCGGACCTGCCGCCGAATTCGGCGCGCGGCGGCCTTGTTCCCGCGGGCCCGCGTCCGCCTGGCGCGTTGACGGCCCGCGCGCCAGGGTCGAAGCCTCCTCCGGCAGAGCGCCAGCGGGAGGGCACGGGACATGCTGGGAACGGTGGGGTTCGCGTTCCTGGCCGGCCTGCTCTCGGTGCTCTCGCCCTGCGTGCTGCCGCTGATCCCCATCGTACTCGGCACGGCGGCGGCCGAGCACCGCCTCGGTCCGGCGGCGCTGGCCGCCGGCCTCGCGGTCGCCTTCACGGCCATCGGGCTGTTCGTCGCGACGATCGGCTTCACCGTCGGGCTCGACGGCGACGTGTTCCGGCGTGCCGGCGCGGTGCTGCTGGTGCTCCTGGGCACGGTGCTGATGCTGCCGCGGCTCCAGGCCCGGGTCGCGACGGCGGCCGGCCCGGTCGGCGCCTGGGCGGAGGACCGCTTCGGCGGCGTCGGCTCCGGGGGATTATCGGGCCAGTTCGCCGTGGGGCTGCTACTCGGCGCGGCCTGGAGTCCCTGCGTGGGACCGACCCTGGGCGCGGCCTCGCTGATGGCGGCGCGGGGCGAGCATCTCGGGGGCGTCGCCCTGACGATGCTGGCCTTCGGGATCGGCGCCGCGGCCCCGCTGATGCTCCTCGGCTTCGTCTCCCGCGAGGCGCTGCTGCGCTGGCGCGGCGGTCTCGCCGCGGCCGGCCGGGCCGCGAAGGCCGCGCTCGGCGCCGTGATGGTCGTGCTCGGGCTGCTGGTGCTGACGGGCCTCGACAAGCGGGTCGAGGCCGCGGCCGTCGCGGCCTCGCCGGACTGGCTCAACGCGGTGACGACGCGCTACTGACTCCGCGAAGACCCGGCGAAGACCCGGCGAAGACCCCGCGAAGCCCCCAAGTTAGCCGGAACGGAGTTCGGCCATGAGCGATGCCCCCCGCCTGACCAGTCTCGCCCACGGCGGCGGCTGCGGCTGCAAGCTCGACCCGGCCACCCTGCGCCAGCTCCTCGCCCAGCAGCCGGCAGCGGGCCCGTTCGAGCGGCTCCTTGTCGGCAACGAGACCGCGGACGACGCGGCGGTGTGGGAGCTGGAGGACGGAACCTGCCTCATCGCCACTACGGACTTCTTCACCCCGATGGTGGACGACCCGGTCGATTTCGGCCGGATCGCCGCGACGAACGCCATCTCGGACGTCTACGCCATGGGCGGCCGGCCGCTCTTCGCGCTGGCGATCCTCGGGATGCCGCTCGGCAAGATCGACCCCGAGGTGGTCGCGCGGATCCTGCGCGGCGGCGCGGAGCAATGCGCCGCGGCCGGCATCCCGGTGGCGGGCGGCCACTCGATCGACGCGCCCGAGCCGATCTACGGTCTCGCGGTGATCGGGACCTGCCGCCGCGAGGCGGTGCGGCGCAACGCCGACGCGGTGGCCGGCGACGCCGTCCTGCTCACCAAGGCCCTCGGGGTCGGGGTCTACTCGGCGGCGATCAAGCGGGCGATTCTCGACGAGGCCGGCTACCGCGACTTCATCGCGACCACGACGCTGCTCAACCGGATCGGGACCGACCTCGCCGCCGAGCCCGCCGTGCACGCCCTCACCGATGTGACCGGCTTCGGCATCCTGGGCCACGGCCTGGAGATCGCCCGCGGCGCCGGCCTCACCCTCGCCCTCAAGGCCGACGCCCTCCCCCTGCTGCCCAAGGCGGAGGCGCTGGCGCGCGCCGGCGCCGTCACCGGCGCCTCGCACCGCAACTGGGCGGCGTTCGGCGAGGCGGTGGACCTGCCGGCCGACTTCCCCGATTGGCGCCGCCACCTCCTGACCGATCCGCAGACCTCGGGCGGGCTGCTGGTGACCTGCTCGGCCGACCGGGCCGACGCGATCCTGGACCGCATCCGGGCGGCCGGCTACCCGGCGGCCGCCCGGATCGGCCGGATCGAGGCCGGCCCGGCGCGGATCCGGGTGGAGGCCGGAGCGGCGGCCTGAGGCGCCGCCCGCTCCGAGAGGCAATCTTCAACCTTCCCGTCCACTCTGCCGCCCCGCACGAGACCCGAGCCGCCGCCAGAGCCGCCGTGACCGACGCCGCAGACATGTCACCGCCCGCCCACGGCGTCGCCGACTGGCCGTTCGGGCGCGGAGCCCACGCGCCGGCCCGTCCCGCGTCGCTCCCCGACGGGCGCCCCTGGCCCCGGATCCGCGTCGTCACGGTGGCCGGCGCGGATGCGGCGCTCGCCGAGACCGTCGCGTCGGTCCTGCGCCAGGGCTACCCCGAGCTGCGGCACGACGTGCTCGACCCGACGGCCGGCCGCGCGTCCGCGGCGCGGATCCTGGCGGATCCCGGTCCGCATCACCTGCTCTGGCTCCGCGCCGGCGACCTGCTCGCGCCGGGCGCTCTGACTGCCCTGGCGCTGGAGGCCACCCTGACCGGCGCCGACGCGGTGGCGGGGCTCCGGGTCCTGTTCGACGTCGCCGTCCGCGGCCTCGACGGTCCCGGAACCGCCGGCGGCACGCCGGCGATCCCGCCCGCGGGAGGCGGGATCCTGTGGCGGCGGGACGTCCTCGCGACCCGCGCGCGCCTCGACGCGGACGGCGTGCTCGACGCCGCCACCGCCTGGTCGGCGATCCCCGCCAATCGGCGGAGCCTGATCGGCCGCCCGGTGCTGCTCCACAGGCTCTCCGCGCCGCTGCCCCCGCCCGGCGACGGCCTGTCGATCGTGTCGCTCACCGGAACCGGAACCCGCGGGGGTGCCGGCGTGGCCCAGCGCCGCCTCGCCGAGGCGCTGACGCTCGCGGGCCACCGGGTCACCGATGTGACGCTGAGCGGCCGGCCCGAGGCCGCCGAGTGGACCGACGACTTCCCGCGGGCGGAGGCCGCGATCGCGGCGGCCGCCCCCGATCTCGTCCTCGCCGGCAACCTGCACGGCGCCACCCGCAGCCTCGACGTCGTCGGCCGCTTGGCGCGGCGAGGTCCGGTCGGCCTCGTGCTGCACGACCTCTTCCCCCTGACCGGCCGATGCGCCCACCCGCGCGACTGCGGGCGCGCCGCGTCCGGCTGCGACGCCGCCTGCCCCGGCCCGGACGAGTACCCGGAGCTGGCGCCCGGCCGGATCGCCGGGATGCACGGCCGCAAGCGCGCGGTGCTCGCCGGCGCCGCACCCCGCTCCGCGACGCGGTTCTCCGCACCCTGGCTGCTGGCCAATTCCGACTGGACGCTGGCGCGGGCCCGCGAACTCGCCCCACCCGGCAGCGTGATCGAGCCCGTCCGGCTGGCCTTCCCGACCGCCGTGTTCCGGCCCGGCGATCGCGTGGCGCTGCGCGGCACGCTCGGCCTGCCGCCCGACGACGTCCTGATCCTCGTCTCCTCGGTCATCGTCGACGGGCCCGACAAGGGCTTCGCCGATCTCCGGGCCGCGCTCCAGGCCGTGGCGGGACCCGGCGTCGGCGTGGTGGCGATCGGCCGGCTCGACGACCCGGCCCGGCTCGGCGTCGCGAACCTGTTCGCGCCCGGCCTCATCGCCGACGAGGCGGTCCTGTCCGCGTGGTACGGGGCCTGCGACCTCCACGTCACCGCCAGCCGCCACGAGACTCTCGGGCAGACGCCCATCGAGGCCGGTCTGTGCGGGGTGCCGACGCTCGCCTACCGCACCTCCGGCCTGACTTCGGCGGTGATCGACGGCGTGTCGGGCCGCCTCGTGCCGGTACGGCCCGCCGCCCTCGCGGAGGCGCTGGCCGCGCTGGTCGGCGACCGCGAGGCCCGCACACGGCTCGGCGCCTTCGCGCGCATCGCGCTGGAGAGCCGCTACAGCCCGGCCGCCTCGGCGCTGTCGCTGGACGCGGTCTTCCGGCGCCGGGGGCTGCCGGGCGCCGCGACGGGCCCGCGCTACGCCCCCGAGATGCTCGGGCACTTCCCGTTCGCGGCGGTCCTGCGGGCGGGCGCCACCGGCACCGCCCCGGCGGTCTCGCGCCCGCTCGTACGCCGGCTGCGGCGGGCCAAGCAGATAGTCTTCGGGCGGCGAATGCCGCTCCTCGTGCGACGCTGTCTCTACCTCGCCGGCACCCTGCGCCGGAGCCAGCCGTGACGGCCCGCGGCGACAGGCCGGGCGGCGCGGGGTCGGTGCCGGCGCGGCGGCGGATCTACCTCGATCAGACCCATCTGCGCGCCCACGTCACGGGGATCGAGCGGGTCACCCTCGACCTATTCGCGCCGGACCGCCTCGCCCCGCACACGGTGCGGCCGGTGAGGGCGGGCTCCCTGCCCGGCATGGTCGCCGCGCAGCAGCTCGGCCTGCCGGTGCGGGCGCTGACCGATCGGGACGCCCTGTTCCTGTTCCCGGGCTTCCCGCCCGGGCCGCTCTGCGCCGTCGCGGCCTCGCGCTGCCTCCTCTACGTCCACGACACGTTCCTGCTCACCCGGACGGAAGATCTCAGCCTGCGCAGCCGGATCTACATGAGCCCGAGCTTCGCCCTGGCCCTGCGCTGGTGCCCGAACCTGTTCGTCAATAGCCGCACCACCGGGGCGGACGTGCGCGCGCTCTGCGCCAAGCGCGCCCGCGTCGCCCTGCTGCGCCCCCCCGTCCGCGACGCCTTCGGCCTGGACGACCTGCCGGGACCGGCGGCTTACGCGCCCGGCCGGCCGCTGCGGATCCTGGCCATCGGCACCATCGAGCCGCGCAAGAACTACCCGGCGACCCTCGCGCTGACGGCGGCGCTGATCCGCGCCGGCATCCCGGCGGAGCTCCACCTCGTCGGCCGGGTCGGCTGGGGGCAGCACGCCTTCCTGGAGATACCGCCACCGTTCCTGCACCGCTACGGCTACCTCGCCGACGCCGAACTGCGCGCCCTCGCCGGCTCTTGCCATCTGCTGGTCTCCACCTCCAAGGCCGAAGGACTCGGCCTGCCGCTGCTGGAGGTGCAGCACGGTGGCCTGCCGGTGGTGGCGCCCGACGATCCGGTGTTCCGCGAGGTGCTGGACGCGTCCGCCCTGCTGATCCGGCCGGAGCAGCCCGACGCGGCCGCGGGCGCGCTCGCCGGCTGGATCCGCGACGGGGCCCTGGCCCGCGCCGCCGGGATGAGCCGGGCCAACGTCGCGCGTTGGAACGCGGCCGCGGCCGAGGACGGCGCGCGCTTCCAGCGCTTCCTGGCCGGCGACCCCGCAGCCTACGAAGCGCTGGAGTCAATTGTCGCACACGAGGGCGATCGCTGACACGGCCTGCGTAGTCCCCAACAAATAGGGAACTTTTCACGGCCGATTGTCGTGACAGTTAGGACTGCATCGGTAACCGATATCTGGCGGCTTCCTGGAGCAAGTGCCGCATCGGGGCGACACTACTGGCCCGGTATGTTGATTGCTGGTCTCCCGAAGACGGTAGCGCCTCGGGCGAGCGCCTGTTCCAGATCGGCACGAAGCGGGTCAGAACGGGAACGGCGGCGAGGCTGGTGACGGGCGGCGGTCTCCGCCGAGGCAGGTCAGGGAGCGAGGCGTATGTTCGACTTCTCGACGCGGATGAGCGGCGAACAGCCCGTGCGGATGGTGCTGCCGCAGGTCGCGCCGCCGACGGACGGCCGGGTGATCCTGCGCCGCCTGTGGCGCGGCAGCGGCTTCATCGTGCTCGGCGGCCTGTTCATGGTCGCGGTGGCCGTGGCGCTCCTCGGCCTGATCCCGCCGCGCTACACGTCGAGCATCCAGGTCCTAGTGGATCCGAGCGACCTGCGCGTCGTCGAGAACGACGTGAACGCGCGCCAGCCCCAGGCCGACAGCGGCGTGTCGATCGCCGAGAGCCAAGTGCGGGTGATCCAGTCGGACAGCGTCCTGCGCCGGGTGATCGCCAAGCTCCACCTCGACCAGGACGACGAGTTCGTCCTGCCGGACGGCAACAATCCGACCCTGACCTGGATCAAGGGCGCGCTGGGCATGCTGCCCCCGCCGGCGAGCCGCGACCCGGTCATCACCGCCCTCGACACGCTTCAGAACCGGCTCACCGTCCGGCGTGCCGAGCGGACCTTCGTGATCGACGTCTCGGTGCAGTCCCGCGATCCCGAGAAGGCCGCCCGCATCGCCAACGCCGTCGGGGACGCCTACTTCGCCGAGGAGGCCGCGGCCCGGACCGAGACCGCGCGGCGCGCTTCCGACGCCCTGGCGGGCCGGCTCAACAGCCTCAAGCGCGACGTCGAGCAGGCCGAGAGCGCCGTGGTGCGCTACCGCGAGGATCACAAGCTCGTGGCCGCCAGCGGCCGCCTGCTCACCGACCAGCAGCTCGGCGACCTGAACCAGCAGCTCGTCACCGCCTCGATCAAGACCGCCGAGGCCAAGTCGCGCCTGGAGCAGGCGCGCCGCATGCGCTCGTCGGATCCCAGCACCGCCCTGCCGGAGATGCTGCAGAGCCTGGAGATGCAGGCCCTGCGGCAGCAATACGCCACCCTGTCCCGCAACACCGCGGAGCTCGCCACCCGCCTCGGCGAGCGCCACCCGGCCATGGCCGAGCAGTACGCGCAGCAGCGCGACCTGCAGCGCCTGATCCAGCGCGAGAAGGAGCGGATCATCGAGACGACTCAGAAGGATTACGACCGCGCCGCCGCCAGCGAGGCGGCGATCCGGGCCAATCTCGACCGGGTGAAGAACGAGACCGCGTCCAGCGACCGGGCCTATGTCGGCCTGCGCGAGCTGGAGCGGACCCTCGACGCCCGCCGCGGCATCTACGAGGCCTACCTGAAGCGGGCCCGCGAGGCGAGCGAGCAGGAGCGGCTGAACACCACCAACGTCCGGATCATCTCGGCCGCGGTGCCGGCGCGCCAGCGGACCTTCCCGCCCTCGCCCAAGATCGTCCTGCCGGTGGCGCTCGTCCTCGGCCTGCTGCTCGGCGGCGGCATCGCCCTGATGCTGGGCGCCGACAGCGATCGCCGCCGCAACCTGCGCGCCGCCACCCGGCCCGCCGCGAGCTTCCGGGCCGCCGATGCGTGACATCGGCGAGATCAGCCTCTACCTGAGCGCTATGGATCCGGTCCTCGGGGAGGCACACACGGTGAGCGCACCGGCCTCCGCGGCGGCCGGGTCGCCGCAGACCGGCGCGACCGTCGAACTCTTCGGCTACCGGTTCCACACCGGTCCCGCCGCGGCCCTCGTGGCCGACATCGCGGCACGGCGAGACGGCCGCCCGCGCATGATCGTGACCGCGAACGTCGATCACATCGTCCAGCTCAGCGAGAACGCGCCGTTCCGCGAGGCCTACGCCCGCGCCGCCGCCAGGACGCTCGACGGGATGCCGCTGGTCTGGCTGGCCCGGAAGGCGTGCGCCAAGCCCGTGCACCGGATCACCGGCCACGATCTCCTGGGCTGCGTCCTGGCCGATCCGCCGGCCTTCGCGAAGCGGGTCTTCTTCGTCTCCGCGCGCCAGGACGCGGCGGACGCGCTGGCGACCCGGCTGCAGGCAGCGGGCCTTCCGCCCGGCGCCGTGGCGAGCGCCGTGCCGCCCTTCGGCTTCGAGCACGACGTGGCCTACAGCCGCGCCCTGGCGGAGCGGATCCGCGCCCACGGGACGACGCTCCTGGTGATGGGCGTCGGCGCGCCCAAATCCGAGATCTGGGTGGATCGCCACGGCCAGACGCTCGGCGAGCCGGTGGTCTTCTGCGTCGGCGACGCTCTCAACGTCGCGGCCGGGTTCCTGCCGCGCGCCCCAGGGCTGATGCAGCGCCTCGGCCTGGAGTGGATCTACCGGTTCCTGCAGGCGCCGCGCCGGCTGTTCCGGCGCTACTTCATCAAGTCGTGGCGCTTCATCGGCCTCGCCGCGCGGGACCAGTTCCGGCGGCGCGCCGGCTGATCTCAGCGCCGCTCCGCGAACAGGTCCGGGCGCCGCAATTGGAGCGCGAAGAGCAGGGTCAGCGACTTCATGTCGGTGATTGCCCCGCGGCGGCCCATGGCGGCCAGTTCCGGCAGCGGGATCTCGTGGACCGCCACGGCCTCACCCTCGGCGGCGAGCCCTCCGCCCGTCCCGGTCCGGTCGGCCTCGCTGTAGGCGGCGAGGAACAGGTCCATCCGCTCCGTGGAGATCCCCGGCATCGACCAGGCGCTCGCGACGAAGTCGAGGGCGCTCAGGCGCAGGCCGGTCTCCTCCATCGCCTCGCGCCGCGCCTCGTCCTCGGAGGCGCCCTCGTCGAGGAGCCCGGCCGGCACCTCGATGTGGCTCGGCGGCCCGCCCGAGTACAGGACCGGCGCCCGGAACTGCGAGACGAGCGTGGCGACCCGCCGGTCCGGATCGTAGGGGAGCACCGCCACGGCCCGGCCGTGATCCTCCATTTCCCGCGTGATGCGGGTTCCGTCCTCCTGCATCACCTCGGCGACGAGGTAGCGCGCCCAACCGTCATGTACGAGGCGCACGCCCCCGATCCGTGGTGCCATTCCGATCTCGCCTCGCTGCTGGAGCGCGACGGATCGTTCAGGAATGCGGCGGCCTTGCGGACACGGTGATGCGGAAGCGCAGGCGCCCCTCGCTCAGCCGCTCGGCGGCGTCGAGGCGGGCGCCCTCCTCGCGCACGAGGTTCGGGATGTCGAGGGCGGCCAGCGGGTCGGTGCAGGTCACCACCAGCGTCCGGCCGGCGGCCAGGCCGCGCAGCGCCTTCCGCGTGCGCAGAACCGGGAGCGGGCATTTGAGCCCGCTCAGGTCGAGGTCGACGCAGTCCGGATCCTCATCCCACACCCCGGAAGCTCCCGAACCGGCGCGGTTGCCGGCCCCGGCGGTCATAGGCACCGCCGCGCTCGGAAGCCAGTGGCGCTCTCACCATTCGTAGTAGCCGAAGGCGGGTCCCGAATAGCTGTCCGGCGCCGTCCAGACGTAGCGGGGGCCGTGGTACCCGTAGTCGAAGCCGCGGCTCGGGACGGGCGCGTAGGCGTAGCCGTAGCCGAACGGCGCGGGATAGCCGTACTCGCCGTAGTAGCTGTACTCCGGCCGCCCGCGTGCGGCGACGGTGCCGGCGATCCGGCCGGCGGCTCCGGCGTGCCAGCGGCTCGGCGTCGGCGCCGGGCCTGCGCCCTGGATCGGCGCGAGGTCGGCGGCCCGCCCTGTACCGGGGCTCGCCGCCACGGAGGCCAGCCCGGCGAGGATTGCGGCGATGATGCGGGTCATGATGCGGCCTCTCCCTGATCGTGACGCCTTGTCGGAACGTTCCATTAGCACGTTCCAACGGCGATTCGCGCGGGCCGCGGTAGTCGCTCAGGCGGTCGCTAGAAGACGCATTCGGTGAACGCCGGGCGCACGCAGGCGCCCCAGCGCCCCTCGTAGTCGGCGAGCAGATCCTCGGCCCGCGTGCGCCCGGCGGCGACGATCGCCTCGAGCGGCTGCAGGTAGATCACCTCGTCCCGGCCCTCGGCGTCGCGGCGGCCCCGTGCCCGGAGTCCCGCCCGGGCGATCGCCAGCGCCTCGGCGGCGACGGAACCGAGCGTGGTGTTGGCCACCGGCGTCGCGAGACCCAGGCGCGGCGCGGTCGCCCGCGCGGCCTCGCGGTTGGCCGGGCTCCACCCCTTCACGAGGTCGAGGGCCGCGTCGAGGGCCGACTCGTCGTAGAGGAGCCCAGCCCAGAAGGCGGCCTGGGCGGCGATCATGCCGGGGTCGCCGACATCGGCGCCGCGCATCTCCAGGAAGCGCTTGAGCCGCACCTCCGGGAAGGCCGTGGAGGCGTGGTTGGCCCAGTCGGAGACCGTGGCGAACTCCCCGGGCAGCTGCGGGAGCTTGCCGGCCATCAGGTCGCGGAACGAGGCGCCCGACACGTCGTGGTAGGTGTCGCCCCGCTTGACGAAGTACATGGGCATGCCGAGCAGCCAGTCGACATAGGCCTCGTAGCCGAACCCCGCGTCGAACGCGAAGGGCAGCATTCCGGTCCGGTGGGCATCCGTGTCGCGCCAGATCTCGGACCGGCGCGACAGGAAGCCGTTCGGCCGGCCGTCGGTGAAGGGCGAGTTGGCGAAGAGCGCGGTCGCGACCGGCTGCAGCGCCAGGGACGCGCGCATCTTGCGCACCATGTCGGCCTCGGAGGCGAAATCGAGATTCACCTGCACGGTGGCGGTGCGCAGCATCATGTCGAGGCCGAGGGACCCGACCTTCGGCATGTAGCCGGCCATGATTCGGTAGCGGCTCTTGGGCATGACCGGCGTCTCGTCGCGCCGCCATCGCGGGCTCATGCCCAGCGTCAGGAAGCCGATGCCCAGGGGATCGGCGACCCGTTTCGTGGCGGCGAGGTGCGTGGCGAGTTCCGCCGCCGTGGCGTGAACGTCGGGAAGCGCGGCGCCGGACAGCTCGAACTGGCCGCCGGGCTCGATCGAGATCGCGCCGCCCGCCTCCGCCGACAGGCCGATGATGTTGCCGAGATCGAGGATCGGCTCCCAGCCGGTCTCGCGGGCGAGCCCCTCGAGCAGGGCCCGGATGCCGCGGTCGCCCTCGTAGGGCACGGGTGTCCGGGTCTCCCGATAGAACGGGATCTTCTCGTGCTCGGTGCCGATCGCGAAGCGCGCGCGCGGCTTCTCGCCCGCCGCGAACCAGTCGATCAGTTCGGCGCGCGTGGTGAGCGGCGTGGTGTCGTTGCTGTCGCGCGCCATGCGCTGCCTGCCCGTGCGTCTGACGTATGCCTGGGAACGGGCGCGCCGGACTGCTCCGGCGGATCCACCCGGTACAAACCCGCTCTCGCGAGCGGGATCCGGGCGGACACCCGCCCCCGACCCCGATGAGCACGCGGCGCAGGCGGCGTCCGATCCGGGACATAATCGAGCCGCCGGGAACCCACAACGCGGCGGCCGCGACCGGCGCGCCGCTTCACGTCTGATCCGACGGAACAATCGGCCGGCGCAGTCCTCCCATGTGCGCGGGCACACATGGACCGGACCGGCGCACCGTCAGCGCGCGTCGCCCAGCACCGCCTGGACCAGGGCCAGCACGGCGACCGCGGCGGTGTCGGCCCGCAGGATGCGCGGCCCGAGGGAGAGCGCCACGGTGTTCGGCCGCGCCCGGATCAGCGCCCGCTCCTCCTCCGAGAAGCCGCCCTCGGGACCGACCACCACGGCGAGCGGGGGCGGCGCCAGCGGGTCGCCGGCAGCCCTCAGCGCCGCGACCGGATCGCGCACCGGCGCGTCCTCGTCGCAGAAGACCAGGAGCCGCTCGGGCGCCAGGGCCGCGAGCGCGGCCGGGAGGCGCTCGGGCTCCGGACAATCGGGAATCGCCAGGATCCCGCACTGCTCGGCGGCCTCGACGGCGTTGGCCCGCAGCCGGTCCATGTTGACGCGGTCGCCCTGCGTGAACCGGGTGATGACCGGCCGAATCGTCCCGGCTCCCATCTCCACCGCCTTCTGCGCGAGGTAGTCGAGGCGCGCGCTCTTCAGCGGGGCGAACAGGTAGTGCAGGTCGGCGCGCCCGGGCTGCGGACGCGTCCGCGCGGCGACGTGCAGGTCGGCACCCTTGCGCCCGGTCTGGACCAGATGCGCCCGCCACTCGCCGTCGCGGCCGTTGAAGACCAGGACGGGATCGTCCGGCCCGCGGCGCAGCACGTTGAGCAGGTAGTTGGCCTGGGCACGGTCGAGGGTCAGAATCACCCCCGCGGCGAGATCGGCCGCGACGTGAAGGCGCGGAGCGGTGAAGTCATAGGCCGGCATGGCGGCGTGGTCGCGCGCGCCGGCGAGGCTGTCAACGCGGAGCGCGGCGTCGAAAGTGTTGCCGAATGGTTACGAGCCCCGGTTTTCGGCAGGCAGTCCACCGGTGCATGGCGCAGCCGGTTTGCCGCTCGAATGACGCCACAATCCTATGGCGAACCCAACGGAACGGAAGAGAGCCGGCCGCTCGCGGATTCGGCAGGGGCGTCGAGGGAGTCGCGGAATGGCGAAGGGGAGTCTGAAGCTGGGGGCGGCGGTGCTGGTCGGCACCGTTCTGTTCGGCACGGCGGCGTTCGCGCAGAGCGCGGCCCCCGAATGCGGCGCCATCCAGAAGACCCTGGCCGAGCGCAAGGCCCTGGTCGGCCGCGCCAACGCGGCGTCGCAGTCCAAGAAGAAGATGACTCCGCAGGAGGCCTGCGCCCTGTTCGGGAAGCTCCAGTCCAACGGCGCCGAGGGCATGAAGTGGATCGCCGCCAACAAGGAATGGTGCTCGATCCCCGATTCCTTCGCCGAGGGCTTCAAGGCCGACCACATGAAGGTCAGCGGCATCCGCACCAAGATCTGCAGCGTCGCCGCCCAGGCGACCAAGATGGAGGCGCAGGCCCGCGCGCAGGCCCAGGCTCAGGCAGGCGGCGGCGGCGGCGGGCTGCTCGGCGGTCCGGGCTTGACCGGAAGCTTCAAGCTGCCGCAGGGCGCTCTCTGAGATCGTCTGAGAGGATCACGGATCCGGCGCGGGTCCCCCCTCTGCAGCGGCGGGGGATTCACGTGCGGGACGACCGGAGATCCGACCGATGAACGGCACGGTGTTTGACGACGGGCGACCGGCCGATGCCGTCTCCGGGCACTGGGTCGATCGGCGGGCGCCCCGTCCCTGGCGCCCTTACCTGCGCCTCGCCCGGATCGACCGGCCGATCGGCTGGTGGCTCCTCCTCCTGCCCTGCTGGTGGTCGGCCGCCCTGGCGGCGATCGCCGCGGACCAGGCTTTCCCCGATCCCTGGCACTGCCTCCTGTTCCTGATCGGCGCAGTGGCGATGCGCGGGGCGGGCTCGACCTACAACGACATCGCCGACCGCGACCTCGACGCGCAGGTCGAGCGCACGCGCCTGCGCCCCCTGCCCTCCGGGCAGGTGCGGCCCCGCCACGCGGCCCTGTTCCTGGTGATCCAGGCCCTGATCGGGCTCGCCGTCCTGCTGCAGTTCAACGCGGAGGCGGTGGTGATCGGCCTCTGCTCGCTCCTGCCGGTGGCGATCTACCCGTTCATGAAACGGGTCATGCCGCTGCCGCAGGCGATCCTGGGCCTCGCTTTCGCCTGGGGCGCGCTGATGGGCTGGGCCGCCGTGTTCGCCCGCCTCGACCCGCCGGCGCTGCTGCTCTACGCGGGCGCCCTGTGCTGGGTGATCGGCTACGACACGATCTACGCGGTGCAGGATATCGAGGACGACGAGATCGCGGGGATCCGGTCCTCGGCCCGCCTGTTCGGCCGGCACGTGCGGCTCGCCGTCGGGCTCTGCTACGCGCTGGCCACTCTGTTCGTGGTGCTGGCGGCGCGCGGGGCCGGAGCGGGGCTCGTCGGGTATCTGGGGGTCGCCGCCTTCGCCGGGCACCTCGCCTGGCAGGTCCTGTCGCTGCGCGAGCGCGACGGCCGCGGGGCTCTCACGCTGTTCCGGTCGAACCGGGACGCGGGCTTGATCCTGTTCGTCGGCCTCACCGCCGACGCGGTGCTGCGCAACCTGTTCTAGGCGCGGCCGCCCCCTCAGGTGCGGGCGATGATCTCGTTCTCGCCGCGGAAGATCTGCGGGCGCGCCGGCAGCCGGCCGGTCTTGCGGCGGGCGAGGAAGCGCGGGCGGCGGCGGCCGAGGCCGGCATGGCGGCGACGGATGCGGACCTGACCGAGAATCAGCCGGCCGATCTGCTGGGAGACCGGGACGAGGAGGCCGTCCTCCCGGACGATCATCCGCACGAGGCCCGCCCGCGCCGCGATGTCGCGCCACACGGCGACGACGTCGTCCTCCTCGAAGCTGCCGAGGCGCTGCAGCACGTCCCCTTCGTCATCGACGAGGATCAGGCTGAACCGGTCGGCGCCCACGATCTCCGCGTCCTCGGCGGCGTAGGCGAGCGCGATCCCGGCGGCCCGGCGCGCGCCGGAGGCGCGGCCGATCACCGGAAGCGGCGAGGCGACGAAGCGGGGCGCGGTGTCGGCACCGTGCATCGAGGGTCCTGCGTGGCTTCTGTCCGTGGCCGGGGAAGTGTTCATCGGTCCGAGTCCCTGGAGCAAGTGGCGGCCCCTGTCGGGCCGTCCGTTATGCCAAGCAAAATCGCACCCGAACTCCTCCGCACCGCTTAAGAGCCGTCGTTAAGCGAATCTGGACAGCGCTGTCATTTGCGGAATGCTCAATGCTTCCTTGAATGCTCAACATTTCCTTGCGCAGATCGGTCGTTATCGATCGATCAACCGGCGTCCTTGTGGCGCTGCGGGCGGCGCCGTACAACGGGGCGACCGGGCGCGCGATCCTCCGCGCCGGGTCTTCTCAGCCCGAGCGGGTGAGCCCAGGCGGGCCCGGACGTCCGCGTCGGCGGACGGGCCGGACGGCGGGGCCCTCGCGGGCCGCACGGATTCCACGCGGAGCGCGATGCCCGAGCCTCTCACCGACGATGCCGTATCCGCCCTGATGCCGGAGCTGCGCGCAGTGATGCGCGAGGCCGCCGACATCGCCCGGCCGTTCTTCAGGCTCGGCGGACAGACCTCGGCCCGCATCTGGTCGAAGGCCGGCGGCTCGCCGGTGACCGAGGCGGACGTCGCGGTCGACGCCTTCCTGAAGGTGCGCCTGAGCGCCCTCGTGCCGCGGGCGGCGTGGCTGTCGGAGGAGACGGCCGACGACCCGGCCCGCCTGGGCCACGATCTCGTCTGGATCGTCGACCCGATCGACGGGACGCGGGCCTTCCTGTCCGGCCATCCGGACTGGTCGATCGCGGTGGCGCTCCTGTCGCGCGGCGAGCCGCTGATCGGCTTCGTCCACGCGCCGGTGGGCGACGCGGATTACGAGGCCGTGCGCGGGCGCGGCGCGACGCGGAACGGCAAGCCGATCCGCGTCGATCGCAGGCAGAGCCTGCCGGGCGCCCGCATCACCGGCCCGAAGCCGATGCTCGACCGCCTGGCCCGGGGCGCCGGAGCGGACCCGGATTTCGAGGTGATCGCGCGGATCCCGTCCCTCGCCCTGCGGCTCGCCCGCGTGGCGGACGGGACGGTCGATGTCGGGATGATCTCAGGGAATGCCCGCGACTGGGACTTGGCCGCCGCCGACCTCGTTCTGCGCGAGGCGGGCGGCGTCGTCTGCGATTTCTCCGGGGCGGCGACGCCGTACAATCGGGCCGACCCGGTGCACGGCGAGTTGCTCGCCGCGCCGGTGGGTCTGCGCGACCCGGTGCTCGCCGCCTGGGACCGCTGAGGCCGAGGCCCCGGACGATCCCGCGCGAGCGGCGGACGGCCTCAGGCCGCCGCGGCCTCGCGGATCTTCACCGCGGCGGGCGCGAGCCCGAGACGCTCGGCGAGATGCCAGTGCAGCTCACGCGGGGAGTGGTAGTTGTAGGACCGGTCGATCAGGTTGCTGAGATCGGCCCCGGTCTGATCCGCGGTCTTGGCCCGCGCCAGCTTGCCGACCCGGAAGGTCGGGGCATCGGTGACGGGGGAACGGACGCCGCGGCGCCGTGTGTACTCGAATAGCATCAATGTCTTTTCTTTTCTGGACCGGACGTTGGCTGCGCCCGGCGTCGTTTCTGGGATATTGCCTCCGACGCGACCCGACCCGGGCAGTCTCGCCCGGGAAGGCAGCGTCGGAAGGGGGAACCGCGTCTGGCGGCCGCTTCAGGCGTCACCCGCGACCTCCGGTTGCGCACGCTGGCGCACCGAGAGCCGCGGGAGGCGCATCAGAACCCGGGACGGTCAGGCCGCCTGCAGGTTGCCCGCGGCGTCCTTGCCGCTGCGCTTGTCCGTGAGGATCTCGTAGGTGATCCGCTGGCCCTCGATCAGGTTGCGCATTCCGGCGCGCTCGACGGCCGAGATGTGGACGAACACGTCCTTGCCGCCATCGTCGGGCTGGATGAAACCGTAGCCCTTGGTCTCATTGAACCACTTCACAGTGCCGGTATTCACGTAGTGTACCTCGTTCGTCCATAGGCCATCCGCGCGGCACGGGGGCCGCGTGATGCACCACGGTCTTTCTGGATTTGGCCAGTGCGGCGGGGCGCGAGTCGCTGAACCTTGAACAGCGTCAGCCTCGGTGGATAAGCCCCCCGAGGACGTATTTAGGCGCAGGCTGCGGCCGCAACAAGGCATGGGCGGCGTATCATCTGCGTCGCAGGCCCGGTCCGGGAGGCAGCCGAGCGGCACCGCCCCCTGTGATTCCGGGCATTCACGATGCATATACGGAATGCGCTCAAGCAGTTAAGGCGCGTGGCTCTGGACGATACATGGCAGGCATCTCGGTCTCGCTGGACGGTGCGAACATCCAGCTCTCCTTCCAGAAGGACGATCAGGCGACGGCGGTGGTGATGGATGCCCGCGCCGCCCGGGCGCTGGTGCGCGCCGTCGGGCAGCTCCTCACGGCGATCGACGATACCGACGAGCCCGACATGGCCGACGAGATGGGCGACGAGGAGGTCGCCATGCTCGACGTGACGTCGTCGGCCATCGAGATCGGCACCGACGACGAGGGCCAGGCGGTGGTCGCCCTGCAGGCCGGCGCGCTGCCGCCGTTCCAGCTCCGCCTGACGGACGAAGAGGCCCGCCACGTCGTGACGAGCCTCTCCGAGATCCTCAGTGCCCCGCGCGACGTGCGGACCTCGCACGGCGGTCACTGACGGCCGGGCGCACAGCCGTCGCGGGCGCCGTCACATGCGCGTACCCGGATCCGTCGGCGTGCCGGGGAAGATGTCCGGCTCGGAGCCCGGACCGCCGGGTTCGCCGATCCCGGGATCGTTCACCGGATAGGGCGTGCGCGGGCCGGTCGGGCCGATATCGGGCTGCTCTTCGGGCACCGGCGGGGGCGGCGGCAGGTCGCCGGGCGTGGGCTCGGGAAGGCCGGGATTGGCCATGACGCGACTCCTGGTGGTTGGGATGGGGACCAACGGGCCGCCCTCGCGGGGGTTCCGAACGCCGGCCCGGCGTCCGCTCCTACACGCGGCCGGCGGCCCAGGGCCGCGGGAACGGGCGGGACGACCCTCCGTTAGCCGGGGAGATCCCCGAATCGGAGACCCGCCATGCCCGACATCCGCCAAGCCAAGATCCTGATCCTCGCCACGGACGGTTTCGAGGAGAGCGAGCTGACCGTCCCGCAGACGAAGCTCACCGAGGCCGGCGCCACCGTGACCGTCGCCGCCCCCCAGTCGCGCCAGAGCAAGGGCACGATCCGCGGCTGGGACAAGACCGATTGGGGCAAGGCGGTCGCGGTCGACACCGATCTGGAGCAGGTCGACCCGGCCTCCTACGACGCCCTCGTCCTCCCGGGCGGCCAGATCAACCCGGACAAGCTCCGGCTCGAGCCGCAGGCCCTCGCCCTGATCAAGAGCTTCCTGACCTCCGGCAAGGTCGTGGCCGCGATCTGCCACGCCCCGTGGCTGCTCATCGAGACCGGCGCGGCCAAGGGCCGCGACCTGACCTCGTTCAGCTCGATCCGAACCGACGTGATCAACGCCGGCGGACGCTGGCACGACAAGGAAGTCGTCACCGATCACGGCATCGTCACGAGCCGCAACCCGGGCGACCTCGACGCCTTCTGCGCGAAGATCGTGGAGGAGATCCGGGAGGGCGGCCACGGCGCCCGCCAGTTGGCGGCGTGATCCGCCCGGGCACCGGACGACCGGCGCCCGGACTCAGCCCCGGCCGCGCTCCCCGGTGACTTCCAGCACCGTGAAGCCGCGGATCGGGCGGCCGTACTCGTCCGCGCCCTCAACGGTCACCCGGTGGGCGCCGGGCGCGAGGTCGTCCGGCAGTCGCGCCGTCCAGATATGGGTCGAGGGCACCGCCTTGACCCAGCCCTTCCTGGTCTCCGGGTAGCGCTCGTAGAGCTCGGTGACGAACGGGTCGAGGCGGCGGGTCCGCGCCATCGGCCGGGGCGGCGCGTCCCCGATCCGGAACGCGAGCCGCGTGCGCGGGCCGCCGTCGAAGACGTTCACCACCAGGGTCGTGTCGGTGAGCGCGTCCTGCGGCACCGGCGGCCGGAGACCCTGCACCGGCCGGGTCCAGCGCACCACCTCGGGCGCGCCGGCCCGCAGCTCGCTCTCGAACAGGATCCGCATCGTCTCGTCCGGCTGGCCCTGCGCGGCGACGTAGCGCGACGTGTAGGCGGTGCCGCGGATCGACAGGACGTGGAACCCGTTCGGCGTGCCGTCGCGGCTGTCGGCCGACGGGATGCCGGTGCGGGTGTCGGGACCGCTCCACCACGAGCCCGAGACGGCGGTGAGCACGTGGTGGTGGTGCCCGTCGGCGAGGTCATGGTGCTCGGTCGTGTGAGTGTGGCCGGCGAGGCTCAGGACCTTGCGGCCAGCGAGCAGTGCGAGGAGCGCGGCGCGGTCGGTGGTGGTGTTGCGCGGATCGTCCGGCGCGGTGTCGGTGTGCAGCGGGATGTGCATGGCCAGCACGATCAGGTCGTCGCGCGGGATCTCGGCCAGGAGGTTGCGAAGGAAGGCCAGGTTGCGGTCGCCGATCCGCCCTCGGTAGGTGTTGGCGCCGACCGGAACCGGCGGCCCGAGCCACTCGACGTTGTCGAGCATCACGAACCACGCCCGGCCGTGCCGGAACGCGTAGGTCGGTGCCCCGAACACCCGCTTCCAGGTCTCGCGGCTGTAGCGCGCGTCCGGCGCCTGCATGTTGAGGTCGTGGTTGCCCGGCAGGCTGTACCAGGGCAGGCCGATCCGCCCGACGATCCGGTTGGACCGGCCGTAGAGCGAGAGATCGTCGAACAGCACGTCGCCGGTGGTCAGGCCGAAGGCCGCCGGGATCGCGAGGGCGCGGGCGACCGCGGTGTCCCGCACGTGGTCCAGCTCGAACCGGCTCTCGGGCTGGGGATCGGTGAACAGCACGACGTCGAAGTCGTCCGGCTCGTCCGTGCGGGTCAGGGTGAAGTCGATCGAGGCCGGGAGTGGGCCGGTGGGGGCGAGCCCGCGGTAGCGCAGGCCGAGCTCCGCGGGCGTGCCCCCGGGCTGGTGAATGTAGGAGTGCCGGGGCACGTTGTCGGCGTCGCGCGGCAGGGCGTAGCCGGGCGGCTTGATGACGAAGACCGCGCCGTCGCCCGGCATCGGCAGGCGGTAGCGGCCCCGGTCGTCGGTCCGCGCGATCTCGCGACCGTTGGAGACCAGCACGCCCGGCAGCGGGACCGGCTTCCCGCCGGCCGCGTCGCGCGCGGTGACGATCCCGATGGCCTCAGCGGCCCCGGCGGCCTCCTGCGCGCCGGCCCGGCCCGCGACGAGGCCGAGGGCGGCGGCGCCCGCTACGGTGCCCCGGCGGGTCAGGCCTCCGGGTTTTGTGTCGCGCGACATGGGCGGCTCCTGCACGGCTTCGCGGCGCGTCGTCCCGCGGACGGGCGGAGCCCGGCTCCGGGACGCAGCCCCCCGCGGCCAAGCAGACGCGTTTGACCTCCGGATGACAGAGGTGGCCCCGAACGCGCGAGGCCCGCGCCTCGGCAGAGGTGCGGGCCTCGGATCGGGTTCGACGGGCGGGCGTCGCCGGGGGCGGCCGGCGCCCGCGGATCGACTACTCCTCGTCGCCGGGCTCGAAGGTCTGCGGCATCGGCTCGGCGCTGGCGACCGGGGTCGGCGCGCCGATGGTCGAGGGCACGTTCACGCCGTCGCGCTTGTAGATGTCGTCGCGGAACTGGACGATGCCGTCCGGTGTCGACCAGGCGGTGATGTAGGTCCAGTAGACCGGCACCGGCTGGGCGATGTTGGCGTCGACGCGCTTGCCGCTCTCGATCGCCTCCTCGACCTTCTGGCGGTCCCAGCCGGGCGTGTCCTTCAGCAGCCACGTGATGTACTCGCGCACGTTCTGCACGCGCACGCAGCCCGACGAGATGAAGCGGAAATCGTCGCCGAACACGCCCTTGGTGTTCGTGTCGTGCATGAACACGCCGTAGGGGTTCGGGATGTTGATGCGCACGATGCCCATCGAGTTGAAGTCGGCGCCCGAATCCTGCCGGTAGGTGTAGCGGGTGCCCTCGTCCGAGAACCAGTTCACCGACTTCGGCGAGACCTCGGAGCCGTTCGACAGGATCCGGATCTTGTTGTCCGTGAGGTAGTTCGGATCCTTCTGCATCTTCGGGATCAGGTCCTTCTTCACGATGGAAGCCGGGACCGTCCAGGTCGGGTTGAAATTGATCTGCGTCGCCTTGGTGTTCATGATCGGCGACTGGCGGTCGATCTTGCCCACGCCGGCGGCGTGGAGCGTGACGACCTGACCGTTCTCGACCGTCTCGACGAGCGCGGCCGGGATGTTGGTGATCACGAAGCGCCGGCCGAGATCGCCCGAGTAGGAGCGCAGGCGCACGACGTTGATCTCGAGCTGGCGCAGGCGCACCTCGGCCGGGACGTTCATGGCCTGCTGGGTGGCCATCGTCATCGCGCCGGTCTGGCTGAGGCCGTGCCGGGCCTGGAACCGCTTCACGCCCGCGGCGACGTACGAATCGTAGACGCCCGACCCGCCCGCGGCCGGATCGAGGTCACCGGTGACGATCAGGCGCTGGCGGATGGCCGCCACGGCCGGGCCGCGCGAGCCGACCCGGAGATGGTCGGCGCCGGAAACCTGCCGCCAGCCGCCGCGGGCGACGATGTCCTTGTAGCGCTCCACCATCTGCTCGGTGGACGCCACGGTCTGTGGCGAGAGGATCGGGACCGTCTCGCGCTGCACCTGCATGCCGGCGGGTGAGGCGTAGTCCTGCGCCCACTCGGCCTGGGCATAGTTGCCCTGATCGCGGGCTTGGGCGCCGCCGATGCCGAGCGTGCCGAGGGCGGCGACGCCGAGGATCGCGGTGAACCGGTTTTGTGCCTTCTTGCGCATCGGTCGCTGGCTCTGGTCCGGGGTTCGTCAGGTCGTGACGGGAGCGGATTGTCTCGGGCGTCACGGTGTCGGGATGGCGTTAAGACTCCCTATCGAAGGGGCCGGAATGTGGCGTCGCCGTGCGCCAGCGCACGCCGTGTCCGGGTGCGGCGCCCTGGCAACAGCCATCGCCGCGCCGGTGTGGCAGAGATGCCATAGCTTTCCGGTTCGGACGGCGCGCGGGAGCAGCATGGATTCGGGCGAGGCCCTTTCGGATCGAGGTGTCGGGCCGGCCCTGCGGGCCGCGATCGCCGTGCTGGCGCTCTACGCCCTCCTGCTCCAGGGGTTTCTCGGCGGCCTGATGCCGTTGCCGACGGGCACTGACGGTCTCTGCGCGCAGCATGCCGACGGGTCCGCCCTGCCGGGTGCGCCCGTCCCGCACGACCACGGCGACTGCTGCACGGCCGCCCAGGCCACCGGCCCGGCGCTCCCGCCGCGGGCGGCCGCCATCGGCGTCCGGTGGTCCGTGGCCGCGAATCGACACCCGGCCTGGCCCCTCGCCGGAAGCGTCGGGGCGCGGGCGCCACCCGGCACCATAGCGTCCCCGAGAGGGCCGCCATCCGCCTGAGCGATCACCACCCTTCGGATCGATCCCTCAGGACGGATGTATTCCCATGAAGACCCTTGTCTCGGCCGCCCTCGGCCTCGGGCTGCTCGTCTCCGCGGCGCAGGCCCACGCGGTGCTGGAACGCAAGCAGGCCGCCCCCGGCGCCCCGTATCGCGGCGTCGTCCAGATCATGCACGGCTGCAACGGCAAGCCGACGACCCGCGTGAGCGTCACCGTTCCGGAGGGCCTGATCGGCGCCAAGCCGATGCCGAAGCCCGGCTGGACCCTCGCGACGACGCGCGGCCCCTACGCCAGGACCTACGCGACCCACCATGGCACGGCCTCGGAGGGCGTGACGGCGATCACCTGGAGCGGCGGCTCCCTGCCGGACGATCAGGTCGACGAGTTCACCTTCCTGGCGCAGGTCGCCAGCACGTTCGAGCCCGGCGCGACCGTCTACGTCCCGGTCCAGCAGGATTGCGCGGAGGGCAGCTATTCCTGGTCGGAGATCCCCAAGGCCGGTCAGGACGCCCACGACCTGAAGGCGGCCGCGCCGTCCTTCCGGATCATCCAGGTCGCGCAGGCGGCCGGCGCGCCGCCCGCCGGGACCGCCGCGGCCGCGACGACCGTGAAGGCCGGTGACCTGACGATCGAGACGCCGTGGCTGCGCGCCACGCCGAACGGCGCGAAGGTCGCCGGCGGGTACGTGCGCATCACCAACACGGGCAGCGCACCCGACACGCTCACGGGCGCCACGGTGCCGTTCGCCAAGAGCAGCGACATCCACTCCATGTCGATGGAGGGCGGCGTCATGAAGATGGCGCCCGTGACGAACGGCCTGACCATCAAGCCCGGCGAGACCGTGGAGCTGAAGCCCGGCGGCTATCACCTGATGTTCGAGGACCTGACCGCCGCGCCGAAGGCGGGCGAGACCGTCGCGGGGACGCTCACCTTCCAGCGCGCCGGCGCCGTGCCGGTGACCTTCACGGTGGCGCCGATCGGCGCGGGCGCGCCGGGCGGCCAGCACCAGCACCAGCACTAGCCGCCCGAGACGGAGCTACGGCCGCCGGGCGACAGCCGTGACGCGCGCAGATCCACGAGGCCGAGCCGCCGCGGCGCCCGGCGGTCGCGGCCACGCGGACCTTCGGGCCGCCCCCGCGCGGCCGGCGCGCGCGCTCGCCCGGATCGTGGCGTTCCTCGCCCTCTACGCCCTGGCGCTGCAGGGCGTCCTCGGCGGCCTGGCCGCCGCTTCCGCGGGGCCGGACCACATCCTCTGCCTCGCCGACGGCGGCCCGACCGATCCGGCAACCGCCGGCAAGCACCTGCCGGCCCATCACCGCGGGGATTGCTGCGTGGCCTGCCACGCGGCCGGCCCCGCCACCCTGCCCGCGCCGTCGACCGTCGCCGCGGTCCCGGTCGCCCGACCCGTCGCGGCCGCCGCCCCCCGGCCGCGGCGCGTCGCCCTCCCGCGGGCGCCCCCGCGTCACGGTCTCGGAGCCCGCGCCCCGCCCGTCGTCTGACCGATCGCCCCACCCTCCCCGATCGCCAGACACGGATCCCGCCCCATGCCCCGCCACGTCCGGGCCGGCCGACGCGCCGCGCTCCTGCTGCTCGCCTGCGCGATACCGGCCGCAGCGCAGACGCGGACACCGTCCGCCGCCACCTCGGTCACCCTGTCCGAACTCAGCGTCGTCGGCGCCGCCGCGACGGACGCGCCGCCAAACGAGACCCGCGGCTCGCTCTCGGTGCCGAGCGTCGACCGCCAGAGGGCCGCCCTCGCGGGGACCGTCGGCTCCGTGGCCTTCGTCGACGCCGCGGCACTCCAAGACCGCTACACCAACACGCTCCGCGACGTGCTCAAGGACGTGCCCGGGGTCTACGTGCAGGAGCGCTACGGCCAGGAGCTGCGCCTGTCGGTCCGCGGCTCCGGCATCGCCCGCGCCTTCCACCTGCGCGGAATCGAGCTGCTGCAAGACGGGATCCCGCTCAACCTCGCGGACGGGAGCGGCGACTTCTATCAGGTCGACCCGCTCGCCCTGCGCTCGGTGGAGGTCTACAAGGGTGGCAACGCCCTGACCTTCGGCGCGACGACGCTCGGCGGCGCGGTCAACGCGGTCACGCCCACGGCCTACACGGCGCTGGCGCCCAACATCCTGCGGGTCGACGGCGGCAGCTTCGGCACGATCCGCGAGCAGGCGCAGATGTCCCGCATCGACGGGCCGCTCGACGTGCTCGTCAACGCGACGCTGACCAATTCCGACGGGTTCCGCGCCCACGAGGCCCAGGCCACGAAGAACTTCAACGCCAATATCGGCTACCGGATCGCGCCCGACATCGAGACCCGCTTCTATCTCGGCACCTACATCACCGATCAGAAGCTGCCGGGCACCCTGACCCTGGGCCAGAGCCTCTCGACCCCGACGCTGGCCAATCCGACGGCGATCACCGGCAACCAGTCCCGCAAGGTCGAGACGGAGCGGATCGCGAACCGCACCTCGTTCCTGCTCGACGTGGGCAAGCTCGACGTCGACACCTGGGCGATCCACAAGAGCCTGTACCACCCGATCTTCCAGGCGATCGACCAGGACGGCTGGACCTACGGGATCAGCCCGCACTGGGCCGGGACCTTCGATCTCAACGGTTTCCGCGACGACGTAGTACTGGGCCTTCGCGCCTTCGCGGGCCAGAATTCCGCGCTGCAATTCGTCAACGTCCGCGGTCAGCGGGGCGCGCAGACGCTGAACGCCCTGCAGAGCGCCTCGAGCGTCGAGGCGTACGGCGAGAACCGCTTCTGGTTCCTGCCGGACGTGGCGCTGATGACCGGCGCGAAGGCGTTCTCGTCGAACCGGACCTTCAGCGACAAGGGCGGATTGCCCGGCAACCCGAACCCGCGCTTCGCCGACGTGACCTACGCGGGCGTCAATCCGAAGGTCGGCCTGCTGTGGCAGCCGCGGCCCGACATCCAGATCTTCGGCGACGTCGTCCGGTCCCGGGACGTGCCGGACTTCTCCGACCTCGTGCAGCAGAACCTCCTGAGCACCACCTTCGTGCCCCTGCGGGCGCAGCGCGCCTGGACCTACGAGGCTGGCGCCCGCGGGCGCGTCGACCGCCTCGCCTTCGACGTAACCCTTTACCGCTCGGACCTGCGCGACGAGCTGATCAACTTCGCGACGAATCCCGGCCTCAACATCCCGGCCGCCACCTTCAACACCCCCCGCTCCGTCCACCAGGGCGTCGAGGCGGCGGTCACCCTGGACCTCGTCCGCGACCTCGCGGCGGCGGGCGACGGTCTCAGCGTGACCCAGATCTGGACCCACAACGATTTCCGGTTCGTCGGCGACCCGGTCTTCGGCAACAACCGCATCGCCGGGATCCCGACGGACGTGCTGCGCACCGTCCTGAGCTACCGGCACCCGGGCGGCTTCCACGTCGCGCCGTCGCTGGACTGGGTGCCGCAGGGCGCCTTCGCCGATCACGCCAACACCCTGCGGGTGCCCGGCTACGCCCTGCTCGGCCTCGAGGCCGGCCTCGACCTCGCCGACGGCGTCGCCCTGTTCGTGGATGCCCGCAACCTCACGAATGCCCGCTACGTCTCGGACATCGCCGTGGTGGCCAACGCCGCCGCGACCGCCGGAGGCCCGGCCGCGCTGGCCGCGTTCTATCCCGGGAGCGGCCGCAGCGTCTTCGGCGGTATCCGCGCCTCGTTCTGAGCGCGCGTGCCGCCATCCGGGGGCCTTCTCCAGATCCCGGGCGGCGGGTTAAGGTTAAAAAAACATGAACCCTGCCGTCCGGGCCAATCGGCGCTAGGATTGCGGCGTCGTCCGAAAGCCACGGACGGAGCGTCCCGGATCGGAACGAGCCGGGCCGTCGGACGGCACAGGAGAGGCAGATGAACGGCTTCGATGTCACGTTCCGGGACGATCAGGACTGGGTCGATTTCGGCAGGTCCTACGTCAACTCGGACGCCTTCAAGGCGCTGTTCCGCGACGGGATGACCCTGGTCGAGGAGACGGCCGCCTATCTCGACGGCGAGGGCCGCGACGAGTCGCGCCTCGTGTCCCGGGACGCGACGCTCAGCTACGCGGCCGAGAGCATGCGCCTGACCACGCTGCTGATGCAGATCGCCTCGTGGCTCCTGGTGCAGCGCGCCGTCGCCGAGGGCGAGATGACCCCGGCCGAGGCCCTCTTGGAGAAGCACCGGGTCAAGCTCGGCACGGCCGAGCCGCCGAAGCAGCAGGATTTCAACCTGCTGCCGATGCGCCTGCAGCAGCTGATCCTCCGGGCCCGGCGCCTGCACAGCCGCATCCTGCACCTCGACGCGCTGATCGCCGAGGACCGGCCGACGCCCCAGCCGGTGGAGAGCCCCGTCGCCGCCCAGCAGGGCCTGCTGCGGATGGCGTTCCGCATGAGCGAGGGCTGAGCGGCGCTCCGCGGAGCGCCGCCGCCGCGCAGGGCCGGCGTGCCGGCCCCGGCGCTCAGAACGCCGGGAACTGGCCCGGGAACTGCTCCTTCAGGATCTGGCGGATCGCGTCGTTCTGGAAGGCGTGGACGAGCTTCGGCACCCACGGCTTCCGCGTGTCCGCCTCGCGGACGACGATGACGTTGTTGTAGGGGTTGTCGACCTTGGACTCGATCGCGATGGAGTCCTTGCCGGGGATGAGGCCGGCATCGACGGCGTAGTTGGTGTTGATCACCGCAGCGTCGAGATCCTCGAGGCTGCGGGGCAGCTGCGCGGCGTCGACCTCCTGGAACTTCAGGCGCCTCGGATTGTCGACGACGTCGAAGACCGTCGGCAGCAGGCCGACCCCGTCCTTCAGGCGGATCAGCTTCTCGGCCTGCAGCAGCAGGAGCGCCCGGCCGCCGTTCGACGGGTCGTTCGGGATGCCGACCAGCGCGCCGTCCTTCAGGTCCGCGACGGCCTTGACCCGCTTGGAGTACAGGCCGATCGGCGTCACGATCGTCTCGCCGACGGGGACGATCCTGTATCCGCGCGCCTTGACCTGGTTGGCGAGAAACGGCTTGTGCTGGAAGGCGTTGGCGTCGAGGTCGCCGGACTGGAGCGCCTCGTTCGGCAGCAGGTAGTCGGAGAACACCACCAGGTCGATGGCGAGCCCGTCGCGGGCCGCGATGTCCTTGGCCTTCGCCCAGAGGACTTCGGCATCCCCGCCCATGATGCCGACCTTGATCTTGTCGGCGGCCAGGGCCGGCGCGGCGGCCAGAGCGATCAGGGCGAGGACCAGCAGCAGCAGACGTCTCATCGTATCTCGATCCTGGCAGTGCGTCCGGAGAGCCTTGGCCCCGGACAGGCAGCGGCGCCCGCCTCGGCTCCGGCGCGGAGTCCGGGCGAAGCGCGGGTGACCGGAGCAGCATACGATGGCCCGGCCGCGCTTTGAATGAGCGGGCAGCGGCCGATCCGGCCACGGGAACCGCGGGCGCGGCCCGTCGGGGAAGACGCGTCTCCGCGCGCGCGCGCGGACGCGCGGTTCGCATCGCGGTCCCGCCGATCTTCGCAAACCCGTCCTGTGGACAACGCGCGCGGTAACAACCGCGCGACGCCGCGCACGAAAACGGGCGGCCCCGTCAGGGACCGCCCGTCTCGAACAGCGTCGCCGTGACGGCTCCGGCGCTCAGCGCTTGCCGAGGTTGCCGAACCGCGAGTTGAAGCGCGACACGCGGCCGCCGCGGTCGAGCATCTTCTGCTCACCGCCGGTCCAGGCCGGATGGGTCAGCGGATCGATGTCGAGATTGAGGGTGTCGCCCTCCTTCCCGTAGGTCGAACGGGTCTGGTACTCCGTACCGTCCGTCATCACGACCTTGATGAAGTGGTAATCGGGGTGCTCGGTCCCCTTGGCCTTCGCGGCCGCGTCCTTCGCCATGACCTTGGTCCCTGTCTGGCACGCCGGCGGGAAGCGCAGGAGGCGCCGCCCGGCCCGGAATGCGGAAGATGTCACCGGTTGCACCGAACCATGGGTTCGTGGCAACGGCACGTCCAAGCCGACCGTGGTGGCGGCCCGCGGCCATTGAACACACGCAATCGGATGAGCGGCGGCCTATACCGCAGCCGCTCCCCGGTCACAAGCGCCGCGGACCGGGAGAACGACAACACGTGAGGCGTGATGGCCCGTAAGACCAAGGCGGCCGCGGCCGGCCGACCCAGAGCCCCGCTGAGCGCCCTCCGGCCGCTCGTCCCCTTCGCGCTGCGCTACCGCGCGCGGATCGCCGCGGGGCTGGTCGCCCTCATCTGCGCCTCGGCCTCGACGCTGGTCGTCCCGATCGCCATGCGCCGGGTGATCGACCACGGCTTCACCGCCGACGGCTCGAACGTGATCGACGCCTACTTCCTCGCCCTGCTCGGCGTCGTCGCGGCCTTCGCGCTGTCGAGCGCCGCCCGCGTCTACACGGTGGTGACGCTGGGCGAGCGGGTCGTCGCCGACCTCCGCAGCGCCGTCTTCGCGCGGCTGACCCAGCTCGATCCGGCGTTCTTCGACCGGGCGCAGTCCGGCGAGATCGTCTCGCGGCTCACCGCGGACGCGACGCAGATCAAGTCGGCCTTCGGCGTCTCGGTCTCGATCCTGCTGCGCAACCTGTTCCTGTTCGTGGGCGCCACCGCCATGATGGTGGTGACGAGCCCGCGCCTGTCGGTGATGGTGCTGGCCGCCATCCCGATCATCGTCTTCCCGCTGATCGTGTCGGGCCGCGGCGTGCGCCGACGTTCCCGGGCGGCCCAGGACCGGCTCGCCGAGGCCTCGGCTTACGCGGCCGAGGCGGTCGGGGCGGTGCGGACGATGCAGGCCTTCGGCCGCTCGGACTCGACGGCGGCCCGGTTCGCCGCGGCCTCCGAGGAGGCCTACGGTGCCGCCCAGGCCTCGGTCCGGGCCCGCGCGCTGCTCACCGGCGTCGCGATCTTCCTGATCTCGGCCTCGGTGGTCGGGGTGATGTGGTACGGCGCCCAGGGCGTCCTGAACCACACGATGACGGGCGGCGAACTCTCGCAGTTCGTGCTCTACGCCGTGTTCGGCGCCGGCGCCCTCGGGCAGCTCTCCGAGGTCTACGGGGACCTCGCCATGTCGGCCGGCGCGGCCGAGCGGCTCACCGAGATCCTCGCCGCCGAGCCCGCGATCCGCGCGCCGTCCCCGGCCCTGCCGCTGCCCGATCCGGCGCGGGGCGCGGTGGCCTTCGAGGACGTGCGCTTCGCCTACCCCACCCGCCCGGAACACGCCGCGCTCGGCGGGCTGAGCTTCGCGGCCGCGCCCGGCGAGCGCATCGCCATCGTGGGGCCTTCCGGAGCGGGCAAGTCGACGGTGTTCCAACTGCTGCTGCGCTTCTACGACCCGCAGGGCGGCCGGATCCTGGTCGACGGCGCCGACATCGCCCAGGTCGATCCCGAGCGCCTGCGCGCCCGTATCGCCCTGGTGCCCCAGGACCCCGTCGTGTTCTCCGGGACCGTCACCGAGAACATCCGCTACGGCCGTCCGGAGGCCGGCGAGGCGGAGGTCCGGCGCGCCGCCGAGCTCGCCAACGCGCACGGCTTCGTCTCGGCCCTGCCGCAGGGCTACGCGACCCAGGTGGGCGAGCGCGGCGTGACGCTCTCGGGCGGCCAGAGGCAGCGCATCGCCATCGCCCGGGCGATCCTCAAGGACGCGCCGATCCTGCTCCTCGACGAAGCCACCTCGGCCCTGGACGCCGAGTCGGAGCGCGCCGTCCAGGCCGCCCTCGCCACGCTGATGCAGGGCCGCACGACGCTGGTGATCGCCCACCGGCTCGCCACGATCCGCGCCGCGGACCGCATCCTCGTCCTCGACGACGGGCGCATCGTCGAGACCGGAACCCACGAGAGCCTGCTGGCCCAGGGCGCGCTCTACGCCCAGCTCGCCAACCTGCAGTTCACCGACGCGCTGGACGAGACGGCGCGGGGCAAGGAGCCCCGCAGCCGGGGCGAGCGCCTGCCGGTGGCCGAGTAGCCGGACCGCGCCCCGATCCGCCCGGAGCCGCCCGGGGCGGCGCCCGTCCGCGCGACGGATCGCCGGCGCGGGGTGCGCGGCCTCAATGCGCGGACGCGGCCTCGCGCTGCCCCCGGGTCGCGGTATCCTGTGCCCGCTCCGCCGCGGCCTGGATCTGGCCGACCTGGGCCACGATCGTGTCGGTCGCCCGCACCATCTGTCCGGCCAGGTCCCTGACCTCCGCGGCCGCGGCCGCGAAGCCCCGGCCCTCCCCGCCGTCGCGGGCCGCCTCGATCGCGGCCCGGAGCGCCATCAGGCTGGTCTGACCGGCGATACCGGCCAGGAGACCGGTCGCCGCGTCGGCAGCCGCCGCGGCCGAAGCCGCGTCGCACGCGACCGGCGCGCCCGCGCGCAGGCTCGTCAGCCCGGCCTCGAACACCCGCACGGCCGCGGCGATCGCGCTGGCCTCGTCCCGCGGCGCGCCGGCGACGGGCGCCCGGGGGTGATCGTCGGCACCGGGCCGAACCGGGTTCAGGGACAGGCTGAGCTTCGACATCGGTACGGTCTCCCTGGATCGGCCGCACCATGAAGCGTCAAGGATAACGATGCGTTAATCCAGCAGAGCTGCGGTGCGCGCAGGAGAAATCGACTCCCACCGGGGGAAATTCGGCCTCTCTCTTCCGAATTCTAGCGGCCGGAGCTTCCGCAATACGATCGGATGCTGGCCTGATCGGTGCGAGCACCCGTAAAGACGGCGTGAAATCGCCGCGACACTGGCTACCGGACCCGGCTCTGCGCCGCCACCCCCTGTGGCGCCGCGACGACCCGACGGCCCTAACGCTCGGTCAGCTTCATCTCGATCCGGCGGTTGCGGGCGTAGGCATCCTCGGTCGCCCCCGCCTCGAGCGGCTGGAACTCGCCGAAGGCCCCCGCCAGGAGGTGCTGCGGCGGGATCCCCTTGCCGGCGAGGAACTGCACCACCGCGATGGCGCGCGCCGCCGAGAGGGACCAGTTCGACGGGAACTGCGACGTGCTGATCGGGCGCGCGTCGGTGTGCCCGTCGACGCGGAGCACCCAGGGCAGGTCCGCCGGGATCTGCTTGGCAAGCTCCGAGACCGCGCCGGCGATGCGGTCGAGCTCCGGCCCGGCCTCGGGCTTGAGCGTGGCGGAGCCGGCCGGGAACAGCACCTCGGACTGAAGCACGAAGCGATCGCCGACCACGCGGATGTCGGGCCGGTTGCCGAGGATCTGCCGCAGGCGGCCGAAGAAGTCGGACCGGTAGCGGGCCAGTTCCTGAACCTTCTGCGCGAGGGCGACGTTCAGCCGGCTGCCGAGCTCGGCGATCCGGGCCTGGGATTCCTTGTCACGGCTCTCGGAGGCCGCGAGGGCGTCCTCCAGGGCCGCGAGCTGGCGGCGCATGGCGCTGATCTGCTCGTTGAGCAGGTCGATCTGGGACTGCGCCCGCCGGGTCGCGCCGCGCTCGGTCTCCAGCTGCTTGTCGAGGGTGCCCGCCGCGCCCTGGCTGACCGTCGCGGCCTCGGCCTGAACCTTGGCCCGGTCGCGCTCGGCCTCGACGCCGGCGAGCGTCGTGCGCAGGTTGCGCACCTCGTCTTCCTGATTGCGGCGGTTCGTCCGCTCCAGGGCCAGGAGATCGGTGAGGTCGGCGATCTGGCGGTTGAGCTTGGCCAGGGTCTCGTCCCGGCCGGTCAGCTCCTGCGACAGGAAGAACTGCCCGACGACGAAGACGGTGAGCAGGAAGACCACAGACAGCAGCAGCGTGGCCAGCGCGTCGACGTAGCCGGGCCAGACGTTGACCGTCCGCCGGGTCCGGGTCGCCGTGGACGCCACTAGACGCGCTCCCGGCCCAGCCGGTCGAGCACCTGCTTCAGCTCGCGCTCGCGACTCGCCTGCGCCTCGACCCAGTCGCGGATCATCTGCTGCTCGGCGCGCATGTGCTGGACGAGGCCCTGGATGCCCTCGGCGAGGTTGGTCATCGCCTGGGTCGCCGCGCGGCTGCCGCCGCCCTCGGCCACCAGGGCGCTCAGGCGGTCGACCGCCTCCTTCAGCTCCTGCGTGCCGGCAGCCGGCCGCGCCGCGGTCGCCGCCGCAGCGACCGGCGCCGTCTCCGGGGCTGCCGCGCCGGACATCAACCAGTCCTGCAACTCGTTGTGGAAACGGGCATGGGCCTGGCCCGCCTGCAGTTCCAGGAAGCCGGTGATCAGCGACGAGGCGAGGCCGAACAGCGAGGCCGAGAAGGCCAGACCGATGCCCGAGAGCGGGACCGCGAGGCCCGATTTCAGCTCGTCGAACATCACGCCGGCATCGCCGCCGCCGCGCATCCCCTTGATGACGCCGCCGACCGCCGACAGCGTGTCGATGAGGCCCCAGAAGGTGCCGAGCAGGCCGAGCAGGATCAGGATCCCGGCGATGTAGCGCAGGATCTCGCGACCCTCGTCGAGGCGCACCGCGATCGTGTCGAGATAGCCGGTCGTGCCCGGCAGGGTGGCCCCGCCGGCCCGCGCGGCGATCATCGGTGCCATCGGCGCCAGCAGGGCGGGCGGCTTCTTCACCTGTGCGCCGTTGGCGACGGCATTGACGTAGGCGGTCTCGCGGAACAGCCTGACGACCTGCCCGAAAGCGATCAGGACGGCGATCAGCAGCACACCGAGGATGAGGCCGTTGAGACCGGGATTGGCCAGGAAGGCCGGTGTGATCTGCCGGAACAGAATGAAGGCCAGGAAGCCTACAAGGATCAGGAAGATGACCATCCGCCCGAGATAGATCCCGGGCTGTGCCAGCGGCCCATTCCTGTCGTCGCCGGTTTCTCGGGCGGCCATCGATCGTTCTAGCCTGATCTCACCACGCGGCAGCCGGCCATCGGCGCCCCTCGGGGGCACTGTGGGGGTAGGCCCGCACGCGATCAAGTCTCGGGAAGGTCACCGCGGAGCTATGCCCAGGCCGATCGAGACCAGTCCCGCACAAAAGGCTTAGCGGCCCGCGACCCACGTACGCCAAAGCGGCATCCACCGGGCCGAACAGGGCCCTAATCCCAGAAGTGCGGCGCGGTCTCCTCGAGATTCGGGCCCAGGCGGAGCGCCGCCACCCGCGTGGCGAGGCCGCGCGCGTCCGTCTCCACCGCGATCCCGCACAGGGTGCCCTCGCCGACGGCGACCTCCCAGCGGGAGCCCGGCGTCTTCTGGATCATGCGGCGGATCGGCTCGTCCTTCTGCATGCCGATCACCGAATCGTAGTCGCCGCACATGCCGGCATCCGACATGTAGGCCGTGCCGCCGGGCAGGATCCGGTGATCCGCCGTGGGCGTGTGCGTGTGCGTCCCGACGACGAGGCTCGCCCGGCCGTCGAGATAGTGGCCGAAAGCCTGCTTCTCGCTCGTCGCCTCGGCGTGGACGTCGACGATGACCGCGTCCGCCGCCGCGCCGAGGGGGCAGGCGGTGAGCTCGCGCTCCACCGCCGCGAAGGGGTCGTCCATCGCGTCGAGGAAGACGCGGCCCATGACGTTGACCACGAGCACGCGGGCGCCGCCCTGGGTCTCCACGACCGTGGCGCCGCGGCCCGGCGTGCCGGGCGGATAGTTCGCGGGCCGCACCAGGCGCGGCTGGCGGGCGATGAACACCATCGCCTCGCGCTGGTCGAAACTGTGGTTGCCGAGGGTGACCGCGTCGGCGCCGGCCTGGATCAGCTCGTCGCAGATGCCCTCGGAGATGCCGAAGCCGCCGGCCGCGTTCTCGCCGTTGACCACCACGCAGTCGAGGCGCCAGCGCTCGCGGAGCCGTGGCAGCTGCTCGCACACCACCGTGCGGCCCGAGCGCCCGACGACGTCGCCGAGGAAGAGCAGGCGCATGAGTCAGGCGGTCCTGTCGCAGCGGATCACGCCGGCTTCGGTGATCACGTACTGGAGAGGGCGGTCGTGCGGCTCGGCCGGCACCCGCTCCACCTCCTGGGCGGCGAAGCCGATGCCGACGGTCAGGACGGGGCTCGTCCGGGACAGGCGTGCGATCGCGCCGTCGTAGTAGCCGCGGCCGTACCCGATGCGCTGCCCGGTCCGGTCGAAGGCGGCGAGCGGCACGATCAGCGCGTCGGGCTCCACCGGCGGCAGCGACGGGTCTGGCTCGCTGAGGCCGAACCGGCCGGCGACGAGGGCGTCGCCCGCGCGCCATTCGCGGAACAGCAGGCCGTCCGGCGTGACGTGCGGCAGGGCCACCGCCTGGCCGCGGGCGCGCAGGCCCTCGGCGGCAGGCCGCGGATCGACCTCGCTGCGGATCGGCCAGAAGGCGCCTACCAGACGGGCCCGGGCCAGCTCGGGCAGCGCGAGGAGCGCGTCCCCGATCGCCGCCGAGGCCGCCTGCCGGGCCGCCGCATCGAGGCCGTCGCGGGCGGCGAGGGCCGCGGCGCGGAGCTCCGCCTTGCGGGCGGCGTCCGGCGCCTCTGTGCCGGTTCGGGGAGAAGTCGGGTGCGGAGCCACGTGAGCCGTTGGAGGATCGATCCCGGGAAACCTACAGCGTAGGTGGGCGCCGTGTTGGCCAGGTCCAGGGACGAGGCCAGGGACAGCTCCCGAGGGAGTCGATAAGGCCCCGGGGATAGTGCTCCTGACGAACTCTGCAGCCCCGCCCCCATCATGTAGCGGTCCCGGCGCGTTCCCGCCAGGGCCGGGCGTCGCAAAATCCGCGGGCCGCGCCGTCAGGCCGGCCCGCCCGCCTCGTCGGTGGTCCCGGCGGCCCGCGCCCGGGCCACCGCCAGGATCTCGCTGCGGCCCTCCGGATCGGCGATCGCCTGCCACAGGCCGATCAGCTCGCTGAGCTCGGCCAGCGGGCGCGGTGCCGGTGCTCCGAAGAAGGCGGCGATCGGGACGCCGGTCGCGGCAGCGATCCGGCGCAGGCGGGCGCTGGCGCCGCGCCGGCCGCCACCCCGGTCCTCGACGCTGATCGCTTCCATGGCAGAGCACCCGATATAAAGTAGAGGCCGCAGCCTGGAGCGATTGTTACGTCTCGTGAGGACCAATACAATTTATCCGATCGGACAATAGAGCAGCCTGAAGGCGTTATCCACGCCAATGACAGTCGGCATCCGTCGAGGCCGGGCTCGGCGAGGCGCGCGGGACATCCGGACGGGCCCTCGGCCGGTCTCCGCGATGCGGCGACGCGTCCGCGCCGCGCGCCGCCGACATGCTGTAGCAACACCGGAACCGCGATGACGGCGGTGCGTGCGGCCGCGCGCCGCGCGGAGATCATATACCACGCTCCCAGTCATCCGGGCCGCCGCGGCGCGGATCGCGGTCCCGATACATTGTCAGCAGGCTGCGCGACTCTTGCAGTAGAGAGGGCACCCGCGAGGGACCGACCAGGATTGAGACGACGGTGACCGATCGTGGCACAGATCGACCATAACATCGCTGTCGCGACGTGGCTCGGCCCCGTGCAGCCGGCGCATCCCGAGCGTCCGGGCCCGAACCGACCCGACACCTCCGCCGAGCTGGGCGACCTGTGGCGGATCCTGTGGCGGCGCAAGCGGCTGGTCCTCGGGACGGCGCTGCTGCTCGGCCTGCTCGCCCTCGCCTACGCGCTGATCACGCCCTCCCTCTACACCGCCACGGCGCAGATCCTGATCGACCCCCGCGACCGCCAGGTCGTCTCGAACGACGTCAACCCCGCAGGGCTGTCGCCGGACGGCGGCATCGCCCAGGTCGAGAGCCAGGTGAAGGTGATCGAGTCGGACGCCGTGCTGGGGCGGGCGGTCGATCAGGTCGGGCTCGCGACCACGCCGGGCTTCGGCACGCCGCGGGACGGCGTCGTCACGCGAGCCCTCGGCGAGCTCCGCGCGCTGGTGGCCGGGCCGAGGGCGGAGCGGCCCGTCGACGCCCGCGGCCGGGCGCTGGACCAGCTGCGGCGGCGGCTCGCGGTCAAGCGCGCCGACAAGGTCTTCGTCATCGATCTCGTGGTCACCACGACGGATCCCGACCTCTCGGCGCGGATCGTCAACGCCATCGCGAGCGCCTACCTGACGGACCAGACCGACGCCCGCTCGGACGCCGCCAAGCGCGCCGCGGGCGAGCTGCGCGGCCGCCTCGACGAGCTACGCAGCGCGGTCAACGCCGCCGACAAGAAGCTCGAGGATTACAAGGCGCGCAACGGCCTGATCGCGTCGAGCGGCCGGCTGGTGAACGAGCAGCAGCTCACCGACCTGAACGCGCGGCTGGTCGCCGCGCGGGCGCGGACCGCCGACGCCAAGGCGCGGCTTCAGGGGATCCGGGAGGCGCGCGGGCAGGCGATCGGGTCCGGGGCGATGCCGGAGGCGGTCCAGTCCTCGGTGATCGAGCGCCTGCGCGGGCAGTACGCGGAGCTCGCCGCCAAGGAGGCGGACCTGCGCACCAATCTCGGCGAGCGCCACCCGTTCATCGCCGCGGTGCGCGCCCAGATGCAGGACGTCCGCCGGCTGATCGACGCCGAGCTGAACCGCATCGCGGGCGCCGCCGAGACCGAGGCCCAGCGCGCCCAGGCCAACGAGCGGACCCTCGCGGCGGAGCTGGAGCGCCTGCAGCGGCAGTCGGCGGTGAACGCCCAGTCGTCGGTGCAGCAGCGCGAGCTCGAGCGCGAGGTCGACGCGGCGCGCTCGGTCTACAACGCCTTCCTGGTGCGCGCCCGGGAGATCAAGGAGCAGACCAGCATCGACAGCTCGAACGCCCGGATCATCACCGCGGCGCGGCCGCCGCAGGATCCGAGCTGGCCGCCGCGGCTGATCCTGGTCGCCGCCGCCCTCGCGGGCGGCCTCGGCCTCGGCGCCGGCCTCGCGCTGACGCGGGAATACCTCGCGCCGACCGTGCTCTCGCCGCGGCAGCTGGAGCGGCTGTCACACGCCCCGGTCGTGGCCGTGCTGCCCGGCCTGCGGCCGCGGGGCGCGAGCGCGACCGCCGCGAGCGTCACCCTCGACCACTTGGCCGCGACCTCCGGCACCCGCGGCCACGCGCTGGCGCTGCTCGTCACCTCGGGCGAATCCGACGAGGCGGAGCGGCAGGCGGTGATCGGGCTGCTCGCCGCGGTGGCCGTCGCGCGGGGCGACCGGGTCCTGCGCGTCGACGCCGACCTTCGGGCGGACGGCTCCGGCGCCGGCGGCCTGCTCGACGTGCTCCGGGGCGAGCAGAGCCTCAACGCGGTGACCCGGACGGACCCGGCCTCCGGCGCCCGTCGGATCGGGCTCGGCGACACCGAGAAGCCCCTGCGCGACGCTCTGACGCCCGCCAATGTCGAGCGCTTCATCGCCGGCGTGAAGGGACGCTTCGACCTCGTGCTCGTCGACGGCGGCGTGCTGACCGAGAACCTGCGCCTCGGGCCCCTGGCGGCCGCCGCCGACCGGCTGCTGCTCGTCGCCTGCAACGGTGCGACGCGCCAGCGCGACCTGATCGATCTCGTCGACACGTCGGAGGCGCTGGGCCGGCCGATCTCGGGCTCCCTGCTCCTCACCCGGCGCGAGGCGTGAGGACCGTCCGGCAGACCGGCTTCGCGCGCCGCCACGATCCGGCGGCGCGCACGGGTCCGGTGCTGCGCGCCCTGCTGCGGGCGGAATCGATGGCGCTGTCGGTCTGGGCCCTGCTCCTCGTCGGGGTCTCGGGCGGCCTCCTGTGGGTGCTGGGCCTCAATTACGAGGGGATCACCGGCTCGGCCGCCTCGAAGATCCACCCTGCCACCTACCTGGCGGTCGTCCTGATCGGCTGGACCCTGGTGCGCGCGGGCAATCCGGTGATCCCGGTGGCCGGAGCGCTCAACCGGCGGCCGGCCAGCGTGCTCCTGGCCGCCTGCGGCGTGCTGCTCCTCGCGCTGATCGCGGCCCGGGGCGGTGCCGGCCTAGCCGGCTCCATCGACACCTTCGTGCTCGCCGGGCTCGTCCCGATCCTCCTGATGGACCGGGACGCCGCAACGCTCGGGCGGCTGGAGACGATCTTCCACCTCGTTATGCTCGCCAACGCCCTGCTCGGCCTGTTCGAGCTCGCGAGCGGCCAGCGCTTCTTCCCCTACCGGTTCGACGGCGTGGCGTTCGAGTCCGACACCCGCTCGGCGGCGCTCCAGGGCCACCCGCTGGCCAACGCGACCATGACGGCGTGCTACATCCTGGCGCTGGCCAAGGGCGGCGGCCGCCTGGCGCCGATGCCGCGCGCCGCCATGATCGTCCTCCAGCTCGTCGCCCTGGTCACGTTCGGGGGCCGCTCGGCCACGGTCACGACGCTGATCCTCGGCGGCGCCGTCGGGCTCGTGGGCCTGAACCGCACCCTGCGCACCGGCCGCGTCCCGCTGGCGGCGGCGGCCTGCGCGTGCTTCGCCCTGACCCTGCTGCCCGTGCTGGTCGCCGTCCTCGCCGCGGCCGGGTTCTTCGACACGCTGCTGGACCGGTTCGTCTCGGACGGCGGCAGCGCGCAGGCCCGGGTCGACATGCTCACGGTGTTCGACGCGATCCCGTTCCGGCAGCTCCTGCTCGCCCCCGACTTCCTGCAGGTGAACACGCTGCGGCGGATCTACGGCCTGGAATGGGGCATCGAGAACTCGATCATCTCGGCCGTGCTCTACCACGGCATCCTGGTCACGGCGGTGCTGGTAATCGCGGTGGGGCTCTACCTCGCGGAGATCGCGCGGGATTGCCGGCGGGGCGTCTGGCTGCCGATCCTGGCCTTCGTGATCCTCGTGAACACGTTCGAGGGCCTCGCCGGCAAGACGACCCTGCTCGCCAAGTTCGCCCTGATGCTCATCGTCCTGTTCCCGCCTCTGCCGCGCCGCGGCTGAGAGCGGGCGGGCGAGGGCCCGATCGTCGGCGCTCTCACGGCCGAGTCCGCAGCCCGAGCGCCGCGATCAGGGCAGGATCGGCGACGTGCGCGTCGTCCATGAGGCCGAGGCCGTCGAACAGGTTCCAGAACGACCACGCGAACCCGTTCGCCTCGGCCGCGAGCCGCACGTCCCGGATGTAGGCGGCCCGGTCCGGCGCCCGGGACGCCGTGAACCGGGCATCGGTGCGCAGGGCCCCGAACTCGCCCATGAGCACCTGCCCCCGCGGGATCCCGCAGAGGTCCGCCCAGGTCGCCACCGGCGCCATCGCGTCGGCGACGTAGGCCGGACCGGGCGCGGCCTCGAAATATTCGTGCAGCTTCGCCTCGATCACCGCGCGGTCGCGCGCCTTCTCGGCTTGCGGCACCGTGCGATCGGCCTCCATGCGCGCCCGCACCGCCGCCAGGGTCTCGCGCAGCGTGCCGCGGCTCCCGGGCCAGGGCACGGCGGTGAGCCAGCGGTAGAACGGCTCCTCGGTGAGCCAGGTCGCCCCCTGGTGGGAGAACAGGTACGGCTCGTAGAAGTGGAACGTGTAGAGAAGCGGCGCGAACCGCGCGAGCGCGGCCGGATCCAGAGCCGTCAGGCCGGCGACGAGGCTGCCGCAGGAACCGGTCGCCACGAGGGTGAGCGCCGGCGCGGCCGCTCGGGCCGCCGCCAGGAGCCCGTCCTGCACCCGGTTCCAGGCGCCCGCACCGCAGGCCTGCGGCGGCTCGTTGACCGGCTCCAGGGCCACGCGGTCCGTGCCCTTCCGCGCGCACAGGCGCGCGAGGTCACCGACGAGATCGCGAGAGGCGGCGAGGAGCGGCGCCCGGTCCGAGCCGTAGAACGCGTCCGGCGTGTAATGGTGGGTCGCGGCGTTCGCCTGGACATTGACCAGGACGCGCAGACCGGCGGCCAGCGCCGCGTCGACGGCCGCCGACAGCGTACCGAGGAGTTCGGCGCGCCGCGACCCCGTGAAGGCCACGAACGGCCCGGGATCGAGGGGCAGCCGCACGAAGTCGAAGCCGAACCCGGCGATCCGGGTGAGGTCGTCGCGGGTCGGCACCGGCCGGTCGGCCTGGAAGGGCGGCCACGCGTAGTCGGTCCGCGGGGGCGGGTACTCGGTGGTCAGCGAGAACCAGGGCCAGAGGGCGATACCCCGACGCAGGGCGATCGGCGCGGGACTGCCCTGGACGGGTCGGACGCCCGCACCTGCCGCGAACGCGCCGGCGAGCACCGACCGCCGGCTGGGGCCTACCATCGGGGATCGGCCGTGGTGCTGACCGGCGCGCCCGCGGTGTCACGCCCCGCGCCGTCCGCGGCCGGCGGGTAGCCGCCGACACGGCGCAGCGCGTCCTCGTAGGCGGCCAGCACGGCGTCCCAGTGGAACTGCTCGGCGCGCGCCCGCGCCGCCGCGCGGGCCGCCGCGACCGCGGCCGCGTCGGAGAGCACGCGCTCGATCGCCGCCGCGCAGCTGTCCGGATCCGAGAAATAGAACTGCGCGTCCCCGGCCGTGCCCCGGTTGAACGGATTGTCGTGGGCGACTACGGCGTTGCCCGCCCAGAGCGCCTCGACCAGCGACGGGTTGGTGCCGCCTACCGTGTGGCCGTGGAGATAGGCCCGCGCGTGGACCCGCAGGGCCTGGACCTGCTCGGGCTCGTAGATGGCGCCGGGGAACAGCACCTCCGGCGAGGCGGCCGCCTCCACGGCGCGATGGTACGGGTTGCCGACCCGCAGCGTGCCGAGCACCACCAGCCGCACGCCGCGGGCACGGCGCGAGAAGGCCTCGACGAGCGTCAGGATGTTGTTGTCCGGCTCGATGCGGGCGATCGAGATGAGGTAGCGGTCCGGCGCGAGGCCGAGGGGCGGCGGCCCGACATCCGCGGCCGGGGGATCGCCGCCGTACGGGATGGTGGCGATGGCGCCGCGCGGCCTGCGACGCGCGAGGTGATCGGCGATGACCGGGTGGTCGGCCACCAGGCGCTGCGAGGACCACGCGGCGATCCACTCGCTGACGTAGAAGAAGGCGCGCACGGGCAGCGACCATTTCGGCCGGCGCCACTCGATCCCGTCCATGTTGGTCAGGATGCGCCGGCCCCGCGCCCGCAGGTAGGGCAGGAACACGGCGCCGTTGTAGCCGAGCACGAGGCAGACGCCCCCGCGAGTCCCGGCATCGTGGGCGCAGATCGCGTCGAAGGCGAGTGTCGCCGCGGGGCCGCGCAGGCCGATCTCCACGGTGATCCGTTCGACGCCGTTCCAGGTGCTGCAGGCGATGCGCTCCCGCACCGTCTCGACATCCCGCTGGCAGTACACGCCGACCTGCCAGCCGCGCCCGGCCAAGTAGAGTGCGAGACGTTCCGCGAAAGTCTCGAAACCACCGTGGGCGGCCGGGATCCCGCGCGTGCCGAGAATAAGTAGTTTCGGTGCGCGGTCAGGCATGAACCTTCCTTCCCAATCCTTCGGCCCTATTGTAAACCCGAAGGATACAATCGCAGCGCCCACAGACTACAACTGCTAGTTGTTTATTCGATACAGAAATCATCTTATGGTAGATAGTTCGAGACTTGCGGCGGCGCGCGACAGCGATCGTGCTGCGGCCCCCGCGCCGCGGGCCATCGGCAACGCCGCGGCGGGGCTTCGGATCACGTGCGTCCACCAGGGATTCGAGCTGTACGGCTCGGATCGCTGCTTCATCGAGACCGTCCGCACGATCCGGGCCGCCCATCCGGGCGCGCGGATCGACGTCGTGCTGCCGCGGCACGGGCCGATCGTGGCCGCTCTCGCGCCGTTCGCCAGCGACATCGTGATCGCGCCCCTCTGGATCCTGCGGCGCAAGAACCTGGCGTGCCTCGCAACCCTCGGCCTGATGGCCCTGCCCATCGCGATGTTCCGTGCATGGCGCCGCATCCGCGCGAGCGACCTCGTCTACATCAACACCACCGTGGTGGCCGACTACCTGCTGGCCGCCCGCCTGGCGCCGGGTCGGAGCATCGTCCACGTCCACGAGATCCCCGAAGGCGCTGTGCTGAGGGTCCTGCGCGGGCTGATCCGCTGGAGCGGCGCCAACGTGGTGTTCAACTCGCGCGCCACCGAGCGGGCCTACGCCCTGCCCCCCGGCTCGACAGCCCGGGTCGTCTACAATGGGATCGCGGGTCCCGACGAGCCCAATCGGAGCGCCTACGACGGCGGCCGCCCGCTCCGGGTGCTGATGCTCGGCCGGATCAGCCGGATCAAGGGGCAGGACGTCCTCGTGGAGGCCCTGGCCTCCCTGCCGGAGCCCGTCCGTCGGCGGATCGCGCTGCGCATCGTGGGGAGCGCCTTCGAGGACGAGGCCCGCGAGCAGGCCCTGGTCAGGCGGATCGCCGAGGCGGGGCTCGCCGCGCAGGTCACGCTCGAGCCGTTCGTCGCCGATCCCGCCTCCCTCTACCGCTGGGCCGACGTGGTCACGATGCCGTCGCAGCGGCCCGAATCCCTCGGCCGCGTGGCGATCGAGGCGATGTCCTACGGCGTGCCGCCGCTCGTCACGGCGATCGGCGGCCTGCCCGAGGTGGTCGAGGACGGGAAGACCGGCTGGATCGTCCCGCCGGGCGGCCCGGAGCCGATCGCCGCCGTGCTGGCGGATCTGGTCGCGGACCCGGCGCGCTGGCGCGAGTTCGGCCGGGCGGCCCGGGCGCGCTACCTGAGCCTGTTCTCGGAGGCCTCGGCCGCGGAGGGCATCGAGGCCATGGTCCGGACCACGCTGCGCCGTCCGCCGGCGACGGACCCGTCGCGCGCCGCGGAGGCGCCGGCGCGACCGGCCGCCTAGGAATCCCGTCGGTGACAGCCGGACCGGCGTCGGTCCGGACCGGGCGCCGGCCGTGGACGCGGTTGCCCGGGGCGAGACCGGTGTGACCTTCCGAGTGCCCGCGGTCCGTGGCCAAGCGCCGCGGCCGAGCGTGCCGCAGGCACCGCGCGGCGACCGGCCCGGGCGCGTCCCCTCATCGACGCAGCGGGCACAGACCCGCTCGGCCTCCGTCACCCTGTGGACGATCGGCTCCGCGAGGATGCAAAGCGGGCGCGCCTGACCGATGAGGCGTGCGGCCCGCGACACCCTGCCCGGGCCGGGCGAGGAGCGAGGACGGGGAGCGACATGGCGGCCAAGCTCGCAGTTCAGGAGACTGCGGATGCCCTGGACTGGGACCGGCGGGTCTGGGCCTGCCCGGGCGCCAACATCTACTGCGCCACGCCCTGGGGCACCTACAAGGCGCGGCGCGGCCTGGAGGTGCGGCGCGCGGTCGTGTCCGGCGACGGCGCGGACCTCGCCTTCGTCCAGTGGCAGACGCGCCGCAGAGGGCCGGCGCGGTTCATCCACGTCCAGGGCGGCCCGCTGCTGACCGCCGCGGGCGCGCATCGCGCGGAGGCGGTGTTCGGCGCGTTCATCGACCACCTCGCGCTCGGCCGGCTCGACCTCCTCGCCGTCGACTACGAGCAGTTCGAGAGCCGCGACGCGACGCTGGCGCTGCTGATGCACGGCTTCGCACCGGTGATCGGCGCGCCCGACCACACCCTCGAGCTCGACCTGACCCAGGACCTCGACGCCATCCAGGCCGGCATGGAGCCGCGCTGGCGCAAGGCCCTGCGGAAGGCCGAGCGCAACGCCGAGGTGACGACGCATTTCCTCGAGGACAGGGCCGAGCGCCTCGAGGCCTTCGATGATTTCACCGCGATGTTCGCGGCCCTGCGCGAGCGCAAGGGCTTCGCCACGACGCTGCAGCCGCAGGCCTACCGCGACATCGCGGCCGAGGACGATCACCTGCTGTTCCTCGACGTCCGCGAGAACGGCCAGCGCGTCCTCGTCCGGATCGCGCACCTGTCGGACAGCCGCTGCACGGATTTCTACACGGCCTCGAACGAGCGGGCCCGGGCGACGGGTGCCGCGACCCTCGCTGTCTGGCGCTTCGTGGAGCGGGCGAAGCAAGAGGGCTGCCGGGTCTTCGATTTCGGCGGCATCGATCCGGCGGCGAACCGGCCCGTCTTCGAGTTCAAGCGCGGCCTGTGCACCGACGTGGTCCAGCACGACCCGCTCTGGGTCTACAGCAGGACGCCCGCGCTGCGGAAGCTCGCGCCGGCCCTGCTCGCCCTGCGCTGAGAGTCGGGCGCTCCGGTCACCGGGCGCCGAGGGGCCGTGCCAGGGTCCGGAACGCCGAGACCGACCAGACCAGCGTCGCGATCTCGGAGGCCAGCAGGCCCAGGAGCGCGGTGGCGGGCGGCAGCAGCAGCAGCGCCGGCACCATCACGGCCATCCCGAGGGCGGCGCTCGCCACCGCCCCCGCCGTGATGGTCCGGAACGCCGCCGAGGCCTCGAGATAGGCGCGCGGGATCGCGTAGAGCAGCGACACGGTCACCACCGCCCAGACGCCGAGTCCGATTAAGCCCATCGGCTGCGCGGCGAACCGACCCTTGAACAGGATGTCCTCGACCAGCGGCAAGACGGCCGCCATCACCGCCCCGTAGGCGAGGCAGCCGCCGCCGAGGAGGATCCCGTTGCGGACGACGAGCCGGCGGGCGGCGTCCACCTGCCCGGCCGCGAGCAGCCGGCTGATCTCCGGCAGGATCATGTTGAGCAGCGCGCTCGCCGGGATGCGCAGCGGCGCGTAGAGCACGATCGTGGCGGCGATCGGCGCGTAGGCGGCGGGTCCGGCCAGGAGCGCCAGCAGCAGGGTCAGGCCCTGTCCCTGGACCGTCAGGCTGGTGACGCCGGCGAGCGACCACGCCAGGGTCCGCCAGATCGCCCGGTAGCGGGCGCGCGCCCGCGCGTGCAGCGCGAAGCGGATCCGCTCGCGCAGCGCCGCGTAGGCCACGGCGATCGCGACCGCGTGGGCGAGCGCGATCGCCGCGAAGGCCCGGTCGAGAAGGGCCGTGCCCTCGCCGGTCAGCCAGCGCGCGACGAGGAGACCGCCGCAGACCGCGTAGACGAGATCGCTCAGGCCGGCGATCCGGGGCCGGCCGCGGGCGAGGAGCACGATCCGCAGGTAGCTGCGGAAGGCGTAGAGGCCCACGAAGGCCCCGGCCGCGAGGGCGCCGAGGCCGATCACCGGGATCAGGGCGACGCCGACGCCGGCCGCCATGAGGCCGGAGACCAGCACCGCGCCCGAGCCGAACATCACGTCGTAGCCGAGCGCCGCCGGCCGCCCCAGGCTCCGGGCGACGTGGATCGTCGCCGGGACCGCCACCAGGGCCCGGATGTAGGTGATGCCGACGGCCCCGACCGCGAAAACGATGGCGAACAGGCCGTAATCGTGCGCGCCGAGCGCGCGCACCAGCAGGATGTTGAGGAGGAAGTGGAACAGGCTCTGGGTCAGCTCGCCCGACAGGATCACGGCGAACCGCCCCGATAAGATGGCGCGGATCGGTCCGGGCAGACGGAGGCGGCCGGCGCCCAAGAGCCGATCGCCGGAACGCGGCATCGAGTCGGTCATGTGGGGGTGGACGGTCTCCGTGTCGGCGCGCTGCCGTGCCTGTTCACCGGCGCCGGGAACCGACCGGCAACGCAGCATCCTCGTTCCTCCGGCCGGGCACGCATGCCGGAGCGTCCGTTTCCGGACGGTCTCAGGTGATCCCCCGGACGGCCTCGGACAGTGCGGCAAGGCAGCGCGCGAGGTCGTCCCCGTCCGTCCACACGTGCGGGCTGATGCGCAGGGCGCCGGAACGCTCGCTCACGTAGACCCGGTCCCGCTGCAGGCGATCGACCAGGCCCGTCGGCAGGCCCGCGGGCGGCCGCAGACCCAGGACGTGGGGCGCCCGCAGGGACCGCGGCATCGGCGTGAGGCCGAGGTCGGCGGCCCCGTCCGCCAAGCGGTCCGTCAGCCCCCGCAGCCGGGCGGCGACCGCCGGCACGCCCCACGCGGCGATCTGCTCCAGCCCGGTCACCGCCATGAACAGCGCGACCGGATCGTTGAGCTCGCCCCTGTCGTAGCGGCGCGCGCCGACGGCCGGCGGCCGGTTCCCGATATTCTCCTCGATGGCCGCACCGTCCTGCCGGTGCGGCGCGGCGTACAGGAAGGCGAGACCGTAGGGTCCGAGGGCCCATTTGTAGGTGGGGAAGGCCAGGAAATCCGGGCGCCACCGGGCGACGTCGACCGGCACGGCGCCCGCGGCCTGCGTGGCGTCGATCACCAGGGCCGCGCCGGCGGCGTGGACCATGGGGGCGAGCCGATCGAGGTCGATCAGGCCGCCGTCGGTCCAGTGCAGCGGGGTCAGGGTAGCGAGGGCGAGCGGCGGCGCACCCGGACGGGCGATCGCGGCCGCGACCGCCGCGGTCCAGTCGCCGTCCGAGGGGCGCGGGACCTCCTCCACCACCAGACCCTGCCGGTCGGCCAGCCGGTCGAAGGCGAAGCGCAGGGACGGGAACTCGTCGGCCACGCGGAGCAGGCGCCCACCAGGCCCGAGGCTCAGGTTGCGGGCGGCCACCGCCATGGCATGGCTGACCGCGCCGACGATCGCGATCTCGTCCGCGCCCGCTCCGATCAGCCGGGCGGCCGCAGCGCGCGCCCGCTCGGCCCAGGCCGGCACCGCCGTGCGCGGATGGTCCCAGGGACGGCTCTTCACCAGGATCCCCGCCTCGCCCGCCGCGCGCACGGCCCGCGGCAGCGGCGACCACGCGGCGGCGTCGAGGTAGCAGACGTCGGCGGGCATCTCGAAGAGGTGGCGCTGGCACGGCAGCGCCGCGGCGACGGATTCGGTGAACGCCATGATGCCCGGGAGCCTAGAGGATCGGATCCGCCAGGACTACGGCCCGGGCTTGATCGCGCGGCGCCGATGCCGCAAGTCGGCGCGTCACACTCCGCGAGGCCGCCCGTGCCGACCCGCTCGCCCCAGTCCGATCCGGCAGCGCCATGGGCCGCCTGAGCCCCGACTGCTTCGACGCCGCCCCCGCGCCGATGCGGGTCGCCGACGCGGTGGCGCTGATCCGGGCGCGACTCCCGGTCCTGTCCGGCACCGAGACGGTCGCGCTCGCGGAAGCGGACGGCCGGGTCCTCGCGGACGATGTGATCGCGCCCCTCGACCTGCCGCCCTTCGACAACGCCGCGGTGGACGGCTACGCCCTGCGCGCCGCCGATCTCGCGGCCGGCGGCGCGACGCGCTTGCCCGTCGGCGGACGCGTTCCGGCGGGCCACCCGGCGGCCGATCCCGGTCCGGGCGCGGCCGTGCGCATCTTCACCGGGGCGCCGATGCCCGCCGGGACCGACACCGTCGTCATGCAGGAGGACGTGCGGGTCGACGGCGGCACCGTCATCCTGCCCGAAGGGTTGGCGCCGGGCGCCAACCGGCGGCGGGCCGGCGAGGACGTGGCCCGCGGCAGCACGGCGCTCCGCGCCGGGACGCGCCTCGGGCCGCAGCACCTCGCGCTCGCGGCCGCCTGCGGCCTGCCCGCGCTGCCCCTGCGGACGCCCCTGACGGTCGCGCTGTTCTCGACCGGCGACGAGCTGACGCCGCCCGGTCGGCCCCTGTCGCCGGCCGGGATCTTCGACGCCAACCGGCCGATGCTCGCCGCGCTCCTGAGACGTCTCGGCGCCGTCCCGGTCGATCTCGGCATCCTGCGCGACGAGCCTGGGCCTCTGCGGGCCCGCATGGCGGAGGCGGCGGCGTCCCACGACCTGATCCTGACCTCGGGCGGCGTCTCGGTCGGCGAGGAGGACCATGTCCGCGCGGCGGTCGAGGCCTCGGGGGGGCTGAGCTTCTGGCGGTTGGCGATCAAGCCCGGGCGGCCGGTCGCGCTCGGAACCGTGACCGGCACGCCCTTCGTCGGGCTGCCGGGCAACCCGGCCGCCGCCTACGTGACCGCCCTGGCGGTGCTCCGTCCCCTGGTGCTCCATCTCTCCGGCGCGCGCGACACGGCGCCCGAACTGGCGATCCGCAGCGGCTTCGCCCGCGCGAAGCGCCCCGGCCGGCGCGAGTACCTGCGCGTCTGCCTGCGGGCCGGCCCGGACGGCCTGCCCGAGGCCGTGCCGGCGCCCGGCGGCGCCCTGTCGAGTCTCGCGGGCAGCGACGGGCTGGTGGAACTCGCCGAGGACCTGACCGCCATCCGCCCGGGCGACGCCCTGCCCTATCGGCCGCACGGGGTGTTCGGCGCGGCCGGCAGCTGAGCTGTTGTTCCGGGCCGCGAGCCTGTAGAGCCTCGGGACACATCGCCACGACCCGACCGAGACCCCGTGACCCTGCTCGCCGATCGCGCCCCCGCCAAGGTCAACCTGACGCTCCACGTGCTCGGCCGCCGCGTCGGTGACGGCTACCACGTGCTCGAGAGCCTCGTCGCCTTCGCGGGCACCGCCGACCGCCTGACGCTGGATCCCGCCGCCCCGCTGGGCCTGACGGTCAGCGGCCCCACCGCCGGCCCCGCCGGCCCGACGGACGACAACCTCGTCCTGCGGGCCGCCCGGGGGCTCGCCGCCCGGGTGCCGGGCCTGCGCGCGGGTGCCTTCCACTTGGTGAAGCGCCTGCCGGTCGCGGCGGGGATCGGCGGCGGCTCCTCGGACGCCGCCGCGGCCCTGCGCCTGCTGGCGCGCCTCAACGGGCTGCCCCTCGACCACGAGGCCGTCGGCGCGGTGGCGCGGGAGACGGGTGCCGACGTGCCGGTCTGCCTCGACCCGCGGGCCCGGATGATGCGCGGCGCGGGCGAGGCCATCGGTCCGGCCCTCGGGCTCGAACCGCTGCCGGCGGTGCTGATCAATCCCGGCGTTCCGGTGCCCACCGCCCCGGTCTTCAAGGCGCTGGGCCTGAGCGTCGGCCAGGATCTCGCGGGCGCGCCGCATCCGACGATCCCGCGGGCCGCGGCCACCGACCCGCTGCTCCAGGCCCTGGCCGGGGCCCGCAACGATCTGGAAGCCCCGGCCCTGACCGTGGCGCCGGTGATCGGCGATGCGCTCGCTGCGCTCCGCGCCCAGGGCTGCCGCCTCGCCCGGATGTCGGGCTCCGGCGCGACCGTGTTCGCGCTGTTCGCCGACCGGCGCGCGGCCGTCCGGGCCGCCGCTTCCCTGCGCGCCGCCCATCCGGGATGGTGGGTGGCGTCGACCTTCCTGCGCTGAGCCGGCCCGCGGGCGGCGCTCAGCCGGGCCCCGCCTCGTAGACCGCCACGACGCCGCCCGCCTCCGGCACCATCACGCGCCAGCGGCGCGCCCGCGGCAGGTCGCCGGGATCGATCGCGCTGGCCCGACCGCTCCCGACCTCGAAGGTCGCGAGCCGGCCGTCCCGGTCGCGTCCGCGCAGATACGCGCTGCCGTCACCCAGGTGGAGCGCGGCCGGCGTGGCGGTGAGGCCGGAGGCGATGTCGGCGAGGGCGCCGCTCGGCGCCAGGACGGCGCCCCGCAGCGCCAGCACGTCGGCCTCCGGGGTGATCTCGGACACGACCGGCAGGTGGCCGTCGACGGCGTGACGGCGGTTCAGCAGCAGGGCCTCCCGACGACCCTCGCGCAGGACCGCGAGGGCGAGGTCCGGCCCGGCCGCGCCGGCGATCAGGTAGCAGCTGCCCGGCGCGAGCCGATCGAGGCGGGCGGCCCGGCCGGGAAGGTGCGGACCCAGGGTCATGCGTCCATCCGTGCGCGCCGCTCACCCCGCCCCTTCCGGTAGTACGCGTGGCGCTCGGCTTCGGCCCGCACCACGGCGGCGCGCACCTGGAGCAGGTCCTTGCGCGTCAGCAGCCCGACGAGGCCGCCGGTGCGCGGATCGGTGACCGGCAGGCGCCCCTGCCCGGCCGAGAGCATCACGTCGAGGGCGTGCGAGACCACGTCGCCCGGATGGACGACGGCGAGATCGGCGTCCGAGACGCGCTCGCCGAGGGTGCCGTCCGCGACTTCGCCGTCGCGCTCCTCCAGGGTCCAGCGCAGGGCGTCGCTGCGCGAGACGAAGCCCACGGGCCGGCCCGCGCCGTCGATCACCGGGTAGGCGTGGTGGGCGCCGGTCTCGATCGCCGCGAGGGCCTCGGCGAGGGGCAGGCCCTCGTCCAGGGTCTCGACCGCGCGGGTCATCACCGCCTCGACCCGGGCGAGGTCGTAGGGGTCGATCCCGTATTCCCGGGTCACGTGCTGCCCGCGCCGGGCGATCTTCTCGGTCAGGATCGAGCGCTTGAGGAGGAGCACGGTCACTGCGTAGGCCGCCATGGTGGCCGCGAGCAGCGGCGCCAGGGCGGCGACGTCGCCGGTCACCTCGACGGCGAAGACGACGCCGGTCAACGGCGCAGGCAGGGTGCCGCCGAGCATCGCCGCCATGCCGACGAGGGCCCAGAAGCCGTGGGCGCCGGGCAGCAGGAGGCCGATCAGCCAGCCGACGGCGCCGCCGAGGATCAGCAGCGGCGCGAGCACGCCGCCGGACGTGCCAGACGACAGGGCGGCGAGCCAGATCACCGCCTTCACCACCAGGATCAGCGCCACGGCGCTCACCGGCATGTGGCCGGAGAGCAGGTCGTGGATGACGTCGTAGCCGACGCCGAGCGCCCGGGGCTCCACGAGGCCGCCCAGCCCGACCACGATCGCGCCGAGGGCGGGCCACCACATCCAGTGCAGGGGAAGCCGCCCGAAGCCGTCCTCCAGCGCGTAGAGCGCCCGGGTCAACGCGCCCGAGATCAGGCCGCAGGCGACGCCGAGCAGCGCGCAGGCCGGCAGCCCCCACCAGGGCAGCACCGGGTTGTCGGCGAAGGGGAAGAGCGGGCCGGCGCCGAACAGGGCCGGCCGCCAGCAGGCCGCCGTGACCGCCCCGACGGTCACCGGAACGAGGCTCCGCGGCCGCCACTCGAATAGCAGGACCTCCACGGCGAGCAGCACGGCCGCCACGGGCGTCCCGAAGATCGCGGTCATGCCGGCCGCCGCGCCCGCCACCAGCAGGGTCTTCCGCTCGGCTGCGCTCAGATGGAAGAACTGGGCGAAGAGCGAGCCGACCGCGCCGCCCGTCACGATGATCGGTCCCTCCGCCCCGAACGGGCCGCCGGTGCCGATCGCCACCGCCGAGGAGAGCGGCTTGAGCACGGCGACCTTGGGCGACATCCGGCTGCCGCCGATCAGGATCGCCTCCATCGCCTCCGGGATCCCGTGGCCGCGGATCTTCTCCGAGCCGTAGCGCGCCATGGCGCCGACGATCAGCGCCCCGATCACCGGGATCGCCACCATCCTGGGCCCGGGCGCGGCGTCGGCCAGGGTGGTCAAGGCGGTGTCGAGCCGGCCGTACCACGCGAGATTGGTCACGAGGCCGATCAGCGTGAGCAGGACCCAGGCGGTGCCGCTCGCGGCCGTCCCGGTGACGATGGCCAGGCCGGCCAGCGTCAGGACCCGCCGGTCCGCGCTGAAATCCCCCAGCGCCCGGCGCGGCGGCCTCTCCTCCCCGTGCCCGCTCTGCGTCCCGCCGCTCATCGAGGTCTCCCTTCCTCGAGACAACTTATGTCGTAATCCGATATATTTGACAACGGCCCGGCCGTTGCGGCCGGGGCGGGACTCTCGATACGACGCGGCGTCGACGGCTCGAGAGACTCACCACGGAGGCGATCATGGAGGCCGATGCCCCCGGACCGGCGGCGCTGTCGCGGGAGCAGTACGCGGCGCTGGCGGATTTCCGCTTCCGGCTCCGCCGCTTCCTGGCGTTCAGCGAGGCCGCGGCGGCCCGGGCGGGGCTGCCGCCGCAGCAGCATCAGGCCCTGCTGACGCTGGCGGGCCATGCCGGGCGCGCGCCGGCCACGGTCGGCCTGCTGGCCGAGCAGCTGCTGATCGCGCCCCACAGCGCCGCCGAGCTGGTGTCCCGCATGGTGGAGGCCGGCCTGCTGACCAAGACGCGCGCCGTCGAGGACAGGCGGCGGAGCGAGCTGTCGCTGACGCCGCGCGCCGAGGCGCTGCTGCGCACCCTGACGGACGCGCATCTCGCGGAGCTGCGCGACCTCGCCCCCGCCCTCGCCGAGGCCCTCGGGCCCGCGGCGCGCTGAGGCCGACGCGAGCCGTCAAGCCGGCGGAGGTCGATGGCCGTCGACGCGGGAGCCGAGAGCGCTCGCCCTCAGCGCGCCCGCGCCACGCAGAACTCCACGGCCCCGAGGAGCGCCGCCTTGACGGGCCCGTCCGGGAAGATGGCGAGGGCGGCCCTGGCCTCGGCTCCGTAATGGTGGGCGCGGGCCACAGTCTCCTCCAGGGCGCCGTGGCGCTGCAGGAGGTCGAGGGCGGTCTCCAGGTCGGTCTCGCCGATCTCGCCCTGCTGGAGGGTGCGACGCCAGAAGCCGCGCTCGCCCTCGCTGGCCCGGCGATAGGCCAGCACGATCGGCAGGGTGATCTTGCCCTCGCGGAAATCGTCGCCGACGTTCTTGCCGAGCTCCGCGGAGGTGCCGCCGTAATCGAGGACGTCGTCGATCAACTGGAAGGCGACGCCGAGATTCATCCCGTAGGATCGGGCGGCGGCCTGCTCGGCCTCCGGCCGGCCGGCGAGCACCGGCCCGACCTCGCAGGCGGCGGCGAACAGCTCGGCGGTCTTGCCGCGGATCACCGCGAGGTAGGCGGCCTCGTCGGTCTCCAGGTTCTTGGCGTTGGTGAGCTGCATCACCTCGCCCTCGGCGATCACCGTCGCGGCGGCCGAGAGAATGTCGAGCGCCCGCAGCGAGCCGACCTCCACCATCATCCGGAAGGCCTGGCCGAGCAGGAAGTCGCCGACCAGCACGGAGGCCTCGTTGCCCCACTTGATCCGGGCTGCGACGCGGCCGCGGCGCATGTCGCTCTCGTCGACCACGTCGTCGTGGAGGAGCGTCGCCGTGTGCATGAACTCGACGCTGGCGGCGAGCTTCACGTCGCCGTCGGTGGCGCCCGCGTAGCCGCAGAGCTGGGCGCAGGCCAGGGTCAGGATCGGGCGCAGGCGCTTGCCGCCGGAGGCGATCAGGTGGTTGGCGACCTCGGGGATCATCGCCACGTCCGATCCCGTCCGCGACAGGATCGTGGTGTTGACCCGCGCCATGCCGTCGGCCACCAGCGCGACGAGGTCGTTGAGCCCCGCCTCCGCCTCGGGCTTCGGATTCTCGATGGAGAGGGCCATACCCAAGATCCGTGACCTCCAGACCGGTCGCCCCGCAGGGGGCGGGCGATCCCTTCGCACGCGCCCCGCGGCGCCGCAACATCGTCGCCGACCGGATATGGGGTGTCGCCAGCGCGGATCTCGCGCGACGAAACCGCCGATCCCCGCCCGTTCCGGAGCCCAGCCGCGATGATCGAGCTGATCCGGGCCAACGACGTCGTGCTGATCGGGTTCGCCCGCTCGATCCTCGAGGCGGCCGAGATCCCGGTCCTCGTGGCCGACAGCCACATGAGCCTGATGGAGGGGTCGATCGGCGTCTTCGGCCAGCGCCTTCTCGTCCCGCGCGACCGCGAGGCGCAGGCCCGCCGCCTGCTGACGGATGCCGGCATCGCCCACGAGTTGCGCCAGCCGTGACGGCCGAGGCCGACGGCGGCGCCGATCGCTTCCTGGGCGGCCGCCTGCGCCTGCACCAGCCGCCGCGGGGAGCACACCGCGCCGGGACCGACGCGGTGCTGCTCGCGCGGCTGCTCACGCCGCGGGCCGGGGACCGGCTCTGCGACGTCGGCGCCGGGACCGGCGCCGTCGGCCTCGCCTGCGCGGCCCTGGTGCCGGGCCTCCGACCGACCCTGATCGAGCGCGACCCGACGCTCGCCGGGCTGGCCCGCGCCAACGCGGCCCTCAACGGCATCGAAGCGCAGATCGTGGTCGCCGACATGCTGGCCCCCGCGGCGGAACGCCGCGCCGCCGGTCTGCGTCCGGACAGTTTCGACGTGGTGCTGACCAACCCGCCATTCTTCGCCGCCGGTGGCCACCGCGCCTCGCCGCATCCGGGCCGCGCGGCCGCCCACACCTTCGCGGGCGGCGATCTCGACGCCTGGATCCGCGCCTGCACGGCGATCCTGCGGCCCGGCGGCCAGCTCGGCCTCATCCACCGGGCGGACGCCCTCCCGGCCTGCCTCGACGCCCTAGAGGGCCGCTACGGTGGGTTGACGATCCGCCCGGTCCATCCCCGCGGCGACGTGCCCGCGATCCGCGTGCTGATCGCGGCGACCCGCGGCAGCCGCGCGGTGCCGAGCCTGCTGCCGCCCCTGATCCTGCACGGCCCCGACGGCGCCTTCACCGACGAGGCCGGAGCGCTCCATCGCGGCGCGCCGTGGCCGGCGCCCTGAGAGCCCGTGTCACGCCGCGAGGGCGGCGGGCGCGGCGTCGCGGATCCCCAGGAACCGCTCGACCTCCGGAAGGTCCGGGAAGGCGAGGAATTCGGGGCGCAGCGGCTCGGGCAGCCCCTCGAAGTTGAGCCCCGGGAAGGTGTCGGGATGCGGGTAGAGCTGCCAGGCCGCGCCGGGCTCGACCGGGGGGAACAGGATCGCGACCTTCTCGGCGCCGAGGCGGACGATCCGCGTCGGGCTGTACGACAGGGTCTCGATGCTCCAGCCGCGGTGGGAGTCCCGGCGGGCCTTCATGGTGCGGCGGCTCGTCGCGCGATGCATGGCGGTCTCCTTCGGTGGGGTGAGCGGGATCAGGCGGCGCTGCGGCGTCCGGCGCGCTTCGGCCATCCGAGCGCTACGAGGCGGGCCTTGGCGTAGTCGCGCACCTCGTCGCGGGTGCCGGGCGGCATCGTCGCCAGGACGGCCTGGGTGGCGCCGTCCAGCATCAGGTCGGTGACCGCGTTGATGGTCTCGGCCTCGTCGATGCGGCGCTTGAGGTCGCCCTCGGCCTCGGTGACCTCGTCGAAGGCGGGCGCCTCCTCGAAATCCTCGTCGACGGCCCGGACCGGGACTTGGTGGGCCCGGAACTCGTCGGCCTCTTCCTCCGAGTAGACGAGGCCGTGCAGCTCGATGAGCTTGAGGATGACGCGGTCCTTCCCGCGCTTCTCGGCCATGGCGTAGACGTAGGCCGCCTGCTTGCCCGAGACGCGGTAGTTCACGTTGACCAGCGCCTCGCCCATGGACCACTCGACCCGCTCGGTGCCGGGCTTCGCGCCGGGCAGGCGGCCGGTCACCAGGATCACGGCCTCGTCGCGCTCGGCCCGGATGACGGTCGGCGGCTCGAACACGATGCCGGCCTGGGCGGCGATGCGCTCCAGGGTCTTGTGGTAGATGACGGCGGTCCCCTGGACGCGCCAGACATTGCCCCCGAAGGGTTCGCCGTAGCGGACGAGGATGTCGGCGATCTGCTTGTCGGCGGTTCGCATGGGGCGCTCGTTCCGAGAGGATGAGGTCGCGTCGTCCACAGCTATTATCGGGGACGCTCTTTCGTTCTCTTTTTGTTCACACCTATATGCGCAATCCGCCCGCGATGCGCAAGGTTCAGGGGTGAGAACCTGCGGCTCCGGAGGTGCGTCATCGTCGGACGCGTGCGGGCGCGGCGCGGCCCCCCTTCCGCACGGGAGAGGAGGCGCGTCGCGGACGTCTCAGGAAGACGGCCGGTTGTCGGCGCAGTCCACAGCAGCGCGTCGGATCCGACGCCGTCTCGGGTTCCAGCCCGGCGCACGATCCCGTTCCGGCGCCCCCGCCGCCTGCGCCGCCGACCCGCATTGTTGCTGCACCGCACCCTGGGCTAGACCGCCCTGACGATGTCCGAGACAGCTGCCGCGATGACGCCTTCCCTCTGGACCCGCCTGTCGAATCCCAGCCACTTCATGCGGTGGTCGGGGGCGCTCGTGCCGTGGCTGACGGCCCTGTCGCTCGGCACGCTGGCCGTCGGCCTGTACCAGACCTTCTTCGTGGTGCCGCCCGACTACCAGCAGGGCGAGACCGTGCGGATCATGTACATCCACGTGCCGGCGGCGTGGCTCGGCGTGTTCTTCTACGGCGCGATGAGCGTGTCGGCGATCGGCACCCTGGTCTGGCGCCACCCGCTCGCCGACGTCGCCCAGCGGGCGGCCGCGCCGATCGGCGCCGCCTTCACGCTGATCTGCCTGGTGACCGGGTCGCTGTGGGGCAAGCCCATGTGGGGCACCTACTGGGTCTGGGACGCGCGCCTCACCTCCATGCTGATCCTGCTGCTGATCTACTGCGGCATCATCGCCCTGTGGCGGACCCTGGAGGATCCGAACCGCGCCGCCCGCGCGGTGGCGATCCTGACGCTGGTCGGCGCCGTGAACCTGCCGATCATCAAGTTCTCGGTGAACTGGTGGTCGACCCTCCACCAGCCGGCCTCGATCCTGCGCATGGGCGGCTCGACCATCGACCCCTCGATGCTCCACCCGCTGCTGGTCATGATCGGCGCCGCGACCCTCGGCGGGATGACGCTGCACCTCTACGCGATGCGCACCGAGATCATGCGCCGCCGGGTGCGGACGCTGACGATCCGCGAGGCCGAGGGCCTCGACCGCGCCCAGCCGCGCCTCACCCCGACACCGGCCGCGATCCCGGTCGGGCAGCCGGTCTAGGAGGACCGCGATGGATCTCGGGTCTCACGGCGGCTTCATCCTGGCCGCCTACGCGTTCACGGCGGCGGTGATGGTCGCCCTCGTGGGCAACGCCCTGCGCGACCGCCGGGCGCAGCGGCGCGCCCTCAAGGGCTTCGGCGAGGACCGGCGATGAGCGCGCCCCTCGACGACGCTGCCGGCCGGACTCCGCCGGTCCGCCGCTCGCTGCTGCTGATCCTGCCGGCGCTCGTCTTCGCGGCGCTCGCCGCCGTGCTGTTCCTGCGCCTGCGCTCCGGCGCCGACCCGGCCGCGCTCCCTTCCGCGATGATCGGCAAGCCGGTCCCGCGCTTCGACCTGCCCGCCGTGCCGGGGCTGACCGCCGACGGCGCGCCCGTGCCCGGTCTGTCGAGCGCGGACCTCAAGGGCCAGATCACGGTGCTCAACGTCTTCGCCTCGTGGTGCGCGCCCTGCCAGGTGGAGCACCCGATGCTGATGCGTCTGGCGAAGGAGCCCGGCATCCGGCTCGTGGGGATCGACTACAAGGAGCCGAACCCCGAGGCCGGCCAGCGCTTCCTGAGCCGGCACGGCGTGCCGTTCAGCGCCGTGGGAGCCGATGCCGGCGGCCGCGCGGCGATCGATTTCGGCGTCTACGGCGTGCCCGAGACCTTCATCATCGGGCCGGACGGCGTGATCCGCGACAAGCTGGTCGGCATCCTCACGCCGGAGAATTTCTCCAGCGTGCTCGCGCGGATCCGCGCCGCCGGGAAGGTGGCCGCGGCGCAGTAGGGCTTCACGCCTCCGGCTGCGGCTTCTTGCGCTCGTAGCGGGTCAGCAGCGGCGTCTGCGCGAGGGCGAACAGCACGGTGATCGGCATGATGCCGAACACCTTGAAGTTGACCCAGAAATCCTCCGTCTGGGTCCGCCAGACCAGCTCGTTGAGCGCGGCCAGCACGAAGAAGAACACGCCCCAGCGGAAGGTGAGCTTGCGCCAGCCCTCGTCGGTGAGGCTGAACATCGAGTCGAGCACCACCGACAGCAGCGAGCGCCCGAAGACCAGGCCGCCGAGCAGCACGGTGCCGAACAGGGCGTTCACGATGGTCGGCTTGACCATGATGAAGGTCTTGTCCTGCAGCGCCAGGGTGAGGCCGCCGAACACCACCACCACCACGCCGGACACGAGCGGCATGATCGGCAGGCGCCGCACCATCACGTAGTGGATCGCCAGCGCCACCACGGTCGCCGCGATGAACACGCCGGTGGCCACGAACAGCTTCTGGTCCGGGGCGACGCCGAACTTCTCGGAATAGGCGTTGCCGAGGAAGAACAGCACCAGCGGCCCGAGTTCCAGCGCCAGCTTCACGAGCGGCGGCAGGTGGCGGTGCGGGGGGACGGATTCGATCTGCATACGCTCGGTCGGCTCGGCTGCGGCGCTCACGGTAGGCCGGGGGCGTCGGACGGGATTCGCCGGGGTGTGTGGAACGCGGAGCGCGCGATGTCCATGACATCGCGCACCCAGGAGCGGCGGCCGCCCGCGTGCTAGTCCTTCTCCAGTCCGGCGATCGCCCGGGCGAAGTCGCGGGCCGCGAAGGGCTCCAGATCCTCCACGCCCTCGCCGACGCCGATGAAGTGCACCGGCAGGCCGAACTTCGCCGCCAGCGCCACCAGGATGCCGCCCCGGGCGGTGCCGTCGAGCTTGGTCATCACCAGGCCCGTGACCGGCGCGGCCTGCGAGAACAGCTCCACCTGACTGAGCGCGTTCTGGCCGACCGTGGCGTCGAGGACGAGGAGCGTGGCGTGCGGCGCCTCCGGGTCCTGCTTGCGCAGGACCCGCACGATCTTCTCCAGCTCGGCCATCAGGCCGGCCTTGTTCTGGAGCCGGCCGGCGGTGTCGATCAGCAGCACGTCGGTGCCGGCGGCACCCGCCTGCTTCAGGGCGTCGAAGGCGAGGCCCGCCGCGTCAGCGCCCTGCGCGCCGCTCACCACCGGCGTGCCGGTGCGCGCGCCCCAGACCTTGAGCTGGTCGATCGCCGCCGCCCGGAAGGTGTCGCCCGCCGCGAGCATCACGGTGCGCCCCTCCGCGCGCAGCTTCGAGGCGAGCTTGCCGAGCGTCGTTGTCTTGCCGGCGCCGTTCACCCCGACCGTCAGGATCACGTACGGCTTCCGGCCCGCGTCGACGGCGAGCGGCACCGCCACGGGCTCCAGCGCCCGCTCGACCTCCGCGGCCAGGATCGCCCGGACCTCGTCGGGCGAGATGCCCTTCTCGTAGCGGCCCTTGCCGACGGCCTCCGAGACCCGCATCGCGGTCTCCAGACCGAAATCGGCCTGGATCAGCGCGTCCTCCAGGTCCTCCAGGGTCGTGGCGTCGAGCTTGCGCTTGGTGAACAGGCCCGTGACCCGGTCGGACAGGGCCGACGAGGTCCGCTTCATCCCGGAGGTGAGGCGGCTCCACCAGCCCTTGGCCTCCGGCTCGCGGTCCGGCCCGGCGCCGGCGTCGTGGGCGAGGGCCGCGGCGCTGTCGACCGGCTGGATGTCGGGTTGGTCGTCGGGCTGCATTTCGGCAGCCGGCTCCGCCACCGGCTCCCGGTTCATATCGCCGGTATCGACCGGGTCGGCGCCGTGCGCGGGATCGTCGCCGGCGGTGCCGGCCGGCGGGCGCTCCGGCTCGCCCTCCACGGGCAGCAGGTCCGCGCCCTCGACCGCGTCCGGGACCGGCTCCCCGGTCTCCTCGGGCGGAAGCGGGACGTGGGCGACGTCGTCCGCGGCGGTGGCGAAGTCCGGCTGCCCCTCGGAGGGCGAGGCCGCCCCGGCCGGCAGCTCGGCCCCGGGCTTGTCCTCGCCCTGATCCTCTTCTCTCTCCTCGGGCGCGGGCTGGCCTTTGCGCCCGAACAGGCGTCCGAACCAGCCGGGCTTCTCCTCGCTCGCCATGAAATCGCGTCCTCGCCCCACCTTGCCCCGCCGACACCGACCCTCTAGCCGATCCGGATGTCCAACGCCTTCGACATAGGCGCGCGCCTCCTCTACCGCGATGCCCTGCTGCTCGTCATCGACAAGCCGGCGGGTTTGCCGGTCCATCCGGGCCCCCGCGGCGGCGAGACGCTCACCGACCACCTCGACGCCCTCCGGTTCGGCCTGCCCCGTCGCCCGGAGGCCGCGCACCGGCTCGACCGCGACACCTCGGGCTGCCTCGCGCTGGGCCGCCACGCCAAGGCGCTGGCGCGGCTCGGGAAGCTGTTCTCCGGCAGCGCCGTCGACAAGACCTACTGGGCGATCGTGGCCGGTGGTCCCGTCGAGGCGGAAGGCAGCATCGACCTGCCGCTGGCGCGCCGCTCGGACGATCCGCGCTCGTGGTGGATGAAGGCCGACCCGGCGGGCGACCCGTCGCTGACGCACTGGCGGGTGCTCGGCCGCGCCGGGGGTCGGACCTGGCTGGAGCTGAAGCCGGTCACCGGCCGGACCCACCAGCTCCGGGTGCACTGCGCGGCCTCCGGCTGGCCGATCCTGGGCGACCCGGTCTACGGCGGCGCGCCCCGCGGGAGCGCGCTGCACCTCCACGCGCGGGCGCTGTCGATCCCGCTTTATCCTAAACGGGAGGCCATTACGGTGACGGCGCCGCCGCCGCCGCACGTCGCCGAGGCCGTCGCGGCGATGCCGGCCTGAGCCGCCGGCGGCGCTAGGCGCCGATGAGCCGCGCCCCGTCGTGGCCGGCGATGGCGACGGTGTGGAACGTCCCCGCCTCGGGGGCGCCCGGCAGGCGCACCGCGGTGAAGTCCGGGCTCCGCCCGACGCCGCCGCGCTCCGCCAGCACGATGAGGCGGCGGCCGACCTGGGCGTCGAGGTGCCGGCGCAGGGCGTCGGCGCCGGCCGTCCTCAGCCGCGCCGCCCGCGCGCGGACCGCCTCGGCGGGCACCGGCGGCATGCGCGCGGCCGGCGTCCCGGGGCGCGGGGAATAGGGGAAGACGTGGAGGTGCGTCAGGCCGCACTCCGCCACGAGATCGAGCGAGCGGGCGAACTGCGCCTCCGTCTCGGTCGGGAAACCCGCGATCAGGTCGGCGCCGAACACCGTGTCGGGCCGCAGCCGCCGCACGGTCGCGCAGAAGCGGATCGCGTCGGCCCGCAGGTGCCGGCGCTTCATGCGCTTGAGGATCAGGTCGTCGCCGGCCTGCAGCGACAGGTGCAGGTGCGGCATGAGCCGCTCCTCCTCGGCGATCGCCGCCAGCAGGGCGTCGTCGGCCTCGACGGAATCGATCGAGGACAGGCGCAGGCGCGCGAGGCCGGGCACCGCCCGGAGGATCGCCCGCGCGAGACTGCCGAGGGACGGGGCCGGGCCGGGGAGGTCGCGGCCGTAGGCGGTCAGGTCGACGCCGGTCAGCACCACCTCGCGCCCGCCCCGCGCCACGAGGGTCTCGACCTGCGCGATCACGTCCGCCTCCGGCACCGAGCGGGAGACGCCCCGCCCGAACGGGATCACGCAGAAGGTGCAGCGGTGGTCGCAGCCGTTCTGCACGGGCACGAAGGCGCGGGTGTGCCCGGCGACCGCCTCGACCCGCGTCGGCTCGGCCGCCCGCGCCGCCATGACGGCGCCCGGGCCGGTCGCGGCCGCCGACCAGCCCTCCGGCCGCAGCTTCTCGGCGTTGCCGACCAGGCGCGCGACCTCCGGCATGGCCGCGTAGGCCTCGGTCTCGACCTCGGCGCCGCAGCCGGTGACGACGATCTCGGCGCCGGGCCGCTCGCGGGCGATCCGCCGGATCGCCTTGCGGGCCTGCCGCCCGGCCTCGGCGGTCACCGCGCAGGTGTTCACCACCACCCGGTCGCGCCCGTCCACCGCCGCGTGGACCCGCAGGGCCTCGGACTCGACGGTGTTGAGGCGGCAGCCGAAGGTGAGGGTCTCGACCGCCATCAGGCCGCGCTGTCGAACAGCTCCGGCGCCAGGGTCCCCTCGGCGACGAGCGCGACCGGGCCGGTCATCAGGACGTGGTCGTCGGCGCGCCACTCGACGAACAGCTCGCCGCCCGGCAGCGCGACGCTGGCCTGCCGGCCGATCATCCGCAGGCGCGAGGCGGCCACGACGGTGGCGCAGGCGGCGGTGCCGCAGGCGAGCGTCAGCCCGGCCCCCCGCTCCCAGACGCGGAGCTTGATCGTCTCGCGGCCCGTTACCTGCGCCACCGAGATGTTGGCGCGCTCCGGGAACAGAGGGTGGTTCTCGAGCATCGGGCCGATCCGGGCGAGGTCGAAGCTGTCCGGATCCTTCTCCACGAAGAACACCGCGTGCGGGTTGCCCATGTTCACGGCGCCCGGCGAGTGCAGGATCGGGTCGTCGATCGGGCCGATCTGCAGCTCGATCCGCCGCGTGTCGGGGAACGGCTCCGACAGGGGGATCTCGTCCCAGGCGAGCCGCGGCCGGCCCATGTCGACCGTGAAGGCCCGCTCGGAGACGCGCCGCACCCCGAGCACGCCGGCCTTGGTCTCCAGGATCAGCCGGCCGCCCTCGGCCGGCCGGGCCATGGCCGGGTCGTCGAGCATCGCGTAGGCGACGCAGCGCGTGCCGTTGCCGCAGGCGCCCGATTCCGAGCCGTCGGTGTTGTAGATCCGCATGAACGCGTCCGTGCCCGGGCTCACGGGATCGTGCAGGACCATCAACTGATCGAAGGTCGAGCCGGGATCCTGCGCGATCGCCCGCGCCTCCTCGGGCCGCACCTTCGCGGCGGAGCCGCGCAGGTCCAGCACCACGATCGCGTTGCCGGCGCCGTGCATCTTCAGGAAGCGTCTGTGGGCGAGTGCGCTCATACGGTCCCGCAATCGGAGGAAGGCGCGGGCTATATCGCAAAAGCGGCCGCCGGGCGCGAGGGGTGCCGCGGCGTGGCAGATGCGCCGCACCCGCGGCTCTCGTCCGCGGCGCCCTCGCGGGCGGTCCCGTTCGCCACTAGGTTACACGGCGGGAGCCCGCGCGATCATCCGCGGGCCTCGACCGGAGCGCCTACGTGATCCGCCTTCGTCCGCTCGTCGCCCTCTCGGCCGCCCTCGTGCTCGCGTCGGCCGGCCCGATCGCCGCCCAGCAGCAGCCCGCGCCGCCGCCCTCCACGGCACCCGCGCCGGCCCAGACGAACCCGCTGCCGACCACGACCGCGCCGAACCCCGTCGCCGACCCGGACAAGAGCGCGGCCCCGGCCCCGCAGCAGTCGGTGGCGCCCCCGCCCGCGGGCCAGTCGGCGGCGGGAACGCCCCCGGGCACGGGCACGGGGAACCCCGGCCGGCCCACGCTCATCGAGAAGGCCGGCGAGCCCGGCGACGTCGACGAGGTCACCCTCCCGGCCAAGCCCGCCGCGATCCTGTCCGGCAAGACCAAGTGGGAGGAGGCCGTGCCGAACCTGAAGCAGGCCTTCGCGCGGATCGAGGCCGACCTCGCCAAGCTCGGCGTCGCGCCGGCTGGCCGGCCGCTCGCGGTCTTCACCCGCACGGACGACGACGGCTTCGAGTTCGAGGCGATGGTCCCGGTGGCGGCCGCGCCGAGCCCGGCACCGGCCGAGACCGACGGCCTGCGCTTCGGCACGACACCTTCCGGCAAGGCGCTGCGCTTCGCCCACAAGGGCTCCTACGAGTCGATCGACAGCACCTACGAGACGCTGACCGCCTACCTCGATGCCAAGGACATCGTCGTGCAGGACCGGTTCGTCGAGGAGTACGCCACCGACCTCAAGGACAGCACCGACGACAGCCTCGACGTGAACATCTACGCGCTGGTGAAGTAGGCGAGCACGGGCCGGCGGCGCCGCCCTTCGGTCCCGACGACCGCCTCGGAATCGAGCGCGGCTCCCCTACTCCCGTGCGGGAAAGGGGGCAGGGCGCGCGCCGCCGCCGGCCCTGCTCTCCGCCGGAAGCGCGCGAACCCGACGAGGCGGACAGATCGCCGCTGCCCCGTACCGGCAGGAACAGGGGCATCGGCTGGCGGATTCGCCCGACATGCCCGCCGCCGACCTCAGAACCGCGACCGCCCCGCGACCGCGCCGCAAACCGGCCCCGGCCGTCACGGATCCGGCCCTCGCCGAGAAGGCGCTCGCCGTCCACGCCCGGCTCTGCCCGGTCTACGGCTGCCCGATCCCGTACTTCCACAGCCTGGATCCGGTCAGCGAACTCGTCTCCTCGCTCCTGTCGCACCGGACGCGCAACGCCGAATCCGGCCGGGCCTTCAAGGCCCTGCGGGCGCGCTTCCCGGACTGGGCGGCCGTGATCGACGCGGAGGTGCCGGAGATCGAGGCCGCCATCGCGGGCGTGACCTGGCCGGAGCTGAAGGCGCCGCGCATCCGCGACGTGCTCCGGGCGCTGCGCGACCGGCGCGGCAGCCTCGACCTCGCCTTCCTCGCCGACCTGGAGGTCGAGGCCGCGCGGGAATGGCTGCAGGCGATCCCGGGCATCGGGCCGAAGACCAGCGCGGCGGTCCTGTCCTTCTCCACCCTGCGGATGCCGGCTCTGCCGGTCGACAGCCACCATCACCGGGTCGCCCAGCGCCTCGGGCTGATCGGCAAACGGGTCGATGTCGGCCCGTCGCACGCGATCCTGCGGGCGCAGCTCCCCGCCGACTGGAGCGCGCAGGACCTCTACGACAATCACGAGATCCTGATGCTGCACGGTCAGAAGGTCTGCCATCATCACCGTCCGGCCTGCGGGCGCTGCGTCCTGGTCGACCTCTGCCCCAGCGCGAAGCTGCCCTCGCGCGAGCCGTGAGCGCATCCTTGACCGGTCCAGCCTGCGGGTGCGAGTAACCCCGCGCCCGGACGGCGCGGAGCCCCGGTCTTATCTTGCTCAGGATCGGCGCCGATGGCCGCGTTCACCGAATTGGTCTTCTCGGGCGTCCAGCCCACCGGCAACCTGCATCTCGGCAACTATCTCGGGGCCGTGAAGCGTTTCGTGGAGATGCAGGACCGCGACGCGCAGTGCCTCTACTGCGTGGTCGACCTGCACGCGATCACCGTCTGGCAGGATCCCGAGGCCCTGCGCGGCCAGATCCGCGAGGTCACGGCCGCCTTCCTCGCCGCCGGCATCGATCCCAAGCGCTCGATCGTGTTCAACCAGAGCCAGGTGCCGCAGCACGCCGAGCTCGCCTGGATCTTCAACTGCGTCGCCCGCCTCGGCTGGCTGAACCGCATGACCCAGTTCAAGGAGAAGGCCGGCAAGGACCGGGAGAACGCCTCGATCGGCCTCTACGACTACCCGGTGCTGATGGCCGCCGACATCCTCGCCTACCGGGCGACCCACGTCCCCGTCGGCGAGGACCAGAAGCAGCATCTGGAGCTGACCCGGGACATCGCCCAGAAGTTCAACACCGACTTCTCGGCGTCGATCACGGCGCACGGCCACGGCGACGCCTTCTTCCCGATCACGGAGCCGCTGATCGGCGGCCCGGCCGCCCGGGTCATGTCGCTGCGCGACGGCACCAAGAAGATGTCGAAGTCGGACCCGTCCGACAACGCCCGCATCAACCTCACGGACGACGCGGACGCCATCGCCCAGAAGATCCGCCGGGCCAAGACCGATCCCGAGCCCCTGCCCTCCGAGGTGGCGGGCCTGAAGGAGCGGCCAGAGGCCGACAACCTCGTGGGGATCTACGCGGCACTCGCCGGGATCACCCGCGAGGACGTGCTGCGCGATTTCGGCGGGGCGCAGTTCTCGACCTTCAAGCCGGCGCTCGCCGACCTCGCGGTGACGAGCCTCGCGCCGATCGCCGAGGAGATGCGCCGCCTCACCGCCGATCCCGGCCACATCGACGCCGTGCTGGCCGACGGCGGCGCCCGGGCCGAGACCATCGCGGCGCAGACCCTCAACGCGGTCAAGGACATCGTCGGCTTCGTCCGGCGCGGCCCGAGCCTCCAGGCGGTGCGGTGACCGTCCGCGCGCTGGTCTTCGACGTCTTCGGGACGCTGGTCGACTGGCGCGCCGGCGTGGCCCGCGAGGCCGCGCGGCTGCTCGCGCCCGTCGCGCCGAGCCTCGATGCCGGCGCCTTCGCGGATGCGTGGCGGGCCCGGTACAATCCCTCGATGGACACGGTACGCTCCGGCGCCCGGCCCTACGTCGACCTCGACACGCTCCAGGCCGAGTCGCTGCCCGGCGTGCTGGCGCAGTTCGGCATCGCGGGCGTGTCCGAGGCCGTGCAGGGCGAGCTGGTCCAGGCGTGGCACCGGCTCGACGCGTGGCCCGAGGTGCCGGACGCGCTGCGGCGCCTGCGCGAGAAGCACCTCCTGGCACCGAATTCTAACGGCCATGTCCGGCTGATGGCCGACCTCGCCCGCCGCAACGGCCTGATCTTCGACGCCATCCTCGGCGCCGGCTATTCCCGCGACTACAAGCCGAAGCCGGCGCTCTACCGCGACGCGGTCGCGGCCTTCGGCTTCGCGGCCGGCGAGACCATGATGGTTGCCGCCCACTCGAACGACCTCGCGGCGGCCGCGGGCCACGGGCTCGCCACCGCCCACATCGCCCGCCCGCACGAGCACGGCCCGGCCGGCGGCGAGACCGCGCCGACGGTGCCGGTCACCCACGCGGCGCGGGATCTGGCCGACCTCGCCGACCGGCTCGGCTGCTGACGGATCGATACGGGAGGGTGTGATGGCCGACTGGAACCCCGCCCTCTACACCCGCTTCGAGGACGAGCGGACACGTCCCGCCGCCGAACTCCTCGCCCGCGTGCCCCTCGACGCGCCGGATCTGGCCGTCGATCTCGGCTGCGGGCCGGGCAACTCCACCGCGCTGATCGCGGCGCGCTTCCCGGACGCCGAGGTGGTCGGGCTCGACACCTCGCCCGCCATGCTGGAGAGCGCCCGGGCGCGGCTCCCGGGCCTGTCCTTCGCGCTGGCCGACGCCGCGACCTGGCAGCCCGAGCGCGCGCCGGACCTGATCTACGCCAACGCCGTCCTGCAATGGCTGCCGGACCACGCGAGCCTGCTGCCGCGGCTGTTCGGCCTCCTCGCGCCGGGCGGCGTGCTCGCCGTGCAGATGCCCGACAACCTCTCCGAGCCGACCCACCGGCTGATGCGGGAGGTCGCGGCGTCCGGCCCGTGGGCGGCGGCGATCGGCGACCCGGCCGTGGCCGGCCGCCTCGGGCGCATGCTGGAGCCCGCGGCGTACTACGACCTGCTGGCGCCGTCGGCCGCCACCGTCGATGTCTGGCGCACCGCCTATCACCACCGCATGGCGGACGCCGCCGCCATCGTGGACTGGGTGAGCGCCACGGGCCTGCGGCCCTTCCTCGAGCCGCTGGACCCCGACGCGAAGGCCGGCTTCCTGGACGCCTACGCGCGCGCGATCGACGGGGCCTACCCGCCGCGCAGCGACGGGCGGCGCCTGCTCGCCTTCCCGCGCGTGTTCATCGTGGCGCGGGCGCGGTAGCGGCTCAGGCCTCGCCGCGGGCCATCAGCGCCTCGTACTCGGAGATCTCCAGCCTGCCCTCCTGGGCGACGCGCGCCTTGTCGGCGTCGCTGATCACGTCGCCCGCGAGGTCGAGGCGCTTCCAGGCGGCGAGCGGCGTCTCGCGGCCGGGCCGCGGCACGTACTTGTTCTGCTCGAGCTTCTTGTACTTGTGGATATAGCGCGGGCAGTTGACCCAGATCTTCGTGACCGCGACCTTCACCAAGTACTTGGCCTCGGTGTACGCGGCCATGAGGGCGTCGTCGCGCAGCAGCGTCGCGTGGCCCTGCACGCGGACACGGTGCGGCGTCTCGAAATCGATGAACAGCAGGCCGACCTTGGCCTGCCCCTCGATGTTGCCCATCGAGTAGAACATGCCGTTGCCGTCGAAGCCCGGGAATACCAGGGTGCTCGGGTCGAGAACCTTCACGAAGCCCGTGGGGCCGCCCTTGTAGGAGACGGTCGGCATACCGTCCGGATCGACGGTCGAGAGGAAGAACATGTCGCGGGAGCCGATGAAGGCGGCCTCGTCCGGCTGGACCGTCTCGTGGACCCAGTCCTCGTCGAGGCGCACGGCGAGCTTGGTGGTGCCGAATTCCTCCTGCAGCGCCCGGTGCGCGTCGGAATAGAGCGATGCCATGGCTGGTCCCTCCCGTGCCGCGGTCCTCGTAGGGGTGGGACCGCTGAGGGGCTTATGGCCGGGACGCCCCATGTCCGGCAACCCAGAACGCGAAGGGCCGGCCACGCCTTCGCGTGACCGGCCCCCCACCCAAGTGCGGCCGGGCAGAGCCGGGCCGCGCGATCCGGAGCGATCAGTTGCGGGTCTTGTCGACCAGCGCCTTCTCGGAGATCCACGGCATCATGCCGCGGAGCTTGGTGCCGACCTCCTCGATCGGGTGGGCGGCGAGCTTGGCGCGGGTCGCCTTGAACGAGGTCTGGTTGACCTTGTTCTCCAGCATCCAGTTGCGGGTGAAGGTGCCCGACTGGATGTCGTTCAGCACGCGCTTCATCTCGGCCTTGGTCTCGGGCGTGACGATGCGCGGACCGGTGACGTACTCGCCGTACTCGGCCGTGTTGGAGATCGAGTAGTTCATGTTGGCGATGCCGCCCTCGTAGATGAGGTCGACGATCAGCTTCACCTCGTGGAGGCACTCGAAATAGGCCATCTCGGGGGCGTAGCCCGCCTCGACCAGGGTCTCGAAGCCGGCCTTGATCAGCTCGACGAGGCCGCCGCAGAGCACGGCCTGCTCGCCGAACAGGTCGGTCTCGCACTCCTCCTTGAAGGTCGTCTCGATGATGCCGGCGCGGCCGCCGCCATTCGCCGAGGCGTAGGACAGGCCGAGGTCGTGGGCGTTGCCGGACGCGTCCTGCGCGATGGCGATCAGGGTCGGCACGCCGCCGCCGCGGAGGTACTCGGAGCGCACGGTGTGGCCCGGGCCCTTGGGGGCGACCATCAGGACGTCGAGGTCCTTGCGCGGCTCGATCAGGTTGAAGTGGACGTTGAGGCCGTGGGCGAACAGGAGCGCGGCGCCCTGCTTCATGTTGCCCTCGAGGGACTCGCGGTAGATGTCGCCCTGCAGCTCGTCGGGGGTGAGCATCATCACCACGTCGGCTTGACGGGCGGCCTCGGCGACCGACAGGACCTTGAAGCCCTCGGCTTCCGCCTTCTTGGCGGTGGCGGAGCCCTCGCGCAGGGCGATGACGATGTCCTTCACGCCGGAATCGCGCAGGTTGAGCGCGTGGGCGTGACCCTGGCTGCCGTAGCCGACGATGGCGACCTTCTTGCCCTTGATCAGGTTCAGGTCGGCGTCGCGATCGTAATACACCCGCATGTCTGTCTCCTCTTAAGTTCGGTGTTTCGGGTCGGGTTTGGCCCGGCCGTAGAGGGCCAGGAACTGCTCGACGGCGCGGCCCGCATCGCGCCGGATCCCGGCCCCGTCGAGGTCGAGGGTCTCGCCGAGCAGAAGCCGGATCTGGATATCCCGGCCGACGAGGCCGAAGAAGGTGCGGAAGGCGGCCTCGCTGTCGGCGAAAGTGAGCAGGCCGGCGGCCCGCCCCGCCTCCAGCACGGGCTTGACCCGCTCGCCGATGGCGAAGCGCCCGTTCGCGAGCACGATGCCGCCGAGATTGCTCTTGCGCGAGCCCGCATGCGCGATGGCGATCCGGTTCAGCGCCACCGAGGTCGGGCCGGTGATGACCTCCAGCCACGTCACGGCGAAGTCCTGCAGGCGCTCCCGCAGGGTGGCGCCGTCGAGCACCTGCGCGGAATCGTGCCCGGCATGGACCCGGGAGGCCTGCCAGCGCACCGTCGCGGTCAGCAACCCGTCCCGGTCGCCGAACCACTTGTAGAGCGTCTCCTTCGAGCAACTCGCCCGGCGCGCGACGGCATCCATCGTGAGCTGCTCGCCGTCCTCGACCATCAGGCCGAGCACGACGTCCAGCACCGCCTGCTGGCGGGCCGACGGGGCTTCCTGCTCTGCTGTGGCGCTGGCCTGCATCATCTCGAATGGCGTACCGTACCGTACGGTACGCGCTATAGGCCGATTCGACGGCCGCGGCAAGGGGGGCCGCGGTCGAACCGGGTCAGCGCGGGAGCGGCAGCCCCTCGCGGGCGAAGACGGCCTGCACGGCCGGGCGCTCGGCGACCCGCCGGGCGTGGGCGGTCCAGGCCGGGAAGCGGCCGGCCATGTCGAACCGGAGCACGGGCCCGTTGGCCCAGAACCAGAAGACCATTAGGTAGGCATCGACCACGCTGAACCGGTCGCCCACCGCCCAGCCGCCGTGCGAGAGGCGCACCTCGGTCATGCTGGCGAGATCCGCATAGGTGTTGGCCGCCTTGGCCTTGATGCCCGTGAAGGCGCTCTCGTCGTCGGTGTAGCGCTCCGGGCGACGGATATGGGCGTAGGTCACGTGGTGGTTGCAGGCGAGCCAGCCGAGCCACTCGTCGGCGGCGGCCTGCTCGCGGAGATCCGTGGGCCACAGCGCCTTCTCCGGCACTTGACGGGCGACGTGGCGCAGGATCGCGGCGCATTCCGTGAGAACCCAGCCGTCCTCGGTCAGGGCCGGCACGCGGCCGCGATCGTTGATGGACAGGTATTCCGGCCGCCGCTGGTCGCCTGCGGCGAGGTCGAGCTTGATGCCCTCGTAGGGCAGCCCGGATTCCTCCAGGATGATGTGGGCGGCGAGCGAGCAGGCGCCGGGGGCGTAGTAGAGGGTGCGGGCGGTCACTGTGACTCCTGGTTGGGGTGCGGCGCGAGCGGTGGGACGACCGCGATCCCGATCAACTCATGAAGCTTGATACGGATGGCGAGCAGAACTTCGTCCGTTACAGCTCCAACACGACGGAAGCCGCGCTTGGCGCGATCGAGACACCGGATCTGATCGGTCAGGACGGCACCGGAGACCGCGAGGCCGGGCGGCAGGATGACCTTGGTCGGCCACGGTTTCACGTTGCCGGTGATCGGGCAGACGATCGCAGTTGCGTTCAGCTTGTGGAAGTCCATGCTCGACACGACGACGGCTGGTCGGACGCCATCCTGCTCGCGGCCGAGACTCGGCCTGAGATCGACCCAAACGAGGGCGCCGGCTTCGAGCGGTTCGGGATCAATCGTCACGGATGATCTCTGCACCGACGTCTGGGCCCCAGTCGACCAGTTCCGGCCGATGCGACGGGCCGAGGCGTTCCATCTCGGCGATCATCTCGGCGAGCGTCATGACGGGCTCCCCGTTCACGACCGGGCGCGGCGCGGGCGAGCTTACCCTTTTCACCTCTACGGTCGTGCCTTCACGGACGCCGAGTTCTTCGGCCTCCACAGGCGTGAGCTTGATGGCGAAGTCATCGCCCCATCGGACGACCTTGGCTTCCATCGCAATGCCTCCCTTGTGGAGAACACAGCATAGCAGACGTGATCGGCCGTTGAGGAGCGTACACGCAGGGACGAATGCCCGTCCGACGGCGACACGTGCAGGCAAGACCGTCCTGCCAGACCTACAGCGGCTCCGCCCCGCGCCCCATCGCGGAGATGCCGGTCCGGCAGATCTCCACCAGCCCGATCACGCTCATCAGCCGCACGAACCGGTCGATCTCCTCGGTGGCGCCGGTCAGCTCGAACACGAAGGAGTTGAGCGTGGCGTCCAGCGTCTTGGCGCCGAAGGCGGCGGCCAGCCGCAGGGCCTCGCTGCGGTGCTCGCCCTCGCCCTTCACCTTCACGAGGCAGATCTCGCGCTCGATGGCGTTGCCCTGGAGCGTCAGGTCCACGACCCGGTGCACCGGCACGAGCCGGTCGAGCTGCGCCTTGATCTGCTCGATCACGGCGTTCGTGCCCGTCGTCACGATGGTGATGCGCGAGATGTGGCGCGCCTCCTCGGTCTCGGAGACGGTCAGGCTCTCGATGTTGTAGCCGCGGCCGGAGAACAGGCCCGAGATACGGGCGAGCACGCCGGGCTCGTTGTCGACGATCACCGCCAGCGTGTGCCGGTTCACCGGCTCGACGCGGACGGCATCGGGGTAGTGGGTGTTCATCGCGTTCATGGCCGGCCTCGTCCTCGTCGTTCGACCCATCGCCGCCGCAGCGGCGGATCGCGACCCGGCGGTGACGCCGGGCCGCCCGCCCTCACACCAGCATCTTGCCTTCCTCGGAGATCACGTCGCCGAGTTCGACGCCGGTCTCGCCGAGGTAGTCGGACAGGAGCATCTCGTTGTGCGCCTTGCCCGACGGGATCATCGGGAAGCAGTTCTCGGTCTTGTCGACGATGCAGTCGAAGATCACCGGGCCGTCGTAGGCGAGCATCTCGGCGATGGCAGCGTCAAGGTCGCCCGGCTTCTCGCAGCGCATGCCCTTGGCACCGTAGGCCTCCGCGAGCTTCACGAAGTCCGGCAGGCTCTCCGAGTAGCTCTGAGAGTAGCGCGAGCCGTGCAGCAGCTCCTGCCACTGCCGGACCATGCCCATGTACTCGTTGTTCAGGATGAAGACCTTGATCGGCAGGCGGTACTGCACCGCCGTCGACATCTCCTGCATGTTCATCAGGATCGAGGCCTCGCCGGCAATGTCGATCACGAGCCCGTTAGGGTGCGCGAGCTGCGTGCCGATCGCCGCCGGCAGGCCGTAGCCCATCGTGCCGAGTCCGCCCGAGGTCATCCAGCGGTTCGGCTCGTCGTACTTGAAGTACTGGGCCGCCCACATCTGGTGCTGGCCGACCTCGGTGGTGATGTAGGTCTCGCGGTCCTTGCAGGCCTCGTAGAGGCGCTGCACGGCGTATTGCGGCTTGATGATCGTGCCCGACGGCCAGTACGCGAGGCAGTCCCGCGCCTTCCAGGCGTTGATCTTCTGGAACCACGGATCGAGGTTCGACTTCTCGGGCCGCGACGGCAGGGCGCGCCACGCCTCCAGCATGTCGCCGAGCACGGAGGCGCAGTCGCCGACGATCCCGACATCGACCTTCACGACCTTGTTGATCGAGGAGGCGTCGACGTCGATGTGGATTTTCTTGGAGAAGGGCGAGAACGCGTCGAGCCGGCCGGTGATCCGGTCGTCGAACCGGGCACCGACGCAGATCATCACGTCGCACTCGTGCATCGCGAGGTTGGCCTCGTAGGTCCCGTGCATGCCGAGCATGCCCAGGAACTTCTCGTCCGTGCCCGGATAGGCGCCGAGCCCCATCAGGGTCGAGGTGATCGGGAAGCCGGTCTCGCGGACGAGCTCGCGCAGCAGGCGCGAGGCCTCAGGGCCGGAATTGATCACGCCGCCGCCGGTGTAGAAGACCGGCCGGCGCGCGGTCGCCATCAGCTCGACGGCCGCGCGGATCCGGTCGGAATCGCCCTTCACGGCCGGGCGGTAAGTCTTGTGGCTCGCGATCTCCGGGCGCTCGTAGAGGCCCGAGGCGAACTGGATGTCTTTGGGCAGGTCGACCACGACCGGGCCGGGCCGGCCGTTCGCCGCGACGTAGAACGCCTCGTGCAGGATGCGCGGCAGGTCGTCGATCGATTTGACCAGGTAATTGTGCTTCGTGCAGTGGCGCGTGATGCCGACCGTGTCGCATTCCTGGAACGCGTCGGTGCCGATCAGGTGCGTCGGGACCTGCCCGGTGATGCAGACCAGCGGGATCGAGTCCAGCATCGCGTCGGTCAGCCCGGTGACGATGTTGGTCGCGCCGGGGCCCGAGGTCACGAGGACGCAGCCGACCTTGCCGGAGGAGCGGGCGTAGCCCTCCGCGGCGTGGACGGCGCCCTGCTCGTGGCGGACGAGGATGTGCTTGACGGCGTTCTGGTGGAAGAGCGCGTCGTAGATCGGAAGTACGGCGCCGCCCGGGTACCCGAACAGCGTGTCGACACCCTGATCCTGGAAGGCCCGGATGACCATCTCGGCCCCGGTCATGACCTCGCCGCCCATGCTCGTCTCCTCGCGCTCTCCGGGGCCACCGCGATCCTTCGATCGCCGCCCTGCCCCGTCCTCTCTCCCCGCACCCCCGTCTGGTGAGGCGGTGTCCGCCTCGCCCGAAGATGCCTTTCGCCTCGGATAACCGTCTGTCTCAGTCCCGTCCCGCCCGGACGCGGGCAACAAAAAAGGGCCCCGAGGGACCCTGCATGCGCCACCGCCCGGATCGCGGCCCTAGCTCAGGGCCGCCCCGTCGGTGACGCTACCGCTACAATAAGGACCGTGGTCATCGGATATCCGAACCCGCCCCGCGGCGGCCCCATGATCCGGAATGGACTCACGGTCGGCGCGCGAAGCGTCGGGCCTCTTAGCGGAGTGCGTGGAGGCGGTCAACGCATCCGTGCGCGCGATCCGGCCGGTTCCACGCCGGTTCCCTGCCGGAACCGCACGCTCACCGCAGCGGCGGCGGGTAGCGGCGGACCCAGCTGTTCGCCGCGTCGTAGGCGGCGCCGAGTTGCAGGCAGGCGAGTTCGCCGTGGTTCGGGCCGACGATCTGGATGCCGGTGGGCAGGCCGGCCTCGCCGAAGCCTGCCGGCACGGCGAGGGCCGGCAGGCCCGACATCGTCGCGGGGATCGTGATCTGCATCCAGCGGTGATAGGTGTCCATCGCGTGGCCGCCGACCGTCTCGGGCCAGCGCAGGCTCTTGTCGAACGGGAAGACCTGTGCGCTCGGCATGACCACGTAGTCGTAGGCCTTCATGAAGCGGCGCAGGGTCTCGTACCAGCGGGTGCGCCCCTCCAGAGCGGCGATGATCCGGTCGGCGCCGAGCGCCAGCCCCCGCTCGACCTCCCAGGCCGCCTCCGGCTTGAGCAGGGCCCGGTGTCGGGGCTCGTCGTAGAACGGGCGGAGATTCGCCGCGACCGTCAGTGCCCGCAGCACCAGCCAATCCGCCCAGAGCCGCTCCATGTCGTAGCGCGGCATCGCCTCCTCGACGGTGCAGCCGATCTCCGCGAAGGTCGCCAGGGCGGCGCGCCCGACGTCGAGCACGCCGGGATCGAACGGGATCTGGCCGCCGCAATCCCCGAGCCACGCGATCCGCGTCCCGCGGAAGTCGCGGGCGAGCGGGCTCGCGAAGGCGGACGGGTCCTGCCGGATGGCGTTCGGGCAGCGCGGGTCGTAGCCCGCCAGCACCGAGAGCATCAGGCCGATGTCGCCGGGCGTGCGCCCGATCGCCCCGAGCACGCCGAGGTTCGGGCTGAACACGTCCTTGGCCTCGGCGGGGATCCGGCCCCAGCTCGGGCGAAGGCCGTAGCAGTTGTTGAAGGCCGGCGGGTTGCGCAGGGAGCCGGCATGGTCGCTGCCGTCGGCGACCGGCTGCATCCGCAGGGCCACCGCCACGGCGGCGCCGCCGCTCGACCCGCCCCCGGTCTTGGCCGGATCGTAGGCGTTGCCGGTGGCGCCGTAGACCGGGTTGAAGCTGTGCGAGCCGAGGCCGAACTCGGGGATGTTGGTCTTGCCGATGAAGATCGCCCCGGCGGCCCGCAGGCGCGTCACCATGATCGAGTCGGTCTCGGCGACCCGGTCGGCGAAGATCGGTGAGCCCTGCGTGAACGGCAGCCCGCGGACCGGGTCGAGATCCTTCACGGCCAGCGGGAAGCCGTGCAGCGGCCCGACGGCATCCCCCCGCGCCAGGGCGGCGTCGGCGGCCTCGGCCTCCCGCAGGAGCGCGGCGTCGTCGGCGAGGCCCACGAGGGCGTTCACCTGCGGGTTGATCCGGTGGATCCGCTCCAGATAGGCGCGCATCACCTCGGCGCAGGAGACGACCCGGCCACGGATGGCGGCCGCGAGGTCCACCGCGCCCATGGCGGTGATGCCGTCCTGTCGCGCGTCCTGCATCGTACTCTCCTCCGGATCAACCGAGGATCGGTAACCGGAGGTTGGATCCAGGCAAAGATGGCATTGCCTGATTGGATGGAGTGCCGATGTCCGTCTTCGCGAGCGCAGCGAAGCGATCCCGTGTCGCGCGACGATCACCGATGTCGCGCTGCCCTGGGCCGCTTCGCGCCGCTCGCGATGACGGTGCGCTGTCCTCAGCCTGGGCGGTCAGGCCACCGACCAGGGCAGCGTCTCCTCGCCCCGGAACACCACCACCGCCGTGTCGTCGACCGCGACGGCCTCGGCGATGCGGCTCTCCCGGCGCTCCAGGGTGACGGTCCCGGCATTGGGCTCCAGCCCGTGGAAGCGGGCACCGTTGAGGGAGGCGAAAGCCTCGAACCGGTCCAGCGCGCCCTCCTCGTCGAAGACCTGCACGTAGGTCTGGAGCGCGGAGGGGCCGCAGAACACGCCCGCGCAGCCGCAGGACGCCTCCTTGGCGCCGCGGACATGCGGGGCGGTGTCGGTGCCGAGATAGAAGCAGGCCTCGCCGGAGGTCGCGGCCCGGCGCAGGGCGAGCCGGTGCCGCTCGCGCTTGGCCACCGGCAGGCAGTACAGGTGCGGGCGCAGTCCCCCCTGGAAGATATGGGTCCGGTTGATCACGAGGTGGTGCGGGGTGATCGTCGCCGCGCACCGGGTCCGGTGCTCCCGGACCACGTCGAGGATCTCCGCCGTGGTGGCGTGCTCCACGGTGACCTTGAGCCCCTGGTGCCGGCCGAGCAGCGGGATCAGGCTGCCCTCCATGAAGGCGGCCTCGCGGTCGAAGATGTCGATCTCCGGGTCGGTCGCCTCGCCGTGGATCAGCAGCGGCATGCCGATCCGCTCCATGCGCTCCAGCACCGGCGCGATCCCGAGGAGGTCGGTGACGCCCGCGTGCGAGTTCGTGGTCGCGCCGGCCGGGTAGAGCTTGGCGGCGACCCAGACCTTCTCGGCGAAACCCCGCTCGATCTCGTCCGGATCGGTGTCGTCCCGCAGGTAGCAGGTCATCAGCGGCGTGAAATCCTGGCCCTCCGGCAACGCGGCGAGGATGCGCTCCCGGTAGGCCTGCGCGGCCGCCACCGTGGTCACCGGCGGCACGAGATTCGGCATGATGATGCCCCGGGCGAACTGCGCCGCCGTGTAGGGCAGCACCGCCTTCAGCATCGCGCCGTCGCGCAGGTGGATGTGCCAGTCATCCGGCCGGCGGATCGTGATCCGGTCGACCGTCTCCGCGGCCTGGCGCTCGGCGGGGAACAGCTCGGCGACGCCCATCGCGATCCCTCCTCAGGACTGGCCGAAGGCGGAGATGCCGCCATGGGCGGCCGACCACGCGGCCGGCGCGTTGAGGAAGCTCTCGACTTCGGCCAGCGTCTTCGGGTCGAAGGTGCCCATCTCCTTGGCCACCGCCAGCACGTCCCACCACGTGGTGAGATAGTGGAGCTTGATGCCGATCTCCTGCATCAGCGCGGCGCTGTCGGGGAAGATGTCGTAGTAGAACAGCACGAAGCAGTGATCGACCTGGGCGCCGGAATCGCGCAGCGCCTTGCAGAAATTGACCTTGCTGCGCCCGTCGGTGGCCAGATCCTCGACCAGGAGGGTCCGGGCGCCCTCGACGATCTCGCCCTCGATCTGCGCGTTGCGGCCGAAACCCTTGGGCTTCTTGCGGATGTACTGCATCGGCAGCATCATCCGGTCGGCGATCCAGGCCGCGAAGGGGATGCCGGCGGTCTCGCCGCCCGCGATGTGGGTCAGCTTCTCGTAGCCGATCTCGCGCACGATCGTGGCGGTGGCGAAATCCATAAGCGTCGAGCGCAGGCGCGGGAACGAGATGATCTTCCGGCTGTCGGTGTAGACCGGGCTCGCCCAGCCGGAGGTGAACTTGAACGGCTCGTCCTTGTAGAAGAGCACGGCCTCGATCTCGAGGAACATCTTGGCCGCCTCGCGGGCGATCACTTTCCGGTCGAGGGGCAGGAAGGGACTGGTCATGCGGCGTGCGGCTCCGCTTGGGGCGCTCTCCGGGACCGCGAGGACCGGTCCGGCCGGGGAGCGTGCGTGGAAATGAGGCCTGACCGCCCTCCTCCGCCCTGTCTCCGCCAGCGTCAACCCTGACGGCGGCGCTATCCGCGCCTCAAGCAGGTCTGCCGGCCCGCAGATGCGCGAGGTGCCGGATCGCCAGCGCGTAGCCGTGCGTGCCGAACCCCGCCAGCACGGCCGTGGCGGCGAGGGAGATGTAGGAGTGGTGGCGGAAGGCCTCGCGGCGGTGGACGTTCGAGATGTGGCACTCGATCACCGGCACCTCGCAGGTGTTCAGCGCGTCGAGGATGGCGACCGACGTGTGGGTGTAGGCGCCCGCGTTGATGACGATGCCGGCGGAGCCGACGCGGTACTCGTGGATCGCGTCGATCAGCACGTGCTCGGCGTTGCTCTGGCGGAAATCGACCGCGAGGCCGAGGCCGGCGGCCGTCTCGCGGCACAGGGCCTCGACGTCGGCCAGCGTCTCGCGGCCGTAGATCTCCGGCTGGCGCTTGCCGAGCAGGTTCAGGTTCGGCCCGTTCAGGACCAGGACGGTGTCGTTCATCGTGTGCCTCGCGGGTCGAGAGGTGCGGCAAGCGCCCGCAAGACTCAAGTCCAGGCTGTCATCCGGCCGGAGATGTCCCGCGCACGGACCTGCCGCCCGCGCCGGGCGGTTCAGATCCGGATCCCGCGGCGCTATCCCGGTCGCGGAAGCCCGATGAGGCAGGGAGGACAGGCGAATGGCAGGATCCCCGAGCGACGCGCCCGTAGTCATCGCGGTGGCGATCACCGGCTCGGTGCCGCGCAAGGCCGACAACCCGGCCGTTCCGGTCACCGTGCCCGAGCAGATCGAATCGACGCAGCAGGCGTTCGAGGCGGGCGCCACGCTCTGCCACATCCACGTGCGCAACGACGACGAGTCGCCCTCCTCCGACCCGGACAAGTTCGCGGCCGTGCAGGCGGGGCTGCGCCGGCACTGCCCGGGGATGATCGTCCAGTTCTCGACGGGCGGGCGCGGGCGCGACCCGGCCGCCCGCGGCCTCTCGCTCAAGCACAGGCCCGACATGGCCTCCCTGTCGACTGGCTCGGTGAACTTCCCGACGATCGTCTACGAGAATTCCGCGAGCCTCGTGACCGACCTCGCCGGCCAGATGAAGCAGTACGGCGTGAGGCCCGAGATCGAGATCTTCGACCTCTCGCACCTGCACGGCGCCAAGCGCCTCGTGGAGGCGGGCCTGATCGACGCGCGCCCGCACGTGCAGTTCGTCCTGGGCGTCCAGAACGCGATGCCGGCCGAGGAGCACCTCCTCGACATCCTGCTCGCCGAGACCCGGCGGATCCTGCCGGAGGCGACCTGGACGGCGGCCGGGATCGGCCGCAACCAGGCGACCGTGATGGACTGGGCGCTCGCCCGCGGCGCCGACGCGGTCCGCACCGGCCTGGAGGACAACATCCGGGTGACGAAGGATCGGCTGGCGGCGAGCAACGCCGAGCTCGTCGGCCTCGCCGCGGCGGCGGTGGCGCGCCACGGCCGCCGCGTCGCCACGCCCGCGGAGGCGCGCGCCGCGCTGGGCCTGGGCTGACCGGGCGCGGATGTTTCCCCGGCCGCGCGGCGGAGACGGCGCCGGATCCATGCGGCCGACGACACGCACGCCGTCCCGACCGCGATCCCTGATCGTCGGCTGCGCCGCCGCGGCCTGCGCGTTCCTGGCCGTGTCCTCGGAGGCTCCCGGGCAGGCCGGACCGGGATCGGCGGAGGCGCTCGAGGACGGGATCCAGACCATCCGGCGCGGCGACACCGTCACGAAGGTCGATCGGACCGGCAAGGGTGCGGTGCTGTGCATGCGCGGCATCCTGCAGGCGATGCGCGCCGTCGGACAGGCGTGCCACGACGGCGCCGACCCGGACTTCCAGCAGGAACTGCGCGCCGCCGTCGCGCGCATCGATCGGTTCATCGCCGACAACGCCCCGGACAGGGCCGTCCCGCCGCGCGACGGGACGACGGAACCGGAGCAGCGGCCCGGCGCGGTCTGCGGCCGCGACGCGGAGGCCATGTACGAGGCCCTGCGGACCGGCGGCGCCGCGGGCCTGCGCGCCCAGGTCGACGACCTGCTCTCCATCCCGCGCGAGCCGGTCATGAATCCGTGCCTGTGAGCCGGCCGGCGACGCCGCGGATTCGGGACGTCGCCGGCGCGGCGGCGATCCCGCCCCACCTTCTCACGGCCGTCCCGGCGTGCTAACGCTCCGCCCGCGCGGGTGTAGCTCAATGGTAGAGCAGCAGCCTTCCAAGCTGAATACCCGGGTTCGATTCCCGGTACCCGCTCCAAGCCGTTTTCACGAGCCGGAGCAATCACTTGAGCTCGGCGTGACGCGCATCTTTCAACGGTCGCGGCGCGGGCCGATACAACGCTGATACAACACGCCTGAACTACTCGCTTGGCCGAATCACGTTTCCGCGATCGCCATCGGCACCGTCATTCCTTCGTGAAGGAGTGGATTGCGCTCTCCGGTCTCGATTCGCACGCACGGAAGCTCGTACTGTCGCGTTCGGTGGGAAGGCCTTCCGCGCACCGCTGGTGGGATGCCCGTCGGCACGGTCGTGTGACGCATCATCTGCCGATCAGGATCTTGGCCGCCGTCAGCGCGACGAGGTTCGATATCTCGGCGGACAAATCGACGGCATGCCCGGGCGCCGACAAGGATATCACCAGGGCATACCGCGCCTTGTCCGCGAAGCGCCGCTGCCCGAAGTGCGTTTTCCACCTTTTGTCGACGGGGTGGACCGCATTCGAGTCGTGACCCGCAAGCTCGATCGCCCTACCGCGACACCAGTCGCAATGGAGCGATCCGGCCTGGACAGCCTTGGGCCCGAGCAGCCAGCAACTGGTCTCGGGCTTGCCCTGCGAACCGTCTCTCTCTTGCGCCGAGGAGATGTGGTTCCGGAACTTCGCATCGGCCTCCGTCCGATCCTTTGTGGATCGGCGCCGAATGATGCCCCTCCCACAAACCCGCTTAAGTCATTGCAGCATCACTTGAAACGCGCCGATATATGGGGTCACGATCGGCGCCGATCGTGACCCCATCGAGAATACATATGTTCGTGTTCTAGCAAATAACTAGCGGGAATCCACCGTGGTCATGGCTCGACGCCGACACGCATCGGCTATCTGATAACCGACCGCGGCAGCACATCATACGGTCGCGTTCACGAGATGGTCCGATACGGTCGAAATGAACGCACGAAGACGCCGAAGACGCCGCAAATCTCGGTGATATCCCATCCAGATATCTCGCGCGGGCGGTTGCGTCGGCATTTCCAGCCTGCGGATACCAGGGATCTGAGTGCCGACGACTCGCGGCAAGACCGCGATGCCAACGCCTTGCTTACACATGCGCCCTTGGACGTTGCGGTTATTCGATCGCAGGACCGGTCTCGCGTTGGGGAAACTCTCGATGAGCCACGCGATGTCCGGGAAGTGCCCCGTCGATGTCTCATGGGTGATCAGCCGGAAACCCGTCCCATCGCCGTATCCGGGGTCTGGCGCCTCCTCGGCGATGTAGACGCCGTATTCGAGCCTGAAGAGCCGACGCTGTACGACATCGGCAGTGTTGAACGGCACGATACGAAAAGCGACGTCGGCCTCTCGCTGTGCGAGGTTGAACAGGCGCGTGCCAGTCAGGATTTCGACGTCGACATTGGGGTAGGCCTTCGAGAAATCCGCCAAGATGGGAGGCAGGACATAGGCCCCGAACCAGTCCGCCGATGAGATGCGCAGACTGCCCTTGAGGTTCTGCTCCTGCCCCGCGAGCCGGCGCTCCATGGCCAGCGCGCCTTCTTCCATCTGCTCCGCCAGCGCGATGATCCCGTGCCCCTCTTCGGTCAGGACGAGACCGTCCGCAGTCCGCTGAAAGAGCGTGTGTCCGATCGCCTGCTCAAGCGCGCGCAGACGCCTGCCGACAGTCGGATGGCTTGTCTGAAGGGAACGCGCGGCGCCGCCGAGCGTGCCGGATCGCGCGACAGCGAGAAAGACCCTGACGTCACTCCATTCCATCGCGACACCCGCACAAAACTGAACGCGAGGAATACAGTTTCGTCACTACAAGAACAAATCTGACCGTATAGGTTCCTGCCGAGATTTGAAGGCGCAGGTCTCCGCCTGATGCTGGCTCAATGGCCTGCGTCCGATCCCGCGCACAGCTGTCATCTGAACGGCAAGAGATGGATCATGCAGATCGGGTTTATCGGTCTCGGCAGCATGGGTTCAGCCATGGCCCTGAACTTGGCGAAGGCAGGCCATGAGGTGCGAGCCTGGAACCGTAGCAGGATCGCCCAGGATCGCGTTCACGGGATAACGCTGGTCCCGCTCGCGGCGGATGCATTCCAGGCCGACGCAGTCTTCACGATGCTGTCCGACGATCCTGCCATTCGGGAGGTCATCCTCGATGCCGGGCTGCTCGCAAGGGCGCGACCGGGGCTGACCCATGTCATCACATCGACGATTTCTATCGCTTTCGCGCGAGAACTGGAGTTGCTGCACGAAAAAGCGGCCCTCGGCTATGTGTCCGCGCCGGTGCTCGGGCGACCGAACGTAGCGGCGCACGGCCAGCTCAACATCCTGGCAGCTGGGAAGGCCGATGCGATTGCCGCGGTCGAGCCGTTGCTCGCTTCGATCAGCAAGAAGGTCTGGAAGTTGGGGGAGGATCCCGCGCGCGCGAACGCTGCCAAGATCGCCTGCAACGCGATGATTGCCATGGCTATCGAGGTGATGGCTGAGGGTGTCGTGCTGACGGAGAGCGTCGGCTTGGACCGCGCGGACTTCTTTGAACTCATCCTGGGCACGCTTTTCTCGGGCCGCGCCTATGAGAGCTACAGCGCGCAGATCACGAACCGATCATTTGAGCCCGGTTTCAAAGCCAAGCTCGCGCTCAAAGACATGCGCCTGGCAATCGAGGCCGGCAACCAGACCGGGCGCACGCTCCCGATGCTTGAAGCTGTCCGCGAGGGACTTACCAGAGCTGTCTTGGCGGGCCTTGGAGAGAAGGACTGGTCGATCATGGCCGATATGACGATTCGTAACATCGCGTTCGCCGCCGCTTCTAGCGAGCACTGAGCGCTGAAAGTGAGCTTTGCTGGACCGTCACCATCGATTGGGGAGCGATCATGATCGCAACTCTGAAAGGGTTTACCCAGCAGCTGGTGCCAGTGAATGGCATCACGATCAACGCCGTTACCGGAGGCTCAGGGCCGCCGATCCTGCTCCTTCATGGTTGGCCGGAAACATGGTGGGAATGGCACCACGTGATGCCGCTGCTGGCCGAGCATTTCAGCGTGGTGGCCATGGATCTGCGCGGCGCGGGCTTTTCCGCCTGCCCGCGCGACGGCTATGACAAGGCGACGATGGCGCGGGACGCGTACGAGGTCATGGTTGCCCTCGGCCACGACCGCTACGCCGTGTGCGGACACGACATCGGCGGCATGGTGGCCTTGTCGCAGGCAGCCCGTCATCGAGAGGCTGTCACGCATCTCGCTGTCCTCGACGTTCCGCTTCCCGGCTGGACCGGGTGGGAGGCGACGATCGCGAGGCTCTGGCATTTCAGCTTTCATATGAACCGGGATCTGCCCGAGCGTCTGATCCATAGCCGCGAGTACGACTATGTTTCGACATTCATGGCTGAGCGGTTCTACGATCACAGCACCTTCAATCCGGCGGACATCGAGATCTACGCGAAAGCGATGGCGCTTCCCGGCCGCACCCGCGGCGGCATGGAATGGTATCGCACCCTCGGCGCCGACCATGCGGCTGCGCTCGAGTACAAGAAGCAGCCGCTCGAAATGCCGGTTCTCGGCCTCGGCGGAGACCAGCGATTTGGTGCGCAGATGGTGCCGATGCTCAAGGAATTCGCGATCAACGTGACGGGCGGCTCGATTGCGCGGTGCAGCCACTATGTCGCGGATGAGCGGCCGGACGAAGTCGCGGCCGCCCTGATCGATTTCCTCAAGACCAATTGAAACTCCACGCCCATGTCGTCGTCGGCCGGGCGGATCGCGATCGATCACGAAAGGAAAGCCAACATGACCGCACCCGTCCCTCGCGGGGTCAATCATATCGGCATCACGGTGCCCGACATCGAAGCAGCAAAATCGTTCCTGGTGGAAGCTTTGGGCGGCCAAGTGCTCTATCAGTCCTTCGGACCGCAGGACTCGCCGCGGCAGGGGCCCGAATTCGAGCGGGCCGTCGGCGCATTCCCTGGAACAGTCGTGCGTGGGCAGGCGATGGTCAGGATCGGAATCGGACCCGATATCGAGCTCTTCGAGATGCACGGCCCCGAACAGGCCCAGCCGGTCCGAGCGAGCGATTTCGGCATCACCCACTTCGGTCTCTACACCGACGACATCGACGCCTCGGTCGAGCGCTTCGCAAAGGCCGGCGGTACCCCCCTCACCGCGCCACGCGCCATTCCCTATGCAACCGAGAAAGGGCCGGGAAACAAGGTCTGCTACTGCCGCATGCCCTGGGGCACGACGGTGGAGTTCATCACAACGCCGGACCCAATGGCCTATCATGACCAAACTGATCTGCGCAGATGGCAGGACGAGGATTAAGTAGGAGACAAGCGGTTTGCACCAGGAAGGCTTCCGCGATCCCGGACTCGTTGAAGCGACGCGCGCATCGATCCTGGGGTTCGCCCAGGAAGGTCGCGGCGTTCCGCGCCTCAAGCCACGGCCTGCGTGTCCGCGGTAAAAACGCCGGGAGCCCGGCCGGCGAGTTTGGCCCTCGGCAGCCCACTACCGGTAAAGCACCGTCACTTTGTGAGCTGGTGGGCGCCTCGTGTGACGGTTGGGGCAGACAACAGCGCAGCACAAGGGCCGCCAACCCGGCCCCGAGCTCGTCGCCCCCGTCTTGCTCGCCACCTCTCGACCCTCTGCTCTCCGTTGGTACGAAGGCTGAAGACTGCAGCGGGCCTCGATGTCGGCCGTCGGGGCCACGATGACCCGCCCGTCGCCGAGCATGCCCGTCGCTTGCTCGAAGCGGCCGGTTCACGCGTAAGCGGCGCGGACGTCTTCAGAGGTAAACGCGAGATCTCCGTCTCGTCTAAGCTATCAAGGTCGACGCACTGTCGATGCAGCCTTCATGCTAAATAAATGATCGAGTTATGTAAATAATTTACTCTGGATATTATCTGAATATCTTTGTGCCCGACATCGGAACAGCAAAAAATGTGACGGCCGTTGAATAAGCGCGAAGCTATGACTGGACATGAGTACAGAGCCATGACGAAGCACCTCTCCGACGGCCTGCACCCGTCCCGTGCCCGAGCGCTGCGCGGCGTTTCCGTGCTGTCGCTCACGCTGCTGGCGGCGGGTTGTATGGCGACCGATCGTGACGCTGGGGCAATCGCCAGCGTCGCGCCGATGCACCCGAGTTTTCTCGCCATGTACGGGGCGAACCCCACCGAGCGCTTCCCGCTGCCGGCGACCGACATCCGCGAGGTCAATCCGCGCTACTTCCGCCAGGAGGTCGCATACCCGCGCAGCGAGCCGCCGGGTACCGTGGTCGTCGATCCGGGCAACAAGTTTCTCTACCTCGTACGAGAGAACGGCCGGGCCCTGCGTTACGGCGTCGGTGTCGGCAAGGCCGGTCTCGCCTGGAACGGGACCGCCGAGATCAGGCGCAAAGCGGAATGGCCGCGCTGGACGCCGACTGCTGACATGATCCGGCGCGAGCCCGAGCGCAACGGCCCTTGGCGCAACGGCATGGCGCCGGGCCTAACGAACCCGCTCGGCCCACGCGCGCTCTACCTGTTCGACGGAGACCGGGACACCCTCTACCGCATTCACCGCACGACCGAGCCGCATACCATCGGCACGAACGTCTCGTCCGGTTGCATCCGGATGTTCAACCAGGACGTCATCAACCTCTACGAGCGCGTGCCTGTGAACACCAAGGTCGTGGTACTGCGGCCCGACGAGCACGTCGAGCCGCTAGAGGCCGTCACGACAGCGCGCGAAGAAGAGGGCCCCGACGCGGGCTGACCAGACGAGATCTTGCCGAGCGGCCAGCGCTCGGCGCGCTCGACTCGGCCGGCATCTCACGAAGCGGCGCTTCGTGGATGCGCCAACGTCAACCTTTGTGGCAGCCTTGGGTGAGCAGAGGTTTGTCGGTCTTTGCAGCCGCCCTTCTCCGAAGCAGTCGTTCCGCTTTCGGCCATCGTTGGCCGCCGACCCGCGCCCCGGCGAACGTCTCTGATGGGTGGATTCCCGCTGGTCTGCTTTTGAGCGACAGCTGCAGCAAACCAAGCTTCGCTCTTTGGTCTTGGTCTCAAATATCCCAACTGTCGAAGGCCACTCATTACCTTCAGTGACCGCCTCACATCCAGGCACCGAGCAAGAAGAATGCTTGATCCGGCTTTCGGCGAGGCGGCTCTGGCTTTTCCGACGGCAGCTCAACGAATGCCGTCCCATATCGCGGCTGAGCGGTCCGCCGAGTGAGCATCTACCTGATGCAGCAAATCCACATAGCTCACAGGCGCTGCTGACTTCACGTAGGGTTGGTTTCGTTGCGCTTGCCCCGGCTCGGGTTGCAAAATATCAACCACTGGTCGATCAATGCAGAGCGTATTCTACCAGGAGAAAAATTAATATATCGGCACTCGTTATTGACCTGTTTACTTTGTTAATTCAATTTCTGAATTGTTTCTAGATTGAGCTTGATCGAACATCGTCATTATTGCTCATGAGATTGCCGCAGAAGCGGCGTGTTGACTCAGAAAGATAGCAAATCATGTCTTCGATCACCCTGTCGGCTGCGACGCGCCAGAACCTGCTCTCGCTGCAGGACACCGCCCAGCTGATGTCGACCACCCAGAACCGGCTCGCGACTGGCAAGACGGTCAACTCCGCCCTCGACAACCCGACCAACTTCTTCACCTCCCAGGCCCTCGACGCACGCTCCTCGAGCCTGAACACCCTCCTCGACGGCGTGTCCAACGGCATCCAGTCGATCCAGGCCGCCAACCAGGGCATCACCTCGATCCAGAAGCTGGTCAGCCAGGCGAAGTCGATCGCCAGCCAGGCGCTCTCGACCCAGCTCTCCACCACCGGCACCGCCGCCAACGCCTACAGCGCCAGCACCGCCTCCCAGACGGTCCTGCTGACCATCAACGGCACCTCGGTCTCCGCCACGGTCGCCGCCTCCTCGAGCATCAGCGCCACCGTCGCGGCCCTGAACTCGGCGGTCAGCTCGGCCTCGACCTCGTCCAGCGGCTCCTTCGGCGCCGGCGCGATCTTCTCGGTCGACAGCACCGGCACCAAGATCGTCCTGAACGCCCAGGCCGACGTCGAATTCCAGAACTCCGGCAGCCAGACGGCGCTGGGCTTCACCGCCTCGGGCAC
>NZ_JBKFAV010000140.1:0-390 GCF_053345825.1 Methylobacterium sp. C33D
CAAGATCGTCGGTTGGTCGATGCGCGATCACATGCGCGCCGAGCTGAGCGTAGCGGCATTGATGATGGCCGCCCAGCGGCAGCGGCCGGCCGCCGGGCTGATCTGCCACTCGGATCGCGGCAGCCAGTACGCAGCCGAGGCCTACCGAAGACAGCTCGCCGGTATGGGGGCGAAGCCGTCGATGAGCCGCACGGCTTGCTGCTACGATAATGCCCCGATGGAGAGCTTCTTCCACACGCTCAAGGTCGAACTCGTCCATCAGCGACGATGGGCGACCCGGGATGAAGCGCGGCGCGATCTGTTCGCCTACATCGAGGGCTACTACAATCGGCAACGCATCCACTCGGCACTCGGCTATCTCACGCCCGAGCAAGCCGAGAGGACCGCGAA
>NZ_JBKFAV010000141.1:0-389 GCF_053345825.1 Methylobacterium sp. C33D
CGAAGCCTTGTGATCGTGCGGCAGTCGGTCATGGCACTTTCTTCGGAAACTCGCGCACTTCCAGAATGCGCGCCGCAAACGCGAACGGCCGGAGCATCGCCCCGGCCGCCGTTTCTATCTCAGGGCCAAGACTCAGCGCAGGAGTTGGAGGACGCCCTGCTGGGCGGAGTTGGCCAGCGACAGGGCCGAGATGCCCATCGACTGGCGGGTCGACAGCGCCTGCGAGTTCGCCGCCTCCTGGTTCAGGTCGGCATTCGTCAGGTTGGCTGAGCCGGTCTGCAGCACGTTGATCAGCTGCTTGGAGAAGTCCTGGCGGTTCTGAACCACCGACAGGTTCGAGCCCAGCGTGCTCGCCGCGGAGTTGAGCGAGTTGCCGGCGCTGGTCAGGG
>NZ_JBKFAV010000142.1:0-381 GCF_053345825.1 Methylobacterium sp. C33D
CCAGTACAACAACCTGCTCAACCAGATCACCCAGCTCGCCAGCGACGCCAGCTACAACGGCGTCAACCTCATTGCCGGCAAGGGCAATGACATGAACATCAAGTTCAACGACACCGGCAGCTCGAACCTCAACGTCGCCTCGGTCGACGCGACCGCCAGCGGCCTGGGCCTGTCGTCGATCACCAGCTCGAACAACTCGTCGAGCCAGAACGGCCTCGGCAACTTCCTGCTGAACGCGGACGTCAACAAGACCCTGGCGACCCTGACCAGCGCCGGCAACTCGCTCAACTCCGCGGCGAGCACGCTGGGCTCGAACCTGTCGGTGGTTCAGAACCGCCAGGACTTCTCCAAGCAGCTGATCAACGTGCTGCAGACCGGCTC
>NZ_JBKFAV010000143.1:0-380 GCF_053345825.1 Methylobacterium sp. C33D
CGCCGGATTAGATCGGTCACAGTAGGGCTAGATGTTTGTTTGGCAGCACTGTCGGCCGCTAGATTTTTCAGGAGATCATTAGGATACGGATGTTTTTCGGTCAAAAAGTCGTCGCGCCAAACTGCTGGCAGCAGGGGCCAGTCAGCATCTGAGTGGCCCCTGAATGCCCAGCCCGATATTGTTTGTTCGCCGAACCGATCGGTATTGCTCAGACGAAGCTCCGAAAACACTTCGCCGACTGTCCGAAGGGTGACCTCTTGCGGCATTAACGGCTCCGAATAAATAAAATTCGAGTATCGCTGTCGTATTGTGGCTCAGCCCCGTCCCAGGCGCAATGGGCTCCCGGCTTGCTGAGGACTGCTCACGATGCGACCCCGTCG
>NZ_JBKFAV010000144.1:0-376 GCF_053345825.1 Methylobacterium sp. C33D
CCGGCCGCGTTCGCCAAGCCGATGAGCGGGGCGAGCGCCGTCAAGATGATCGACACCGACAGCGACGGCACGATCGACATGAAGGAGGTGGAGGCGGTGGCCTCGGCGACCTTCGTCCGCCTCGAGAAAGACTCGGACGGCACGCTCGACGCCAAGGAGCTGAAGGGCCGCCTGAGCGCGGCCGGCGTGAAGCAGGCCGATCCGGACAGCGACGGCACCCTCGACAAGAAGGAGTACCTCGCGGCCGTCGCCGAGCGCTTCAAGCTGGCCGACCCGGACAACGACGGCACGCCCGACGCCAAGGAGCTGAACTCCAAGGCCGGCAAGGCTCTCCTCGCCCTGATCAAGTAAAACCGACCGGACGTTCCCGATGGAG
>NZ_JBKFAV010000145.1:0-371 GCF_053345825.1 Methylobacterium sp. C33D
GGCCCGAGCGCCGGCGCGTCGATCTTCAGCCCCTCGATCGCCGACAGCACCGAGATCGCCGGCGTGATCGCGCCGTCGCCGTAGAGCAGGGCCGCGCCCACCAGCCCGACCACCAGCAGCAGCGCCTTCCACGTCCCCGGCCGGGCCTGCCGCGCACCGAGCAGCGCCAGCATGGCGACGATGCCGCCCTCGCCCCGGTTGTCGGCGCGCAGGATCAGCACCGCGTATTTCAGCGACACGATCAGGATCAGCGACCACAGGATCAGCGACACCGCGCCGGTGGCGGCGGCCGGCACCGAGGCGCCGCCGCTGGTCGCGGCCTTCACGGCCTCCTTGAACGCGTAGAGCGGGCTCGTGCCGATGTCGCCGTA
>NZ_JBKFAV010000146.1:0-364 GCF_053345825.1 Methylobacterium sp. C33D
TGGCGGAGACCGAGGTGCCGTTGATGGTCAGCAGGACCGTCTGGGAGGCGGTGCTGGCGCTGTAGGCGTTGGCGGCGGTGCCGGTGGTGGAGAGCTGGGTCGAGAGCGCCTGGCTGGCGATCGACTTGGCCTGATCCACGAGCTTCTGGATCGAGGTGATGCCCTGGTTGGCGGCCTGGATCGACTGGATGCCGTTGGACACGCCGTCGAGGAGGGTGTTCAGGCTCGAGGAGCGGGCGTCGAGGGCCTGGGAGGTGAAGAAGTTGGTCGGGTTGTCGAGGGCGGAATTGACCGTCTTGCCGGTCGCGAGCCGGTTCTGGGTGGTCGCCATCAGCTGGGCGGTATCCTGCAGCGAGAGCAGGTT
>NZ_JBKFAV010000147.1:0-360 GCF_053345825.1 Methylobacterium sp. C33D
GCCGGCTTGGGTAGGCTTCTCGACGAAGCGGGCGACGCGGGCCGCGCCCTCGGCCTCGGTGATCGGCTCGCCGCGGCGGATGTAGCCGTAATCGGTGGCCGGCCGGTCGGGCTCGATGCCGAGCGTGATCGTGTAGCCGGCGCGCGCCCCGGCGGCGGCGCGGCGCACGGCGTCCACGAAGGCCGCCGTGTCGGGCACGACGTGGTCGGCGGCCATGATCAGCACCACGGCCTGCGGGCCGCTGGCGGCGGCGTGCAGCGCCGCCACCGCCACCGCCGCGGCGGAGTCGCGGCCCTGCGGCTCCAGCAGGATGTCGGCCGAGAGACCGAGCTGGTCGCGCTGCTCGGCGACGATGAAGCG
>NZ_JBKFAV010000148.1:0-358 GCF_053345825.1 Methylobacterium sp. C33D
CGGGGTCGGCTCGATGGTCTCGAGGAGGGCCGCCCGGTCCGTGTCCTGCGGAACCTTGGCGTAGGGCAGGCGGTGCCTCTCGACGGCCGGCCGGTTGAGCGCGGCCATCCCGTCCTCGAGGAGCGTCAGTTCTCCTGGAGCGGTCCGCGCCGCGTCGTCGAGGATCTGCACCGCGGCGGCGTAGTACCTGTCGGCGACGCGGTCGTGCGGGTAGCAGTCGCGCGACATCTGCACGAGGGAGGCGAAGGTCTCGGGCTTCGTCGCCTTCGGCATCTGCGCGCAGGCCCGCCCGGTCACGCTGCCGTCCGGCATGACCGCGACCGCGAGCAGCGTCGAGCCCGCGGCGCCCAGGAAGCCG
>NZ_JBKFAV010000149.1:0-357 GCF_053345825.1 Methylobacterium sp. C33D
AACCTCGAGCGGTTCTACCGGTCGGTCCACGGCCGCGATCTCCAGCCCTGGGGGCGCCAGCTCGCGGTGCGGATCGCGGCCGCCCTCAACACCACGACGGACGACGACTTCGTCGTCCACCTGTTGCTGGTGTACATGTCCACCAACGCCATCACCAACATGTACAACGAGCTGGTGGCGGCGCGGAACGGTCTCGCCGAACACAACCGGGACCTCATCCGGGCGCCCACCGCCGATCTGCGGCGCAACCGGCTGATCACCGCCGTGCTGCTCGGCGCGGCCGCGCTCGGCGTGCTCGTGAGCGTCGGGATCCTCGTCACTGTCCTCAACCTGTCTTACGGGTCCGCGGCCAGGGCG